>DFHY01000051.1:0-29480 GCA_002371345.1 Lachnospiraceae bacterium UBA3711
GGAACAGAAGGAGAAGGTTGAGCTGTCTGTATCTGACTTTGACAAGATCAATAAGGACGCTTCCGGACATATCACCAGTATTGAGAAGCATTTCGATGGCATCGAAGCAGGAACTTACAAAGTCATTGAGACCAATACAGCTATCGAAGGCTATCGCTTCGAGAAGACTGACTCTGTAACAGAGACAGAAACGATAACTGTTAACAACGACAAGGCTGCAGCGGCAGATCTTAAGGATGTCTACACAGCCATAGGAAACCTTGTAATCACGAAGACGGTTAGCGGCGGAGTGACCAGGGAAGAAGCAGAAGGTGCATTGAAGTTTGAAGTCAGGAAGCTTGATGAGAGCGGTAAGGTCATTGGCTACCTTGACAAGGATGGAAATGTTGTCAAGAATGCGGTACAGCTGACTATAGGTGACGGATTTGTAACAACTGATGGCGGCAAGACTTACACCAAGACATTCACTGGTATTGAGACAGGAAGCTATAAGGTAGTTGAGACAAATGCCGTTATCGATGGCTACTTCTTCGAGGAGAGTCAGTCAGTCACTGAAACAGCAACAACAGTAAGCAAGAATACGTTAGCCGCGGCTGATCTGAAGGACGTATATGTCAAGAAGATCAAGATTTCGAAGGTTGATGTGACGAATCAGAAGGAGATTGCAGAAGCCCATATCGTGATCCTCGATTCCAAGGGTAATGTTGTTGAAGAATGGGATTCTACAACAACTCCGCACGAGGTTAAGAAGCTTACTCCTGGCGAGACCTATACTCTTCGCGAGACAGTAGCACCGAAGGGTTATAGCGTAACTGCAGATACGACATTTGTTCTGAATGAGGATGGTACGGTTAAGTACTCAGGCAGAACCTCTGATGGTGTCCTCCTTGTCGAGGATGCCAAGGCTCCTGCGGGAACCGGTTCTGTCAAGGTCACTAAGTACACGCTGAAGAACAACGGCGCATTCAAGGTTGTCAGTCAGACATTCTACACCGCACTGTTCAGCGACAGCGCATTGACGAAGCGTGTCAGTGACATCAAACCGATCGTGCTGCAGAATGCATACACGACGGAAGTGACATTTACGAATCTTCCGTTCGGCACCTACTATGTAGCTGAGACGGATGCGACCGGTAAGCCGTATACGAAGTCCGCGACAGTCACAAATGTCTCGATTACGAACGGTACGGCTCAGATCAGCGGCGTCAACCCGACCGCAAATGCGATCATTAAGAATACGGTTGCTGAGGGTGTTCTCGGTGCTTATGTATCGGTCAACCTGACTGTCAACAAGAAGGTTGTCGGCACCAACGGCAAGGCGAATAAGGTTAAGGATACCTTCTACTTCGCTCTGTATTCGGACAAGAATTTCACGAACCAGATTCGTGGAACTTCAATCCAGAAGGTGACGCTGAACAATGCGTCCTCCGGTTCTGCGGTGTTCCGTGATCTGCCGTATACGGATGAGATCTATGTGGCTGAGGTTGACAAGAACGGTAAGCTTGTCAGCGGCAAGAAGGGCTTCTCCTACTCAGTCAGCTACAGCGGAAATGGCCTCACCTACGCCCGTGCGGACGGCGGTGTGATCACTGTCACCAACAAGGGCGGCGACAAGGCCGGCGCGAACCGTGACAAGGATCAGCAGGGCGACCAGGGAGCGGCCGGAGCTCAGAGAAATGCAGTCCGGACCGGCGACCAGTCACCGATCCTGCCGCTGATGATCACAATGCTCATCGCGGCCGCCGCGGTAATCTTCCTGCTCTTCACAAGAAGACGCATGAAGAAGCACTGAAGCAGCATTAGTAAACTGAATTGTTGATAAGACATTTAGTCAAGACCTCCATGCGGCAGCGCGTGGAGGTCTTTGCTCCAGCATCATATTACTGCAGTGTGGAAGGGGACGATTGTTTCCCCTGCTGATATGAGGACGATTTTTCCCTGTTCATATGAGGACGATTCTTTTCCCCTGTTTATCTTGACGAACCGACGCCTTTCTTGTATTCTGAGCATACATACATTTCTGGGATTGCAATTCTGCCTTTTCAGGCACATTTCCCTGTATGAAGAACTATATATAACATACCGGGAGATCCCGGAGATGCGTCACTTTCAAAACAGCAGCGTTTCTAAGACTGTATACAGCATCCGTATTAGCAGGATTTCCGGTGGCAGTAAGCTGCGCGAAGGAGGATACAACATGTTGGACGAAAAAGATCTGCAGGCTATCGGTGCACTTATTGATACAAAACTGGATACCAGATTACTGGCTATGGAATCGAGGATGGATAAGAGATTCGAAGCTATGGATGAGAGATTCGAAACTATGGATGAGAGATTCGAAACTATGGATGAGAGATTCGAAGCCATCGATAAGAGATTCGAGACGCTGGAATCAAAGATGGATAAGAGGTTTGAAGCCATCGATGAGAGATTCGAGACGCTGGAAGAAACCATGGATATTAGGTTCCAGGACATGAAAGAATACGTCGACGAGTCAATCCACAAGTCAATTCACGAGTCTGAGAATATGATACTTAAACAGTTGGACCTAGTGCAGGAATCATTACAGACCCAGATAGACTATTTGAAGGCAAGCTGATAATTAAGCTGCAGCGTTTCCGGGATTGATTAATCTATAGATCACAAGAACTGATATTACAAGCTCTAAGACTATCATATTTAATATGCAGGACTTCCCGGTGGCAGTAAGCCGCGAATAGGAGGATACAACATGTTGGACGAAAAAGATCTGCAGGCTATCGGTGCACTTATTGATACAAAACTGGATACCAGATTACTGGCTATGGAATCGAGGATGGATAAGAGATTCGAAGCTATGGATGAGAGATTCGAAGCCATCGATAAGAGATTCGAAGCCCTGGAAGAAACCATGGATATCAGGTTCCAGGACATGAAAGAATACGTCGACGAGTCAATCCACAAGTCAATTCACGAGTCTGAGAATATGATACTTAAACAGTTGGACCTGGTGCAGGAATCATTGCAGAACCAGATAGACTATTTGAAGGCAAGCTGATTCGCAAAGCAAGCTGGTTTTTATTAAGGCATGCTGCTTCACAAAGTGACACAGAGAGAACAATAATGACAGGGCTTTTCTTTGACATTGATGATACGCTATACAGCCGAAGAGCGCTTCTGCTGCGCGCCGCGCGGGATATATGCCCCGGTACTACTGCGTCGTGTGATCCCGTAACAATATGCGGAGCACCGGGTTCCGCGCAGGAAGATACATTCATGGATATCTTCTATATGTATGGGGATGAGAATTATCCGCTTGTGGTAACAGGCGAGATAACCCCATGGGAGTCTAATGTCTGGCGCTTTGTCAAGACGCTCAGGCATCTTGGGGCTGATGCTGCCCGGGAGGATGGAGAAGCCTTTGCGGACCACTATACATATCTCCAGGAGCACATGGAGATGTCGGACGAGCTGCATAAAACGCTGCGAGACCTATCCGCATGCTCCGCTGTACGCCTTGGGGTCATCACAAACGGAGCGTCTAAGTTTCAGTGGAAAAAGTACTGGACCCTGGGACTTGACAAGTATATCCCCGAATCAGCAGTGATAGTCTCAGGAGATCTGGCGATTTCCAAACCTGAACCCGGTATATTCCGCGCCGGTGAAGATCTCTTTGGTCTGAGCCCAAAGGATCTGTGGATGGTAGGGGATTCTGTGAAGCATGATATCACAGGGGCTAAAGCCTGCGGATGGCATACACTGTGGCTTCGCCGCGGTACGGAAGACGAGAGCACAGTGGAAACAGACCTGACAGCTCATGATGAGGAGCAGCTGTGCAGTCTGCTCAGACGGTTTATACGGTAAGTTGTCCGTAAAACAGTTGAAAGATTGCTTCAAATCGTATATTGTAAATATTAAACATTTGCCATGCAGGCATATATCGGAAAACAGCAGCAACATAGAACAGTTATTATTGGAGCAGAGCGGAGAGATGGAGTCACCACATATGCCGAAGCGCGAAAGAGCCAGCATACTGCCGCGCATCGGCATCATTTTTTGTGTAAGCATAAGCTTGTGCCTGATACTGGCTATAAGGCCGAAGGCAGCAACCGCCAATATTAGATTCAGCATGAGGGTAGGCCAGACGGTCCGCCTCCAGCTCAAGGATGTGGACGAATCACTGATATGGAGAATTGCTTCAGGCACGAAGAGGGTGAAGCTTAAGCAGAACGGCCTGCTTACCGCGAAGAGGTCTGGCCGCGCTGTTATCAAGGTGGCCTATAACGGGGTGACATACAGGTTTCGTGTTACTATACGTCCTAAGAAGCGTTCTCAGAGTGTTGCTGTCCGCGATATCATGCTTAGGGTGCCGCTGGCGGGCATCACGGGAACGCCTTCGCTCGGACCGGAAGTGTATACCGCTCCGCCAAGAGCAGACCTCGCTACAACCTCCGGCAAGAAGGTGACGGAGGACAATGTCATCATGATCGGTGATTCCCGATTTGAGGGTATGCACAAGCAGGTAGGCGGAAGCGCGACCTGGATCTGTTCAGTCGGAGAGGGCATATACTGGCTGAGGGACAGTGTCATACCTCAGCTTGATTCTATGGATGTCAAGAAGAAGGCTGTGGTCATAAATCTTGGCATAAATGACCTGACGGAGACGAACGAGTACCTCTCGGTTCTCAAGACGCTTGGCAAGAGACTGAGAAAACGCGGGGCAACGGTTTACTTCATGACGGTTAATCCCGTGGATGAAGCAGTGGAGCCGTCATACGGCTATTCGGTTCAGAACCAGACGGTTGTTGATTTCAACCGAACCATCGCGAATGCGCTTAACGGATTCGGAATCATAGATACATATGATTATCTTGTGGATCATGCGTTTACGACTACGGACGGAGTCCACTATCCCGGCGAAGTATACCAGATGATATACTCGGTTATGCGGGCTGCTGTCTGTAAATCATAGCGGGCAGTTCCTGCAGATAGCTGAAGCGTTGAGTTTATACTCGGTTTATGCGGGCTGCTGTCTGTAAATCATAGCGGGCTGTTTTGCAAATCTCAAAACTGTTTTATGGAGGAAATAATCTACATGCATCATCGATTTTGCGGAAAATATGTAGCGATGGCGGCTGCGGCGTCCTGTTTGATGGGAACCGCGCCGTTTACTGTGTACGGTAAAGAAACAGAGGCTAAGAAAGATCAGGTCAATATCAGCTGGTGGATCTGCCCGGCCGGCGACTGGTGCGATGGCACGAAAGTACAGGAGCTTGTCGACGATTTTGAGAAAGAGCATCCTGATATAGCCGTGTCATTCCGCATACTTGATGAAGACAGCGGCGAACATGAGATTGCCGAAGCGCTGGGAGCTGCTAAGGCGGCAGATGACCAGGATCAGAAAGCTGCCAGGGACTCGGCAGACGATCAGAATGCGGAAGACACGCAGGCTCCTGACGTCGTTCTTGGAGCTCCCGAATATCTCGTGACGGAGTGGGGGAATGACGGACTGATGGTCGAACTTGACGATCTGTGGGATGAGGATATTATTAGTGAATTCCGCCCGGAGATGACAGACGCAGCCATAAGCAGAGAAGGCATATGGTATGCTGTGCCTCTCTACCGTGACCTCTATACTATGGCCGTAAACTACGACATGTTTGAGGAGGCCGGTGTGCTTCAGTACATGAATGAAGAAGTGCATACATGGAAGGACAGCGGGTTCATTGACAGCGTATTGAGGATTCACGACACGCAGGTTCAAAAAGGTGATGAGAAAGGCGTTGTCGGGAAGGTATACTGCAAAGACCAGAACGGTCAGAGAGCATTCATGTGCTTCGTCGAAAATTTCTTTAAGACGGGACTGATCGATGATTATCGTTCCACATACCAGCTCGGTAAGGGCGGGATACGCAACACCTTCATTACTCTCAGAAAGCTTTTCGGCAAGGGTATTGAGTTCGATCCCGATATGGACGGGGATGCCGAAAATGAAGCATTCATAAATGGCGATCTGTTCATGACATTTAACTGGAGCGCGTCGAAGCAGAGGAAAGCGGAGGGACAGACAAACTTCAGGGTATTCCCGATGATGTATCCGAATTCGAAAAATGTGCCGACTCTCACGGGGCCGATCGGAGCGCTCGGTGCTGTGAAGAGCGGGGATAAGGAGAAAGAAGAGGCGGCAGTGTCATTTATCCGCTATATGATGACGGATGAGGAGGCGTATACTGACGCTGTGCTCATGTCGGGATGCTTCCCGGCGAGAAGGCGTATAGGCGGCCATGAACTGAATAATATGTACGGCAGTGATGAGGTCATGCGGCTGTACGAAGTTTTCAACGACTATTATGAGGAGTACGCTCCGACCATGGAGCTTTATTCAGAGCTTGATGCTGCCTGGCCGGGGATGCTCCGGCAGATTGCGCAGGGAGAGAAGATCAAGGATGTGCTGAATGACCTGAATGAGAAACTGAACGGTGAACTCCTCGATAAGTATGATATTCATCCGATTCAGATCGATGAAGAGGAATAAATGTTACAAAAGTTTTAACAAAATCACTTGACCTATTAGCCTTTAGCTTATAAAATGTCCTTACATTCATAATTATCGATTTGATGATTTGCTGCAGAATGTGAACAGTTGAAGGGAGAGACTAAGTGATTGAGTATAGGAGAGCTGTCAGGCGTATTCTGATATGTCTGATTGCAGCATTGGGCATAGTGATTGCCGCTGCTCCCATCCTTCAAACTGAATCCGGGACTGTCTGGGCGGCTTCGAAGAAGGCTGCAAAGAAGAAGTCTTCCAAGAAGAAGAAAAAAAACGCCAGGAAAAACGGATTCGTCAGGAAAAACGGCAGCTGGTATTACTACGAGGAAGGAAAGAAGAAGACAGGCTGGATTACGGTCGGAACCAGAAGGTACTACGCGGTCAGGACAGGCAGCAGAAGAGGAAGGCTGGTTAAGGGATGGTTCACCATCAAGAAGAAGCAGTATTACTTCCGTGAGGAAGGGAAGAAGGGAGTGATATGTTCCCTCGCCGCGGGCGGAACCTGCAAGGTGAACGGCATCAAGTGCATTTTTGACGAGGAAGGCCAGTTCGTGAAGTGCAAGCATGCAGGCAGCACTGACGGCTTCATCAATGAGATTGGCGAGAAGGCCCGTATTAATCAGGTATACAACAACATCCTCGCGTCGCTGGTTGTCGCCCAGGCATGTCTCGAGACAGGGTACGGAAGCAATGTTTATCACAATAACCTGTTCGGGATCCGCGCGGGTTCAGGATACCGCAGGTATGATTCCTATGACGAGAGCATAGAGGATTACGTGGAATTCATGCATACTTACATCCCGCGTATCTTTGGAGTCAGGGATTCAGGTACCGCCTGCTCTATCATAGGCAGGTCAGGCTATGCGGAGGCGGGAGGATACGGATCAATACTGATGTCGATAGTATCTTCCAATGATCTAACCAGGTTCGATAAGTGATTTCGGCGCACTTTCAGCTGCCGGAAGCCTGATACGGACTGCTCAATGATCATACAGCTTACATGGATGTCAGGTCTTCGGCACAGTTAATCAGAGCGAAAACATACGGCATGGCTTTCAGGCCATGCCGTTAACTTCCAGGCTTACCATGCCGTTAACTATTCCAGGCATATATCGACGTATGCGGAACCGTAGAAACAGACGTATCAATAATCTTCGAAGTTTCTGACTATGTACATCGACTGCAGGCGTCCCGGATCAATCTGTCTGCCGAGCGTATCGCGGAGCCGGTAGCAGTAGATCTTGACAATCTGTGCTCCGTGGGCGCCCCAGTTTTCGGACCACCGTGTTCCCGGAAATGCAGGATCTCCTATAACGAGGTCGTCGTCAAGAACCTGGTCCACGAAGATGTAGTGGCCGGCCGAGTTGTATTCGTACCCCTGATAATTCGTAACTGTGCCGAGGCAGCAGATGACGCAGAAGTAGCCCTTCTTCTCTGTGAGATTTCTCAGAAGATCGATCACATCTTCGGTGTCTGAGCAATTGTAGATGGCGGACTGGCCGTCGTAATAGTTCTCGAAGTTTCCTTCCTCGACAAATTCCGCGAGACCGTCCGTGAGCTCGTTTATGGAGCGCGGATCGAAGTAACCGGTGCCTTCCTTGGCAAGGCCTTTTTTCGCGCAGTCCATCGCAAATTCCCATGCGGTGTCCGTGAGCTGGTTCCTGAGCCCCATCTTGCAGAGCATAAAAAATGTCGCGTAATAGCTGCAGCCCATCATCGACAGAGGAGAAGAGCCGTTCACGGAGAGCTCGCGGTTTTCCTCAAAGCTCTCGCCGCGCTGAGTCCAGGTAGCCAGATCCCCGCGTACCATTCCGACTTCAGCCGTCTTCTCGGCGTCATAGGCGCATACTGTCCCTGTGCCTGACAGCATCAGGGCTCCTGAGAGTGCGACTGCTCCCAGGAACTTTGAAACGTGTCCCCTTAACATATGCAATTCCTCCCCATTTGCATACGGTCCCGCAAGCCGCCCTTAACAGCTGTATGTGCATCATATACATATATGTGAACCGATGTGCTTTTATACTATAGCACTTATTCGGGTTGTTTGGAAGAGCCGGGGATGCTAAAATATAAATGTAAATGACGGGCAGATGATGCCGGCACATATTGTAAATGATGGACAGATGATGCTCAGAGCGTGAGCAGGCGTTGATGCTGGGGAGAGAATACTATGAGGACACAGTTGCAGCGGCTTCGCAGGATCAACATGAGGCTCTGCCTTGTGTTTGTTCTTGTCACGCTTGCCGCCGAGGGCGTATTCTTCTTTCTCAGATCTGGTACGGGCATGATTGACATGCCTGTTCCGGAATACCTGACATGGAACCTGATCATTCCCAGTGCTGTCAATCTGGCAGTATATCTTATTGCGTTGTTCCTGATGCGCTGTTATGCCGGTCAGGAGAGAATTCTGAATTATATCCCTGTAGTGACTCTGGTGATACTTGCCGCGGTTATCGGCACATTTCACTATTCATATTCGCTTCTGATGACGCTGTTCCTGCTGCCGATTTTTCTCAGCACCGTATACGGTGAGAGGGATCTGTGCACTACCACGGTGGTTATCAGCCTTTTCGGCGAGACTGTACTGCTGCTTGTGCGGTGGTATCTGACTATGAAGGGCGGCGTTGACGACTGGTATTTTCTGCCTGAGGCTGTTCTGGGATACGCCATTCTGCTTGCGGGAGGCGTGACGGCGGTCTATGTTGTCGACCGGTTCATGGATCTGAGGGATGCCGAGCTTGAGGAGCATGAGCACCGGAAGGCCATGAATATGAATATGCAGATGGTAACAACTCTGGTGAATACCATCGAGGCCAAGGATCCTTACACGAACGGCCATTCTAGCCGTGTGGCCATGTACGCCAGGGAGATTGCGGTGCGTGCAGGGAAGAACCCTGACTATCTGCACCGCCTGTACTACATGAGCATCCTGCACGATATCGGCAAGATCGGTATCCCGGATAAGATCCTGACGAAGACGGAAGAGCTGACTCCTGAGGAGATGAAGGTGATTCAGACGCATCCAATGGTCGGCGCGGAGATCCTCTCGGATATTACCCAGATGCCGGGTATTGAGATCGGAGCCAGGAGCCATCATGAGCATTATGACGGTACAGGTTATCCTGACGGCCTTGCGGGAGACAGGATTCCCGAGGAAGCAAGGATCATAGCGGTGGCGGACGCCTACGATGCTATGACCAGTGAGCGGAGTTATCGTACAGCGCTCTCTCAGGAAGATACGCGCAGGGAGCTGGAGAGAGGCCGGGGAACGCAGTTCGATCCGTATTTTCTGGATATAATGCTTGAGATGATCGATAAGGATCAGAACTTCGCGATGCACGGGACTGATTCTGATGACCTTGTGGGGATCGTGCAGCTCCGTGCCCTTCTCGGAAGGGAGGATGAGAAGAACGGGGCCCTTCAGACAAGCAATGCGGGATTTGAGGAGATCTATCATTTCCTGAGGCGCTATGCCAGGAGGAACGCCTGTGAAGTCCAGCTGGTTCTTATCACGATGGAGGCGGACGGGGCATTTGCCTCAGGAAACAGGAAGAATCCGTCTGATCCCGCCCTGCATGAGAAGTGGATGGGAGAACTGGCCGGCGTGGTTAAGAGGACTATCAGGCAGACTGATGTTGAATGCCACCTGGGACTGTCACAGTATATGGTGATCCTGACGGATACGAACCGTGTAAATGCGGATATCGCCCTGATGCGGATACGGCGCTCCTGGGACGCTCTGCAGGGGAATCCGGGATACAGGCTGTCATTTGAAGTTCAGGATATCAACGGGGATATCAACACGGATACGCTGTGAGAGCTCAGACTGCCCTGTCTCAGCGGCAGAGCTTCGGTCATTTGTCCAAGGCCTCGCGGCTGCGCCCGGAGCTTCCGTAAAAAGGGTCTTCCGTAAAAACGCCTGAGCTTCCGTAAAAAATACGCCCGGAGCTTCCGTAAAAAAACACTTGCCAAAGTAATGGGTTGCCTTTATAATAACAACGTTGCCACTCGTATGGCGGCGTGCCGGAATAGCTCAGTCGGTAGAGCGACGCATTCGTAATGCGTAGGTCGCGGGTTCGAGTCCCATTTCCGGCTCTTCACCTGCAGATGTAGTTCATCGGTAGAACACCAGCTTCCCAAGCTGGGGAGGCGGGTTCGATTCCCGTCATCTGCTGATAAAAGGAAACCCGCATAGATGCTGGAAGAGGTCGAATGATCCAGTGTTTATGTGGGTTTCCTTTTTGCATCGAATTGTGACGCGTCCGGGATGATCAGGCACACTCTGTATTTCTTGTCCCGGAATAATAACCGGGGCAGACATAACCGATAAATTATGATAGTATAAACAAGATGGCTTTTTTGCAAACAGCAGGCTCGTACACTTAGCTGAGGGCATAAGGTAATTGCGGCCCCGGCATCGGATATAGAACAGGAGACCGGCATCGGGAATCATGAAACGGCATTCATCATTCTGGCTGAATCTCATAATACTTCTTGCAGGCGTTTCAGCGACAATTGTGCTGTATAACGTCTTTGTTCAGCGTGCCAGAAGATCTATGGTGAATGTCGAGCTTGAGACGATTGCCGAATACCAGATCAAGGGGAAGTTCCAGTCTGTGGAGTTTATGACCGTAGTCTGGGACAGTCTGGTTCTGGCGAACGGAGGTGAGGTCAAGGACTTCTCAAACCGTTCAGAGAAGATACTGAAGGATTATGACAATGATATGGTCGAGAGCTTTCAGGTGGCTCCTGCCGGGATGATTCAGTATGTGTATCCGTATACATTCTCGGATGAGATCAATAAGGATGTTGAGTCAGCGCCATACCTGGGTGACATAGCGGTTCGTGCCAGATATACCGGCATGAATACGGTCTCCGAGCCTGTTCCTATGGATGACGGAGACTACAGGATATACTTCTGTCACCCCATATATCTGAAAGACCGTGTAGGCAAGCCGCAGTTCTGGGGATATTCCATAGTGACATCACGCGCTTCGAAGCTTTTCGGGGGGCTTGGGCTGGAGAATACCAGCACTCGTTCAACAATGATGTGCTACCGCATGGACTCAAGGAACGGGGATCAGATTCTGTTTGACGACACCGAAGGGAAGCTGCATGATCCCGTGCGCTCATTTGTCTCAGTGCCGACCGGGATCATTGTCCTTGAAGGGATGTGGGAAGGCGGATGGATCACAGGCAATGAGAAAGTGATCGAGATACTGATCGCCGCAGTTGTTCTGGTTCTTGGAGCGCTTCTGCTGATGAATATGAGGATTCGGAAGAATATGCGCACCCTCAGCCAGATTTCATTTACGGATGAGCTTACAGGGCTGTACAACCGGCATATGCTTCGGGAGATGTTTGAGGACCTTGATGGGAAACAGACACATATAGCGATGCTGTTTGTTGACTTTGATCATTTTAAGACTATAAATGACACGAAAGGACACGACGCTGGCGACGAGGCTCTGAGACAGGGCGCGGCTTTCTTTGTATCTGTATTCGGCAAGGATGCCTGCTTCAGATACGGAGGCGATGAGTTCCTGATGATGATGACTGATATACCTGACGAAGAGGCGTTTTCCCTGGCTGCCAGACTTAAGGAGCTTCGCGGTATCACCTTCGGGGATGAGGTGATCCCTGTAACTGTGAGCGGAGGCTTTGCTGCCGCGGACTGCTCCAGCATCAGCGACATCCGTTCTCTGCTGCGGATGGCTGATGAGAACCTGTACAATGCCAAGGAACATGGAAGAGATCAGATCATCGGAGGAGAAGCATGAGAGGGCGATGGAGAACGGCATTCTGTGCGGTCACAGCGGCGGGTCTTGTCCTGGCTCTGCAGCCGGGCGCGGTTTGCTCCGCGCAGGAGCAGGAGACACAGAATGTCAGAAGAGTAGCGGTATTCACTTACTCATACGCCTCCGAGTACTGGGGATATGTGACACAGGGCTGTATGGCCTGGAGCAGAGATGACCCGACTCTTGAGGTAGATGTAAAGAGTGTTTCCAGCTCCATAGCCGGCGATGAGCAGATGGCCATGATCAGGCAGGATCTTGAGTCTGGGCGGTATGACGGATATGTTATTGCCGCGATAGACACAGAGAGCATGGATGAGGCGCTGAGGGAGGTTGAACTTCCGGTCGTCTCGATAGACTCTCCTCTGGATGCGGACTGTGTGATCAGCTTTATCGGAACGGACAATGAGCTTGCATCGGCAGCAGGAGCCCGCCAGGCGGTCAGCATGGCGAAGGATAACGGTTTCAGCGATCCGGAATGCGTTATGATAGGCGGTCTTGAGGGAGGCTACAATCAGGAGAGGCGTGTTGCCGGATATAAGAGAGGAGTAGAAGAAGCCGGAGGGATCTGGCTGGATAAGGTTTATCAGACTGATAAGAGTGTTGCCGACGGCGGGAAGGCTATGGAGGAGATAATGAAGGATTATCCCGACGGAATAGCCATCATTGCATGCTACAATGACACCCTGGCTGAGAGCGCGCTTGAAGAATGTGAGGGCAATCCGGCGTTTGCCGATACCGTGTTCCTGGGATTTGACGGAAACGGTTCGGTATGTGAGAGGATAATGAACGATGACCGGTACGCCAACATGGTGACGGTTGCTCAGAACCCCTATGAGATGGGGTTCCATGCGATGGAGATTATGTCTGATTACTTCAAGTCGCAGGGTCAGGGTGATTCCGGGGATCTGTCACAGGATGATGAGTCCGGCGCAGATGCGGATGAGTCTTCTCAGGGTAAAGAGCCGGGAGCAGACACAGACACCTCTGCGACGGATGATAAGTTCGGATCAGACTCACAGGATGCCTCCCCTCAGGAGACCGGCAAAGGCGGTTCCGGCAAAGACCAGGCTAAGACGGAAGGGATTCCTTTCATAGATTCCGGATATGCTGTCATCACCAGTGTAAATGCACAGGAGCGGATGACTCAGATTATGAATCATATATCATGATGTTGGGGTCAAAAGTACCTTTTGCCCCCAACTATGATGTACGGATCGCTTCGTTGCTTCGCAACTCTCGCGCTTCTCTGTCATAAGAGGCCTGTGCGGTGAAACATGGGCAATCGCATCTGTCCCGTCAAAGCATCAAAAGCATCACTTCCCGGATGCTTTTGATGTGGTTTTCCCGGACGCGGCCTTCGTGGCGGTCTTTTTAGCTCCGGACTTTGCGGCTGCCTTCTTGGCTGTGGATTTCTCACCTGTCTTTTTTGACGCGGACTTCACAGCGGTCGTTCTGTCCGCGGCTTTTGCATCTGCCTTCACGGCAGCTGCTTTTTTTGTGCTCTTGGAGTTTTTCTTCTCAGCCTCGGCGTCTCTGATCATCGCCAGAGAACCGTATATATTGGAATCATCTCCGAGAGCAGCGGTCTTCAGCTCGACAGTCGGGCGGATGGAGGTCATGCAGTATCGGTCGATCTCGGCGAGCACCTTGTCGCGGATAAGGTTGCCGGTTGCCTCTACAACTCCGCCGCCAAAGACAACGACATCCGGGCTGATGGTATTGATCAGGTTGCCGGCAGCGACAGCGAGATAATGACACGCGCGGTCCATGGCTTCTTCTGTAACCTTGTCGTGATTTGCGAGCGCCTTCTTGAGATATTTGCTGCGGAAGACGCCTTCTTTGACATGCTCTGCCATATCGGACTTTCTGCCGCGTGACACCTGCTGCCTGATGTATGATGAGATGCCCTGCTTGCTGGAAAATGCCTCCAGGCATCCGCGCTGGCCGCAGCCGCACAGGGGTCCCTCCGGATCGAGGATCATGTGTCCGTACTCGGCAGCCTTGAAGCCGGTTCCGGTGAAGAGAGAACCGTTCAGGATCAGGCCTCCCCCCATACCGGTTCCCACGAAGAAGCCGACAACATTCTGATAGCCTTTCGCCGCGCCGTAGCGGTATTCGCCGAGAACGCCTACGTTGACGTCATTTCCGATATAGAAAGGTACGCCGAACTTTTCTTCAAGCGGAGTGCGGATATCATAGTTGCGGAACGGAAGGTTGGGGGTGAAGAGGATGATTCCGGATCCCGAATCGATGACGCCGGGGGCTCCGGCTGAGATCGCGTTGATCTGGCTCTTCTTAAGCCCTGAGGTCGCGAGCAGCTCTTCGACTACACTGATGATGACCTCCTGGACATTCTGAGAAGAACTTCCGCTCTCAGTGGACTTCTTCTTGTAGCGGCAGACGATATTGTCATTGCTGTCAAATACTGCGCCAAGCACCTTGGTCCCGCCAATGTCAAGGCAGATATTATACTTTCCGGCCATTATTATCCTCCTGAATTAGATGGCTTCCGGCTCACTGCCGGCTGCGTTGTCTGATTGTTTTAATCATACCACAGTTTTCCGATTCACGCTTTGCCGAATATGCGATAATATATGATGTAAAGGTCAAAAGCCCTGAGACCTCTGGCAAGCATTCTCATTTAACAACGAAGGAGCTGTATATGGAGAAAAATGACATAATCGTGATCGGTATTGCCGGCGGGACAGGAAGCGGCAAGACCACTATCACCCGGAAGATAATGGAGCACTTCGGTGATGATGTGACGGTGATCTATCATGACGACTATTACAAGGCCCGTCATGATCTCACCTACGAGGAGAGGGTGAAGCTGAACTACGACCATCCGGCGGCCTTTGACACAGAGCTTATGATCCGCGATCTGTGCGCGCTTCGAAGCGGAGTTGCGATAGACTGCCCGGTCTATGACTATACGATATACGACCGGACAGAGGAAACAAAGACTGTGAAGCCGTCCAGGGTAATACTTGTGGAGGGCATACTGATATTTCATGAGAAGGCCCTCAGGGACCTGATGGATATTAAGCTGTTCGTCGACGCGGACGCCGACGTGAGGATACTAAGAAGGATACTGCGCGACGTCAAGGAACGGGGACGGTCACTCGACAGTGTGATCACTCAGTATCTTGGTACTGTAAAGCCTATGCATGAGGCTTTTGTCGAGCCTTCCAAAAAATACGCCGACGTGATTATCCCGGAGGGCGGCAGGAACAAGGTCGCTCTGGATATGGTGCTGAACCGCGTTCGGGTTCACCTTGATGCCGGTGACCTCTGAGCTGTGCGGAGTTTTGCGTGGAATCTGATGAATACCGGACCGTGCTTCGGGTACATCCGGATTGCTCTGAACATTGAACGTATGATGATTCTTTGATACAATAAAGTAATTTAAAGGCAACTTATAAACATAAGTTAATGGAGGACGGGGAATATGCTTGAGAAACTGAAGGAGGATGTCTGCAGGGCGAATCTGCAGCTTCCAAAGTATGAGCTGGTTACATTTACCTGGGGAAATGTAAGCGGGATTGACAGGGAAGCCGGGCTCTTTGTGATTAAGCCCAGCGGGGTTTCCTACGAGGAGCTGAAGCCGGAGCATATGGTGGTCATGGATCTTGAAGGAAATAAGGTCGAGGGAGAGCTTAATCCTTCCACGGATACGGCTACGCATCTGGAGCTGTACAAGGCGTATCCTGAGATCGGCGGAATCGTCCACACACATTCGACCTTCGCTGTCGGCTGGGCTCAGGCAGGACACGACATCCCGCTCAAGGGAACCACACACGCCGATTATTTCTACGGCGACATTCCGTGCACCCGCAGCCTTACTGCCGAGGAGGTGGAAGAAGCATATGAGAAGAACACCGGCAAGGTCATCATTGAGGCCTTTGAGGGCCGCAATCCTGTATACGTCCCGGGTGTGATCTGCCGCAACCACGGGCCGTTCGCATGGGGCAAGGACTGCTTCGAGGCTGTATACCACGCGAAGGTTCTTGAGGAGGTGGCGAAGATGGATTTCATCACTAAGCTGATAGATCCTGACGCGCCTGACGCGCCGGAGTTCGTAAAGGAGAAGCATTTCCAGAGAAAACACGGGCCGAACGCATACTACGGCCAGGGCAGGTAATACCGGGAGGAAGAGAAGATGATTAATGTCAAGGATGCGATCAGGAATGGCAGCACGGCTCTGGGAATTGAATTCGGTTCGACAAATATCAAGGGCGTTCTGGTCGATGAGAAAGGCGCCGTGCTGGCGACCGGCAGCTTCGGGTGGGAGAACTCCCTTATCGACGGGATCTGGACATATTCACAGGATGAGATCCTGAACGGCCTCAAGAGCTGCTATACGGATCTTCGCCAGGCGGTGGAGGACAAGTACGAGGTCAAGCCGGACCGCTACGGCGCCCTCGGAATCAGTGCGATGATGCACGGATACATAGCGCTGGACAAGGACGGAAATATGCTTGCTCCTTTCCAGACCTGGAGGAATTCAAATACGCAGAAGGCGGCCGATGAGCTGACCGAGCTCTTCAAGTTCAACATCCCGCTCCGCTGGACGATCGCGCATCTGTACCAGTGCATGCTGGACAATGAAGAGCATCTGAAGGATCTGGCCTTCGTGACTACGCTGGATTCCTATGTCCATTATCTGCTCACCGGCGAGAAGGTGACCGGCGTAGGCGATGCCTCCGGTATCTTCCCGATCGATTCGAAGACGCATGACTACGACCAGAAGATGGTCGACAAGTTCGACAGGCTTGTCAAGAAAGCCGGTTATACCTGGAGGCTGCGCGATGTGCTGCCGAAGGTTCTGGTAGCCGGCGAAGAAGCCGGAAGGCTGACTGTCGCCGGAGCGAAGCTTCTGGATGAGACCGGAAGCCTTAAGAGCGGCATTCCGATGGCGCCGCCTGAAGGAGACGCCGGAACCGGCATGGTCGCGACAAACTCCGTGGCTCCGCGCACCGGCAATGTCAGCGCCGGAACAAGTACATTTGCGATGCTTGTCTGTGAGAAGCCTCTTAAGAAGGTTTACCGCGAGATCGACATGGTGACGACTCCTACCGGTTATCCTGTCGCCATGTCACACGCGAATAACGGGACCTCCGATCTGAATGCATGGGTCAGGCTGTTCGGAGAGTTCGCGTCTCTTGCCGGCTTCGAGATGGATCCCGGCAAGCTGTACGGCCTTCTGTATAAGAACTCACTTAACGGCGATCCTGACTGCGGAGGACTCCTGGCTTACGGTTATTATTCAGGAGAGGGGATCACGCATCTGAATGAGGGGCGCCCGCTGTTTGTAAGACAGCCGGACAGCAACTTCAACCTCGCGAACTTCATGAGATCGCATCTGTACTCATCGCTCGGAGCGGTTAAGCTGGGCCTTGACATTCTTCTCAAGGATGAGAAGATGGCTGTTGACCGCATCATGGGGCATGGCGGACTGTTCAAGACCAAGGGCGTCGCCCAGAGATATCTGGCCGCAGCGGTCCACGCGCCTGTCAGCGTTCTCGAGACAGCCGGAGAGGGAGGCCCGTGGGGCATGGCTCTTCTGGCGCTTTATATGATTGACAAGAAGGAAGGGGAGACTCTTGAGGACTTCCTTGACACCAGGATCTTCTCCGGCATGGAGAGCGATACAGTCGAGCCGAATGCTGATGATATCGCGGGATTTGAGCAGTTCACCGCCCGTTACAGCGACAACATCGGTATCATGAAGGCGGCTGTTAAGACACTGAAGAACTGATAGGACAGGACAGCATGATTTCATTTTTACACGGAGAGGTGGCGCAGGTGCTTCCGGACCGGGTCATCGTGGATGTCGGCGGTGTCGGCTTCCAGGTTCTGGTCAGTGTCCGGGACGCGGCTGATATGCCGCCTGCCGGGTCGGACGTGAAGGTTTACACCTATATGTCTGTCTCGGAGGACGCTATCCGCCTGTACGGATTTCTGTCTCAGGATGATCTGAATGTGTATAAGACGTTGATCTCGGTCTCCGGCGTCGGCCCCAAGGCGGCGCTGGGGATTCTTGGAGCGCTGAGCGCAAATGACATCCGGTTCGCGGTTTTTTCCGATGATGACAAGGCTCTGGCCAAGGCACCGGGAATAGGCGCCAAGACTGCGAAGAAGCTGATACTTGAACTGAAGGATAAGCTGAAGCTGGAGGACGCGATCGCCGTGGGCGGAATGGATGATCCCGCGCAGGGCGGAGGAGCTGCCTCGTCTGTTATTGATGAGGAACTGTCAGAGGCGGTGCAGGCACTCGCGGCTCTGGGGTATTCGAACTCCGAGGCGCTTCGGGCAGTACGCAAGGTAAAGGCCACGGAGGATATGCAGACGCAGGATATACTGAAGCAGGCGCTGAAGTATATCGGACTGTAGTATAGAGGCTCAGCCAGCCGGCACTTCAGAATGGCGCGCAGGCTGGCCGAGAGGAAAGATGGCAAAACGAATAATAACAACCGATGAAACAGAGGAGGATCTTCGCCTTGAACCGAAGCTGAGGCCCCAGATGCTGGAGCAGTATATCGGCCAGGAGAAGGCTAAGAAGTCTCTGAAAATATACATTGAGGCCGCGAAGAAGCGCGGCGAGTCCCTGGATCATGTGCTGTTCTACGGTCCGCCAGGACTAGGCAAGACTACGCTTGCCGGCATCATCGCAAATGAGATGGGCGTGAATATGAAGGTTACGTCCGGACCTGCCATCGAGAAGCCGGGCGAGATTGCCGCCGTGCTTAACAGCCTGAGTGAGGGCGACGTACTCTTCGTGGACGAGATTCACAGGCTGAACCGTCAGGTGGAGGAGGTTCTGTATCCGGCCATGGAGGACTTCGCGATTGACATAATGATCGGGAAGGGAGCCGCCGCAAGGTCTATCAGGCTGGATCTGCCTCCGTTTACACTGATCGGCGCGACTACCAGGGCCGGGCTTCTGACCGCGCCGCTCAGGGACCGGTTCGGTGTGATCCATCATCTTGAGTACTATACTCCGGAGGAACTCACCTCGATAGTGATACGCTCCGCAGATGTGCTTGGCGTGAATATTGACGAAAAGGGTGCCGCCGAGATCGCCAGAAGGTCGAGGGGAACGCCCAGGCTCGCGAACCGTCTCCTGAAGAGGACGAGGGATATCGCCCAGGTAATGTATGACGGTGAGATTACGGGGGATGTTGCCGCGAAAGCGCTTGATTTCCTGGATGTTGACCGGATGGGCCTTGACAATCTTGACCGGATGATACTGACGACTATGATCGACAAGTTCTCAGGTGGGCCGGTCGGACTCAGCAACCTGGCAGCCGCTATCGGCGAGGATGCCGGTACGCTCGAGGATGTGTACGAACCTTATCTTATCAAGAACGGTTTTCTGATGCGCACGCCGAGCGGGCGTGTAGTCACAGAGCGGACATATCATCACCTGGGCATACAGGTTCCCGAGAGTGGCTGAGTTCGTCAGGCATTGCGGCGGGAAGCGTATATTCAGTAAAACTGTGCCGGAGGCGGAAGCTGCTTTCAGCCAGACGTCATTTCATCAAACATCTTAAGCAGGGGTATAAGCATAAGGGGAAACTTATGGAAAAGAAGAATGTTACGGAAGTAGTGATCGGAGGCAAGATATATAAGCTTGGGGGTTATGAGAGCGAGGACTACCTGCATCAGGTCGCCTCTTACCTGAATAACCGGATCACAGAGCTGAAGTCACTGGATGGCTACAATCGTCTTCCGTCGGCGCAGAAGAGTCTGATGCTCGACCTCAATACAGCGGATGATTATTTCAAGGCAAGACGGCAGGTTGAGAAGCTTGAAGCAGAGCTCTCCGATAAGGACCGCGAGCTGTATGAGCTGAGGCATGAGCTCGTGTCGGCTCAGGTCAAGCTTGAAGAGGATCAGAAGAGAATCACGTCTCTGAAGGAGGAGGCGGACGATTATCAGAAGAAGATCGCGATGCTTGAGGCCCGTCTCAGCCAGTCCGACATAGATGCCAGGAAGGCAGCGGAAGCGTGAGCGTGATGAACAGTGCCGGCGAACAGTATCGCTGCGTATCTGCCGGCAGCAGGGCCTCTTCACGCAGTTCATCACGAAGCACGGCCGGGTGCGGAAAAGATGGCGGCAGGATTGAACTTCTGGCTCCGGGCGGAAGCATGGAGAGCATACGCGCGGCTGTCAACGCGGGCGCAGATGCTGTTTACGCGGGCGGAAGTATGTTCGGCGCGCGCGCATTTGCGGAGAATCCTGAGACCGGTAATCTTCTCGACGCTATCGATTATTGTCATCTTCACGGAGCTAAGCTGTACCTCACGGTGAATACGCTTCTCAAGGAAAATGAGCTGACCCGGATGCTGCCGGAGTTTCTCGCACCGATATATGAACACGGGGTTGACGCCGTGCTGGTGCAGGACTTCGGTGTCTTTCGTTTTCTGAAGGAATATTTTCCCGGTCTTCCTCTTCACGCTTCAACTCAGATGACCGTCACAGGACCTGACGGAGTGCTCCTGCTGGCAGGGATGGGAGCTGAGAGGGTAGTTCTGTCAAGGGAGCTGAGCCTTGATGAGATCAGGGCGGTGCGGCAGGTGTGCGACGTGGAACTTGAGACATTTGTTCACGGCGCCCTGTGTTACTGCTATTCCGGGAAGTGCCTGATGAGCAGTCTTATCGGAGGACGGAGCGGAAACCGCGGGCGGTGCGCGCAGCCCTGCCGGCTTCCGTGGGATCTGTATGAGAATCCCGCTGACGCGAGGACGGGAAGGTCTGTCAACCGCGCGTCTGAGCAATATCTGTTAAGCCCTAAGGACATATGTACGCTGCGCCTGATTCCTGATCTTGTTGACCTCGGCGTCGCCTCACTTAAGATAGAGGGCAGAATGAAGAGCCCGGAATACGCAGCCGGTGTGACAGCGATGTACCGCAGGTATATCGATATGTATTACAGCTGCGGACGGGACGGCTTCCATGTCAAGGATTCTGACGAGCGTATGCTGCTGGAGCTGTTTTCACGAGGCGGGTTTTCTGAAGGATACTATAACACCCGCAACGGCAGGGGGATGCTGAACCTGGCTGAGAAGAAGGCCCAGAAGGGAGACAGTCTTCGCCGCTCTCAGGAGAGAGTCGCCAGAGTGAGAGAAGCGTATGTAGATTGTGAACGTAAGATTCCTCTTGACGCGAAGGTTTCGGTCCGTTCCGGAAGGAACGCCTGTGTGAGTGTGTCAGACAGGCGCGGGCACAGCTTTTCAGCAGAGGGGGCTGTTCCGTCACACGCTCAGAACCGTCCCGCTGATAAGGATACTGTCAGGAAGCAGATGGATAAAACCGGCAATACTGCTTTTTCATTCGAATCGATCGATATTGATCTTGACGACGGTCTGTTCGTCCAGGTGAGGGAGCTGAATGAGCTTCGGAGAAATGCCCTTGACGGGATCCGGGGGAAGATACTGGAATCATACAGAAGGCCGTCGGCGCAGCGAAGTGTGACATATGCTCCTGACAGGCCGGGGTGGCAGGGTGTGTCCAATAGCGATGAGCTGCGTGCGTCACATCCCTCCGTGACCGCTTCCGTATATACCCGTGATCAGCTTGAGGCTGTTCTGAAGTCTGAGATGGTTGGGGGAGTCTATCTGGATTATCAGCTCTGCACCATGAGCAATGCAAGGATGGTCAGAGACAGCGGGAGATGTGTCTATCTGATGCTCCCTGAGATCTGGAGACTGGATACGGCGCTTAAGGTTAAGGAGTTAATTGAAAATGAATTCGGGTCATTTTCTCCTAAGATCGGGACTTCGCTGAATGGAGTGCTGGTAAAGTGTTATGACCAGCTTCATGCTCTGGGACAGGCAGGCCTTGTACATGACGATGGCGGGTTTGAGGTGATCGCCGACGCTTCGCTGTACACATGGAACAGCTTCGCGAGGATGCAGCTTCGGGAGCTGGGGGTCACTATGGATACGCTTCCTTATGAGTGCACTGCCAGGGAGCTTGCCTCGCGGGGGTGTGAGGGAAGCGAGTGTGTTGTATATGGTTACCAGGCTCTTATGACGAGCGCCCAGTGCCTTGTGAAGAGTACTTCAGGATGCAGGCATGAGCCGGGGATCCGCTGTCTCAAAGACCGGAAGGGAATTCTGTTCCCGGTGAAAAATGACTGTACGATATGTGCAGGAACGATATATAACAGTGTTCCGCTTGAACTTGTCTCTCTGGGCAGTCAGGTGGACGCGCTGAATCCCTCATCAACCAGGTATGCTTTTACCATAGAGAACGGAAGGAAGACCGCGGATATACTGAACGGCATTCTGCCGGAAGCGGTTACCAGGGGACATTTTCGGAAAGGAGTTGAGTAGGCCGTGAATCTGATGAATCTGCCTGACACAGCTGTCCGGGTCTTTCATTTTGCGATCCTGGCGCTGATGGTGATTTATACGATTCAGAGTGTTACGGTCTTCGGACAGCGCCGCGCGAAGGACCGGGACAGGACATTTGCGCTTCAGAATATTGAGATGTTCATCATCCATTTTCTGGGGTTTCTTATCCTGTTCCTGAAGTCGCCGCAGACAGATCTGATCATCTTCTACGCGTCAACGGTTCTGTACCTTCTGTTTACGCTGCTCCTGTTCAGGAATCTATACCCGAGAGCTTCCAGAAGCCTGATCAACAATATGTGTATGCTGCTGGTGATCGGTTTCATCATGGTGACAAGGTTTTCTATAGATCAGTCGATCAAGCAGTTCGAGATAGCGGCCGCAGGTACGGTTCTGGCGCTGCTTATCCCTCTTATCGTGAGAAAGCTGCTGGTTCTGACACGCATGACATGGGGTTATGTGTTCGTCGGCATCGGGCTGCTGGGACTTGTAGTGATCGCGGCGCGTGTCACGAACGGAGCCAAGCTGTCACTGACGGTTGCCGGATTCTCGCTTCAGCCGTCTGAGTTTGTCAAGATTATATTTGTATTCGCCGTGGCGGGACTGCTCAGCACACAGCACAGCTTCCGGCGTGTCGTGATAGCGACTGTCCTCGCGGCGCTTCACATACTGATCCTTGTGGTATCAACCGATCTGGGCTCTGCCCTGATCTTCTTTGTCACATATCTGGTCATGCTGTTTGTAGCCACAAGAAATCCTTTCCTGACACTGATCGGGCTGTTCGCGTTCTGTATCGCGGCGGTAGCGGCTTATTTCCTGTTCTCGCATGTGAGGGTCCGTGTTCAGATATGGATGGATCCGTTCCGGGATTATTCCGGGACAGGGTATCAGATATGCCAGTCGCTCTTCGCGATCGCCGCGGGAGGCTGGATCGGAACCGGGCTGTGCCAGGGAAGCCCCGGCGCGATACCCTATGTTTCGCAGGATTTTATGTTCAGCGCGATCCTGGAGGAGCTTGGAGCGGTCTTTGGGATCTGCCTCATCATTATCTGCCTCGCGGTGTTTATGATGTTCATCAATATCGCGATGAAGCTTGGCAACCGGTTCTACCGGCTTGCGGCTCTCGGCCTGGGGACGACTTACGCTACACAGGTGTTTCTCACAATAGGAGGAGGGACTAAGCTGATCCCGATGACAGGCGTGACGCTGCCGCTTGTAAGCTACGGAGGGAGTTCAGTCCTGAGTACGATTATCATGTTCGCGATAGTACAGGGCCTGTATATGCTCCGTGGGGATGAGGTCAGACGTGAGCTCCAGGACCCTGAGCGCGAAGCGCGCCTGATGGCGCAGAGAATGCAGAGATACGGAGACGCGCCGGGGCGCGTCGTAAGGCCTTCGCAGGAAGCGGCCGGGCGCGGCGCAAAACCATTAAGACCTTCGCGGGAAGCGGCCGGACGCGGCGAAAAGCCGGTGAGGTCTTCGGAGACTTCCGGACGCGGATATGACAGGACATCGCAGAGAAGTAGGGCCGGAAGGGCAGACGCCGGCT
This sequence comes from Lachnospiraceae bacterium UBA3711, assembly GCA_002371345.1. Lineage (GTDB taxonomy): Bacteria > Bacillota > Clostridia > Lachnospirales > Lachnospiraceae > Porcincola. Next base: position 24,235 of record DFHY01000051.1, read on the forward strand.
CGGTCCGGACAGGGCAGGAGACAAGGGTATGGAGGCAGGATCATGAGAACAGATCCCGGCAGGGACGATAAGAAAGACATCGAGGTTCGCCGGATCGACCTGAACCCGAAGAAGGAAGAGGTTCTGACCGGCAGGAAGCATAACATGGAGCTGTCTATAGCTGCGTGGATATTCGTGCTGCTCTTTGCCCTGCTTATCGGGAGAGTTGTGTTTATCAATGTCTTTGAATCCGAGAGCCTGAGGAACAACATTAACAATACCAAGGCGGACTCCAATTCTGAAAATGTGATCCGCGGGGATATCCGCACTCTTGACGGCACTGTTCTTGCAACCACGCTGGTTGATGAGAACGGTAATCAGACACGCTCTTATCCTTTCGACAATGTATTCGCGCATGTGGTAGGATATGCTTCCAACGGAAAGGCCGGCCTGGAGGCCGAGGAGAATTATGATCTTCTGAGCTCCCATTCCAGCCTTATCAAGCAGATACGCGCCGAGGAGACGGGTGAGAAGGTGCAGGGCGACCATGTGATCGTTACCCTCGATGAGAAGCTGCAGCAGACGGCTTACTACGCGCTTGGCTCTTACAGCGGCGCGGTCGTGGTGATGGAGCCGGATTCCGGAAGGATACTGGCTATGGTCAGCAAGCCTGACTTCAATCCGAATGCGATCGGCATGGAGTGGGAGAATCTGGTGGCGGATTCTTCTTCAAGCGTGCTCCTGAACCGTGCGACTCAGGGACTCTATCCGCCGGGCTCGACCTTCAAGATGATTACGTCACTCGCCTACCTGAGGGCTCATCCGACTGATTATTCGAGCTTCATGTGGAACTGTGAGGGCGCTTTGTCTGAGGACGATGTGAGAATCACCTGCTATGGCGATCAGGTGCATGGAATGGAGGATCTGGCAAGCGCATTTTCCAATTCCTGCAATACCGCCTTCGCGCATATAGGGCTGGAGCTGGACAATTCGGAGTTTAAGAAGACGGCTGAGGACTTTCTGTTCAATCATTCGCTTCCGACCGCCATGCAGCATTCCCAGAGTGTCTTCAAACTCACGAAGGATTCATCGGCGGGAGAGCAGATGACGACAGCGATCGGGCAGGGCGACACACTTGTTACGCCTCTTCATATGGCTCTGGTTACGTCCGCTATAGCGAACGGCGGAATTATGATGCGTCCTTATTATGTGGATCATATCGAGACAAATGACGGTACAGTCGTGAAGCAGTATGACCCTGAGATCTACAAAAAGGTGCTTACGCCGGACGAAGCCGGAATACTGACTGAGTATATGAAGAAGACAGCCGAGAGCGGTACTGCCGCCGCGCTGTCGGGAAATGGATATACGGTAGCAGGCAAGACGGGCTCTGCCGAGTATGAGAAGGACGGAGTGACCGGGACACACTCATGGTTCTGCGGATTCGCGCAGACAACGGAGCCTCATATCGCGATCGCGGTGATCGCGGAGGACGGAGGAACAGGTTCATCTACAGCAGTTCCTATCGCCAAGCAGATTCTGGATACATTCTTTTATGGATAATCATGAAATAATAAGTTATACTATGTCGTGGGGGTCAAAATAGCAGCCTGCGCGGAGGTCAGGCTTTTGGCCTTTACATCATCATATAAAACACAACCGGGGCACAGACAGGAGGAGTTGCAATGATTGAGGCAACAAGCTGTGGCGGTGTGGTCATATACCGGGGCAAGATCCTTGTCCTGTATAAGAGCTATCGGAACCGTTATGAGGGATGGGTCCTGCCTAAGGGGACTGTCGAGGACGGTGAAGAATACGACCAGACGGCACTTCGAGAGGTCCGGGAGGAGACCGGGGCTAGGGCACAGATTATACAGTACATCGGTAAGAGCCAGTATTCCTTCAATATTCCTCAGAATACCGTTGAGAAGGTGGTGCATTGGTACCTGATGCGTGGGGAGAGTTATTATTCGAAACCACAGAGGGAAGAGTACTTTGTTGATTCCGGGTTTTACAAGTATCACGAGGCCTATCATCTTCTTAAGTTCTCAAATGAGAAGATGATACTGGAGAAGGGATACGAGGATTACCTGGAACTGAAGCGGCAGAACAGATGGGGCTGATGGGATGGTTTGGTATAAGAATCTCTATGTCGGACGTCTGATGTCTGTGAAAAAGGATCAGTCGATCGACGCGATCGATCGTGGTGAATATTCCGCCGGTGTCTATGTGATAATTGTCCCTGACAGCGAGAGCAGTCAGCTTGAGATTATGTCCGCGCGGGAACTGCGTCATGAATGGGTGCGGGAGCACTGTCTTATGATCGTTGGTCTTGCGCTCGGCAGGGCGGAGGCGAACAGTATGGTCGAGGCTCTGGTTAATGATGTGTATACCGGACGGGGTGACGCTGATATCAGGGCATGGCTGTCGGAGGAACACGGATGAGTGTTATATTAACCATTCTTAAGGTGATCGGCATTATCCTGCTTGTGATCCTGGGAATACTTCTCACCGTGATCCTGCTGGTGCTGTTTGTCCCGTTCAGATACAGGGTTCATATTATAAAGCATGAGAACGTCTTCAAGGTGGAAGGACGCGTCACCTGGCTTCTCCACCTTCTGAGGATAGACATTCTGTACAATGAGAAACTGGGTACGGCCGACCTGAAGATATTCGGATTCAGGGTGAAGGGGTTCCATTTCCCGAAGGACGCTGAAGCGGAGAAATCTTCAGCTGACGGCAGCGGAAGTGCTGACGGCAGCGGAGGCTATGCCGGTGTGAGCGGGAACTCTGCCGAGCGGGATATGACAGCGGAAGGCGCGGGAGAATCCGGCACTTCGGGAACTGAGGCTTCCCCGGAGAGCGCCGACAGTGTGGAGCATACGCAGGTATCGGAGATTGAGGACAGAGTTTCAGAGGATGGGACTTCCCGGAGCGCCGCCAGCGTGGAGCATGCGAAGGCTTCGGAGGATGGCAGCAGCACTTCAGCATCTGAGGAAGGGACTGCGGGAAGATCCAAGGCAAGGTCCTCGCGCCGGATACCGTTTAAAAAGAAGGCGCCGAATGGAGAAACAGGGTCAAAAGGCCTGGTCGGACGGATTCTTGACACTGTGGTAAAGCTCGCGGATCTTGCTCTCAGACAGATCATGAAGATCCCGTACCTTCCGGCTGAGGTATATGACAAGCTTGACCGGATTGAGCGCAAGATTGCTGACAAGTATGATTTTGTAATAACCAAGGCGGATATGCTTCTCAGCATTGAAGCCGAGCATATGCTTGGCAAGGCTGCAAGATATGTATTGTATATTATCCGTGGATATACTCCAAAAAAGATCAGCGGATACATTCACTTCGGAACAAACTATCCGGACCTGACCGGCAAGATTGCGGGAGCTGTCTTTGTACTGATACCTGAAGCGGGAGATGAATACAAGGTAGATCCTGATTTCTATGAGAGCGTGTTTGAGACAGACACTTTGATATGCGGAGCTATCCGGGCTTACAGAATGGCGTGGATTGGGATCAGGCTTCTGACAGACAAGGAGTTCTGGAGACTGTACCGCATGATACGGAACAAGGATAAGAACATTCCTGACAAGGACAGCCTTAAGAAGAGAAGAAAGAACTTCCTGAAGAAAACGAGTCAGAAGAAAGCTGCTTAAGAAGACGGCAGAGTTCAGGAAAACGCAGCGTTATATGATAATTAACACGTAAACAGGCGATTAAGGTTTGCGCTGATGCCAGGCATCCGGCGCTGCAGTCAAACAGTTTTAAAAGTATTGGAGGAAGCAACATGGCAGATCAGTTTCAGGGAAATGTAGATACTCTTTTTAAGGGGATGGAGAATTTCGTAACCAGCAAGACATGTGTGGGAGATCCCATAAGAATCGGCGACACCATTATTCTTCCGCTGGTTGACGTTTCCTTCGGCCTTCTGGCTTCCTCGAAGAACGAGAGAGACCGCCGCAACGGAGGCGGAGGAATGGGCGGAAAGATGTCTCCGTCGGCGCTCCTGATCATCAAGGACGGCGCGACGAGACTTGTAAATGTCCGCAATCAGGACAGCCTGTCGAAGATCATAGATCTGGTTCCGGAGCTCGTACAGCGCTTCACAGACAATAAGAAGACAAAGACCACTCCCGAGGAAGATGTCGTGATTCAGGAGGCCGCGAAGGAAGAGAAGACCTTCTGAGGCTGGTAAAAAAGATGAAAAAGAGCTGACGCATTCACAGGCATCAGCTCTTCATTCTTTATCGCTCTTCATACAATCTGACTTATGCACGCTCAACCTTACCTGATCTCAGGCAGGAAGTGCAGACATACATCTTCTTGTTGGCGCCGTTCACCTTCACGGTAACATGCTTGATGTTCGACTTCCACATCTTATTGCTTCTTCTGTGGGAGTGTGAGACATTGTTACCGAAGTGAGCACCCTTATCACAAATTGCACATCTGGCCATCTCTAGCACCTCCTTTAAAACCGCGACTTGAGTATTGTAACAGAACTGTGAGTGTATTGCAACAGGATTTTTGAGCCTTTTCAAACAGACTGTTCTCTGATAAAATAATACGGACTATGGAAGGAGGGAATTCCATGAGCGTTCGCATGAATAATAAACTTGGCTCAATTGAGATTGATACCAATGTCGTGGCGACATACGCCGGCTCAGTGGCGGTCGAGTGCTTCGGCATTGTGGGCATGGCCAGCGTCAACATGAAGGACGGACTGGTAAAGCTTCTTGGAAAGGAACATCTTGGACATGGAATCGCGGTCAGGATGAACGGGGGACGGATAGAACTTGATTTTCACGTGATCGTCTCATATGGCGTCAGCATCTCCGCGGTTGCTGAGAACCTTGTCAGCAGTGTGAAGTACAAGCTGGAAGCGTTCACGAGCATGGAAGTGGAGAAGATCACTGTGTTTGTCGAGGGCGTTCGTGTCATCGACTGATCATCAGTTCACGAAGACCGGCAGCGGTATAAGACTGCCTGTTTTCGCGTATGGAGGATGAAACCTTGAATTCAAATACCGTAGATGCGGCGATGATGGCTAAGATGTTTCTTGCCGGCGCCAGAAATCTTGAGCTGAAAAAAGAGTGGATAAATGAACTGAATGTATTTCCGGTACCTGACGGTGACACGGGAACAAACATGACACTGACTATTCAGTCTGCCGCTGAAGAAGTCAAGAACCTTGAAACACTTACACTTGAGAGCGTGTCGAAGGCAATTTCCTCCGGCTCTCTTCGCGGTGCCCGCGGCAACTC
>DFHY01000051.1:29603-35626 GCA_002371345.1 Lachnospiraceae bacterium UBA3711
GAGAATACTGTCAGGGCGTTCCAGAAGGCTGTAGAGACTGCGTACAAGGCTGTCATGAAGCCAAAAGAGGGGACGATCCTCACGGTTGCCAAGGCCGGGTCAGACAGGGCCAGGGAACTCGTCGAGAACAATCAGGATATAGAGCTTGAGGATCTGTTCAAGGGCGTGATCGATTATATGCAGGTTGTCCTTGACCAGACCCCGGATATGCTTCCGGTTCTGAAGGAGGCGGGAGTAGTGGACTCCGGCGGACAGGGACTTGTCCAGATCATGAAGGGGTGCTACAACGTATTCCTCGGAATAGAGGAGGAAGAAGAGGAAGAGGCTGCTGAACCTGTCAAACAGTACGCCTACCGCACCGAATTCATCCTGAAGAATAAAGAACATATCTCAAAGGATGAACGCCTCGGCTTCGTTGCGTTTCTTGAGGAGCAGGGAGCGGATGTCGCGGCTGAGCGCTGCGAGGAAGGACTGAAGGTTCATATCAATTCCGATGACCCCGGCGTTGTTCTCTCGAAGGCACTTGAGTTCGGATATCTGTCGCGGATCCATGTCATCAACAACGCAGAACGCCCGCAGTATCCGCTGCATATCTTCGAGGAAGAAGAACTTCAGGAGGCTATGGCCGATCCGAGGAAGGACACGGAGGAGGAAGAAGATCAGGAGCCGATGCCGCATAAGGATGTTGGCTTTATTGCCGTATCCATAGGTGACGGGCTCGGAAACATCTTCCGCGAACTGGGCGCGGACTATATTATTGAAGGCGGCCAGACCATGAACCCCTCAACACAGGATATCATGGATGCCGTGGACAAGGTAAACGCCGACACGGTTTTCATCCTGCCGAACAACAAGAACATCATTCTGGCAGCCGAGCAGGCGCAGAACCTGATACATGACAAGAAGATCATAGTTGTTCCGTCCAAGACGATACCGCAGGGAATATCCGCACTGGTCAACTATCTTCCGGATAAGTCCGCACAAGAGAACGAATCACTGATGCGCGATGAGATCCATCTGGTAAAGACCGTGGAACTGACATACGCGGTTCGCGATACGAAGATCGACGACCAGACCATACATGCCGGCGACATCATGGGCGTAGCCGACAACGGAATAGTCGCGGTTGGGCAGGAGATAGGAGACACCGCCTTCGATTCGGTAAAGATCCTCATTGAAGAAGACAGCGAGCTCATTTCCGTCTATTACGGGAAAGACACGAAAGCCGAAGACGCCGAAGCACTCGGAGACAGGCTGAGAGAGGAATTCCCGGACTGCGAAGTGGAAGTCGCGTCCGGCGGACAGCCGCTGTATTACTACATTATCTCCATCGAGTAATAAGCCCCCCCTGGAATCTGCATAACCGGATTCCAGGGGTATTTTTTGCTCCACGTACATGACGTCACATATTAGTAGCTGCTCCACGCACATGACGTCCCAATTTAAGTAGTTGCTCCACGTGTATGATCGTCCCCTGAGCGGAGACTTTCGGGGGTCGGAGCGAAGGGGACGACCATACACACGGAGCAACCCTAGACCATACACACGGAGCAACCCTAGACCATACACCATCCGCAAAAACTTTTTAGTGACAAATCCTGAATATGCCGTATAATAATCTTTAGATGTTTAATCAAATTCACAACTGTTGATTGTATCTTATGTGGGATGGAGGAAAATCTGTCATGAAGCAAGGTAATATGCTGGCCATGATCCTCGCCGGAGGACGAGGGAGCAGACTGCATGAGCTCACCGACAAGGTCGCGAAGCCGGCGGTATCGTATGGCGGGAAATATCGCATTGTAGACTTCCCGCTCAGCAACTGCGCAAACAGCGGCATCAACATAGTTGGTGTTCTGACACAGTACGAATCGGTACTGCTGAACAGCTATGTCGCGGCAGGATCCAGATGGGGCCTGGATTCCGATGACGCGGGCGTATTTGTACTGACACCCAGAGAGAAGGCTGATTCAGGCCTGGATGTGTACCGCGGAACCGCGGACGCTATCTCCCAGAATATTGATTTCATCGATCAGTACAATCCTGAGTATCTACTGATACTGTCCGGAGACCATATCTACAAGATGAATTACGACAAGATGCTGCAGGCTCACATTGAACAGGGAGCCAACGCGACCATCGCGGTACGCCCGGTCCCGATCAAGGAAGCCAGCCGCTTCGGAATCATGAATACAAACGAGGACGGAGATATCGTAGAATTCGAGGAGAAGCCTGCCCATCCGAAGAGCAACCTCGCTTCCATGGGTATCTATATCTTTACATGGAAGGATCTGAGGAAGCTTCTGATCAGCGACATGAAGGATCCCGATTCCGATCATGACTTCGGCAAGAACATCATCCCTACCATGCTTGCCGAGAATAAGAAACTCATTGCATACCGTTTCGAGGGATACTGGAAGGATGTCGGAACCATCGATTCTCTGTGGGAAGCAAACATGGATCTCCTTGATGAGAAGGACGAACTCGATCTGAGCGATCCGACATGGAGGATCTATTCTGAGGACGCTTCATCGCTCCCCGCTTATATCGGCCCTGATGCCGTGCTTGACCGTGTATATCTCACACAGGGAACTCAGGTTGAGGGAACCGCGAAAAACAGCGTTCTGTCGACTCTGTCACAGGTCAAGGCCGGCGCGAAAGTCATCGACACCGTTCTGATGCCGAACGCTAAGGTTGAGGAAGGCGCGACGGTCACTAGGGCGATCGTTGCCAGCGGAGTTAAGATCGGAAAGGGTGCTGTCGTCGGCTCAGCGGACAGTGAGAATATTATCCTGGTCTCCAAGAACGTAAAGGGGGTGGAGTGACATGGCAGCGAAAGCATTTGGAATCGTTACATCGACGCCAAGACGCGTTAACGTATACGGGCTGCAGGACTACAGACCGGCAGGAGCATTTACCTTTATCGGCAAGTTCCGCGTCATCGACTTCCCGATCTCCAATTTCTCGAACAGCGGGATCAAGAATATCCAGGTGTATCTGAACAAACATCCGAAGGCACTGACTGATCATCTTGGAACAGGCCGCAGCTATAACCTGAACTCCAAGAGAGATCGTCTGCAGCTCTTCTACTGCAATCATCACATGGAGAACGAGGTGTACAACACGGACGTCTCCGACTACCTTGACAATCTCCATCACCTGGAGGATCTTCCTCAGGAATATGTTATCATAGCGCCGTGCTACATGGTTTACAAGCAGGATTTCTCCACACTTCTGGACGACCATATCCTGTCGGGCGCGGATATCACTATGCTCTATCACAGGGTCAACAACGCGAGGGATCATTTCCTTAACTGCCGTGTGATGGGAGTTGACCAGGATCAGATGGTAACGTCTCTGGAGATCAACCGCGGCAACCGCCAGAATCAGTGTGTGTTTATGGATACATATATTCTGAAGAAGTCGCTCTTCATTGATCTTGTCCAGAGAACCGCGAAGTATTCGTCAACCTATTCGCTCTCACAGATGCTGTCAGTGCTGATCAAGCGCGAGGAGTATGAGATCAGGGGCGTACAGCACAAGGGATTCTTCGCTTCGGTTGATGACCTTCAGTCTTATTATGAGTCAAACCTCAGCCTTCTTGATCCGAAGAATGCAAGAGATCTGTTCCAGGATGGATGGTGGATCTACACCCGCACCACGGATTCGAATCCGTCGAGAATCTATGATACCGCCACGGTGAAGAATTCCATGATCGCGAACGGATGCCAGGTGGAAGGAACGGTTGAGAATTCTGTTGTCGGAAGAGCTGTCCATATCGGTAAGGGCGCCGTCGTGCGCAACTGTGTGATCCTGGATCACGCGAGGATCGGTGACGGAGTCACTCTTGACTCACAGATCGTCGATAAGTATGCCCAGATCATCCGCACTAAGGAGATTATCGGAACGCCCGGACAGCCTGGATATGTACACAGGGCTGACAGGCTGTAATGGTATGAGTGTTCCTGAAACTTAGTTATAGCTGACGGCGGAGCTGTCCGCCTCAGACTATTTGCAGAGGCACCCCGGGACTAAGCTCCCGGGGTGTCCGGCTGAGAGCCGCTTCATCTTCCGGCCGTGTATTGCCGGGACTTATCGGCCCTGCGTTGTGCCGAAAGCGGGCAGGCACCCGGCAGGGGGCTATGAAACGCTGTTCAGGCTGCCGTGAGACCTAAGGAGAGAAATGACATGACGGAATCTTCGCCTGTAACTGCTGTCAAGGGTATCGGCCCGAAGAGCAGTGAGAACTTTGCAAGAGCCGGAATATACACGGTCGCGGATCTCTGTGAGTATTATCCGAGACGTTACGACAGCTTCGAGGCTCCGGTGAGCGCCGGAGGACTGTCGGTATTCGACGACGGGAAAACCGTTGCGGTGGAAGGGGTGATCGAGCGGGCGCTGAGTGTGAGATACCTGAATTCCTATAAGATTACTACCGGAAAGATTCTATCAAACGGTGTCTATCTGGATGTCACGTGGTTCAACATGCCTTTCCTCAGGAATCAGGTGAAGCCCGGAGCGCGTTATGTGTTCAGGGGCAGTATCAAGGCTAAGGGAAACCGTGTCTTCCTGCAGCAGCCGAAGATCTATGACCTGTTCGACTATGAAAACCTGAGGAAGACTCTCCAGCCTGTCTATCCGCTGGTAAAAGGACTTACGGAAAATGCGCTGCGCAAAGCATTGAATGAGGTGTTTTACGGAGCGGATCATATAGAATATCCGCAGGATCCGCTTCCGGCTGATATAAGGGAGAGATACAAACTTACGGACAGAAAAAGCGCCGTGCTTGGAATCCATTTTCCGAAAGGATATGAGGAGCTTGTCACGGCAAGACGGCGTCTTGTCTTTGATGAATTCTTTTATTTTATCCTGATGCTGAGGAATCTGCGCGACAGCAGGCTTATAAGGGAGACAGGATGCTTGCTTGAGAAATGTACCCAGACGGAGAAAGCTATCGAGTCTCTTCCATATGAGCTGACCGGGGCTCAGAAACGTGTCTGGGGCGAGGTATCAGACGGGCTCTCATCGAATATGGCGATGGCACGCCTGATTCAGGGAGACGTCGGATCGGGAAAGACCATAGTGGCTTTCCTCGCGCTGATTCAGTGTACGTCAGGAGGTATGCAGGGCGCGCTGATGGTTCCGACCGAGGTGCTGGCGAGGCAGCATTTTGAAGCTTTCAAAAAGCTCTGCGCCGGAGCGGGGCTTTCGGTCGAAGCTGTCCTGCTTACAGGATCGATGAAGGCGGCTGAGAGAAGAGAGGCTCTGGAGCGGATAAGGCAGGGAAAGGCCGGGGTTGTTATAGGTACGCACGCACTGATTCAGGACAAGGTCGAATACCGCTCTCTGGCACTGGTCATAACTGACGAGCAGCACAGGTTCGGCGTGCATCAGAGGGAGGTCCTGGAGGAGAAGGGGATAACGCCCCACACGATAGTCATGAGCGCGACGCCTATCCCTCGTACACTCGCAGTCATTTTGTATGGCGATCTGGATGTGTCTGTTATCGATGAGATGCCGGCGAACCGTCTCCCGATCAAGAACGCTGTCGTGGACAATTCATGGCGGACGAAGGCTTATCAGTTTGCAGCGAAACAGGTTCAGGAAGGGCATCAGGCTTACGTGATATGCCCTATGGTCGAGGAGTCGGAGGAGATCGAGGCGGAAAATGTCATCGACTACACCGATACGCTCAGAGCCGCGCTCAGAAAGTACATCCCTGGTATCTGTGTCGAATACCTCCACGGTAAGATGAAGAACAGCGAAAAGGCCAGTGTCATGGAACGTTTCTCGGCCAATCAGATTCAGGTGCTCGTCTCCACGACGGTGGTTGAGGTCGGCGTAAATGTGCCGAACGCCACTGTTATGATGGTTGAGAACGCGGAGCGTTTCGGGCTTGCGCAGCTGCACCAGCTGAGGGGGAGAGTCGGCAGAGGACAGGACCAGTCTTACTGTATCTTCATCAGTTCGATGCAGAGCGATGAGATAAAGAAGCGGCTCGATATTCTCGCGTCTTCAAACGA
>DFHY01000039.1:0-22789 GCA_002371345.1 Lachnospiraceae bacterium UBA3711
TCTTCCAGAACTTCCTCAAGGATACGGGAATCCTCAAAGACCTTCGGAATCTCGGAGTTGAGGACGGAGATACGGTGCAGCTGTACGGGCTGCAGTTCGAATACTATGATTAATCAGCGCCCTCAGCTGAGGGACTGTATAACACTTTTGAAGCAGAACAGGAGGAGTCATCAGGATGGCGATAACTTACAATCACAGAGCTATAGAAGAGAAATGGCGAAAAGACTGGCAGGAGCATCCGATCAATGTCGAGGGAGACAAGAAGAAGTATTACTGCCTTGACATGTTCCCGTATCCGTCAGGCAACGGCCTTCATGTCGGACACTGGAGAGGATACGTGATCTCAGACGCCTGGAGCCGCTATAAGATGATGCAGGGCTACTATGTGATCCATCCGATGGGATGGGATGCTTTCGGCCTCCCGGCTGAGAACTACGCGATCAAGACAGGCCAGCATCCGAGAATCTCCACCGAGGCGAATATCAGGAATATCAAGAAGCAGATCCAGCAGATCGCCGCGATATATGACTGGGACAGAGAGGTTGATACGACTGATCCCGCTTTCTACAAGTGGACTCAGTGGATCTTTGTCCAGCTGTTCAAAAAGGGGCTTGCCTACGAGAAGGAATTCCCGCTGAACTGGTGCCCGTCCTGCAAGGCGGTTCTCGCGAACGAAGAGGTCGTCAACGGCTGCTGTGAGCGCTGCGGCACACCGGTAACCAAGAAGAACCTCCGTCAGTGGATGCTTAAGATCACCGATTACGCGGACCGTCTGCTTGAGGGCCTCGATACGCTTGACTGGCCTGAGAAGGTCAAGAAGATGCAGACCGACTGGATCGGCAAGAGCTACGGTGCCGAGGTCGACTTCCCGGTTGACGGAAGGGACGAGAAGATCAAGGTCTATACGACCCGTCCCGACACGCTGTACGGCGCGACCTTCATGGTTCTCAGCCCTGAGCACGAGCTTACACAGAGCCTTGCGACAGATGAGACCAGGGAAGCTGTTGAGAAGTATATCAAAGACGCGGCCAACAAGTCCAACGTTGACCGTATGGCAGTTTCGGACAAGGACAAGACCGGCGTATTCACCGGTTCATATGCCGTCAATCCCCTGAACGGGGCCAAGATCCCGATCTGGACGTCCGATTACGTTCTTGCAGATTACGGAACCGGCGCCATCATGTGCGTACCGGCACATGACGACAGAGACTTCGCGTTCGCGAAGAAGTTTGACCTTCCGATCGTCCAGGTCATTTCACAGGACGGAAATGAGATCGAGAACATGACCGAGGCTGTCACGGCTGTAAGCGGCGTCCTGATCAACTCGGGCGACTGGAACGGCAGGGACTGTGCCGAGATGAAGAAGGAAGCCCCCCATATTGTCGAGGAGATGGGCATCGGCAAGGCGACAGTCAACTACAAGCTGCGCGACTGGGTCTTCTCAAGGCAGAGGTACTGGGGTGAGCCGATTCCGATCATTCACTGCCCGGACTGCGGAAATGTGCCTGTCCCTGAGGAAGATCTTCCTGTCCTGCTCCCGGATGTCAAGAGCTATGAGCCGACAGACACAGGAGAGTCGCCGCTGGCGCACATGGACGACTGGGTGGACTGCACCTGCCCGAAGTGCGGCAGGGCGGCAAAGAGAGAGACAAACACCATGCCTCAGTGGGCAGGGTCATCCTGGTACTTCCTGCGCTACGTGGATCCTCACAATGACAAAGAGCTGGTCTCCAGGGAGAAGGCGGACAAGTACCTTCCGGTGGATATGTACATCGGCGGCGTCGAGCACGCTGTACTTCACCTGCTGTACTCCAGATTCTGGACCAAGTTCCTGCACGACATAGGTGTTGTCGACTTCGACGAGCCGTTCACCAAGCTATTCAATCAGGGCATGATCACCGGCAAGAACGGCATCAAGATGTCCAAGTCAAAGGGAAATGTCATCAGCCCGGATGACCTTGTAGAGAATTACGGCTGCGACAGCCTGCGCATGTACGAGCTCTTTGTCGGACCGCCGGAGCTTGACGCGGAGTGGGACGACAGAGGAATCGACGGCGTGTACCGTTTCCTGTCCAGGTTCTACAACATGGTCATGGAGAACAAGGACAGAAAGGACTTCAAGCCGAGCCGCGAGATGGCCAGAGTCCACAACAAGATGATCGACATCATCAGCCGCAGGTTTGAGAGCTTCTCCCTCAACACGGTCGTTTCAGGTTTCATGGAGTATACAAATACGCTTGTGAAGCTGAATCAGTCCGAGGGGGGCATAGACCATGCTACGCTTGAGGACGCTGTTATTATGCTCGCCCCGTTCGCGCCTCATATCGGTGAGGAGCTGTGGAGAGAGCTGGGACATGATGACTCAGTGTTCCATCAGTCATGGCCAGTCTGCGACGTTGAAGCCATGAAGGAAGATGAGATCGAATATCCGGTCCAGATGATGGGCAAGACGAAGGCCGTAATCAGGCTGTCTGTTGACGTGACGAAGGAAGAAGCCCTCGCGAAGGCGAAGGAAGCCCTCGGAAGCAAGCTTGACGGAAAGACGATCATCAAGGAGATCTTTGTGGCAAAGAAGATCATAAACATAGTGGCAAAGTAATAACGTCATCCGCACGCATTCCCGCGGAGCATTGTTCAATAATTATTCCAGCGGAACCGTTCACCATAAGGGGAAGCGGTTCCGCTTTTTATGTAAAAAATAAGACTTGTTATAACCTGTGAAGTGAGTTTTATGGTATGATTAATACCGATTATCGGCTCTGATTATTATCATGAAAGGCTTTACTATGAAACACAAAACATCTGACAGAATACATGCGCTGCTGTTGTCGGTAATCCTGGCAGTCTGTACTCTATCCGCGTCGGGATATACCGGCGAGAGCACGGACTACAGCAGGGTGGCCTATGCAAGTGAGATTCCGCAGGGTGACGAAAGCGTCTTCCCGGCAGGCAGCATATATGATGAAGATATCTCCATTGATGAAGATATTGTGGCAGATGATGACGGGATTACGCCGGATTCAGCATCCGGCGGCTTAGGCGCGGGCGATGAGACCGGTAATAATACCGATGAAGAACTGCCTGCCGGATTCATAAGTGATGAAAGCGGCACTGTATCCGAAGAGACGGAAGCAGAAGAAACGGAAGCAGAAGAAACAGAAGCAGAAGAAACAGAAGCAGAAGAAACAGAAGCCGAGAGTGATGCAGCTGCCGAATCTCAAACGGTAACAGCTGAATTTTCGGAGACTGTTGAACCCGCAGATGGAACTGAAATATCCGGATCCGATGAGACATCAGGTGATGAGCTGATGTATGCTGATGACATTTCCGCCGATGAGACAGAGGAGGAAGTGTTATTGTCAGCGGCCGCTGAACTGTCAGCGGCGGCACAGCCGCCTGTCAGTTATATCTACCGAGACAAAGACCATCTGAAGGGAGAGACCAGGACCTGCACGGCATATACTGTTTTAAACAATCCCAGAAATTTACCAAAATCCTACTCAAGCGGCTGGTATGTAATCCAGGGATCTATGGAATACGATTTTTACAGGTTCCAGATTGACGGCAATGTCAATTTTATACTGACTGATGGCTGTAAATTCGTACATACGCTAGGCTTCCATATTAAACCCGGCTGCTCCCTGACGATCTACGGGCAGGAGAAGGACAGCGGCAGGCTTGAGGCTGGCAGCACAAAAAATGCCGTAATCGGAGGCGACCGTGACGAAGGAGGAAACACGACAGGCAGCGTTACGATCAACGGCGGAACCATAATCCTCAGCGGCGGAAACGGCGGAGCAGCGCTTGGAGCGGGGAAAGAAGGAGCGTTCGGCAATATTACAATCAACGGCGGAAATGTTACAGCAAAGGGCGGAGGCGACGCGGCCGGCATCGGCGACGGAGAGTACGGCAAGG
Organism: Lachnospiraceae bacterium UBA3711; assembly: GCA_002371345.1. GTDB lineage: Bacteria > Bacillota > Clostridia > Lachnospirales > Lachnospiraceae > Porcincola. The sequence continues at coordinate 3,916 of DFHY01000039.1, forward strand.
GCGTCGAGTCCATCACTATAAACGGCGGAACCGTCAATGCGCGCGGAGGAGACAAATACGGAGCGGGCATCGGCGGCGGAGATGAAAGCGTCGATAAAGGAAAGATCACAATCAACGGCGGCAATGTCACTGCAGTGGGCGGAGGCGGAAATGAGTGGCACTATGCTCTGGCGCAGGGAAAAGGAGCCGCTATCGGCGGAGGGAGAAACAGAACAGGCCCGCCCGAGATTGTTATAAACGGCGGCACCGTCAGGGCGGAAGGAAGCTGGTACGGTGCGGGTATCGGCGGCGGAAAGGACGGCTCTGCAGGAAACATCACCATAAATGGCGGCGACGTCACAGCTCTGTGCGGCGACAGATCCGCGGCTATCGGCGGAGGAGAAGGAAAGGGAATAGGAAACGGGAAGAGAGTCCTTATCACCGGCGGCACTGTTAAAGCTCTGGTAGGCACTGACAAAGGCTCCGGAAAGGGTTATATTGGCGCTGCAATCGGCGCCGGCGGTGCGTCTAATCAGGGTGGAGACGTCATAATAAGAGGCGGCAATGTGACTGCGGAGAGCTGGGGAGGCGCCGGCATCGGCGGAGGCGGCGCATACGGCCACCGCGGCGGCAATGTGACCATCTCAGGCGGCACTGTCGTCGCGTCCAGCAGAACCGGTGCGGGTATCGGAGGAGGCGGATTTCAAAGCGGTTTCGACAAGGAACACGACAAGGGCGATGGCGGCAATGTAACTATATCCGGTGGAAATGTCTTTGCCTCATCAAGCCAGGGCGGAGCCGCTATCGGCGGAGCTGCCGGACGTAACGGAGGCAGTCTTACAATCACCGGCGGATATGTCGTCGCTACCACGAGCACGATGTCATATGACTGGGTAAACAATGTCAAGGCGAAGCGGGTAGTCGCCAATCCATATCAGGATATGGCATCTACTATCGCCAACCTTCTCGGTAAGAAGATATTCAGCCATCCTGTATCTAAGTCCCCGGCAGCTATAGGAGGCGGTTATGTCGGCGGAACCGGCGGTTCAGGCGGCACATTTGTCATGTCCGGAGGATTGCTGATCGCGAAGTCAGGGTTCAACGGCAACCCCGCTATCGGTTCAGGCTCTGACAATAAAAACAAAGGATCATACAAAATATCGGAAAACCTGACGGTGCAGTATGCTGATGACTTTAAATCGTCACCTGACAAGCTGGTACATGTTCTCGCAAATGACAGATACCCTTCAATCCAGACAAAACCATATATCATGATATCGGAGTGCGTCCATCATGATCAGTCATATAAGATCACGCCGTCAGGGCACACCCCGGTGTGTAAATACTGCATCGCGCAGCAGCTGGGAGAGCAGCCGCACAAGTGGGACAACAGCGGTCTGGCCTGCAGTATGTGCGGATACAAAAGATCGGCGGAGCTTTCCATTGAATATGTCCGCGGAGCAGACTCATTCGTCTATACCGGAAGCGCTGTCGAACCTGAAGTCAGGGTGAAGGTATATGATAAGGTTCTGACTAAAAACAGAGACTATACTCTGATTTATGAAAATAATGTCAATGCGGGAAAAGGCAGGATTACCGTTACCGCGAACGCTCCGTATTACATAACACGGACATTCAGCTTTACCATCAGAAAAGCGCCTCTTGAGAAGGCCAACTTCAGTGGCAGACGCCGCACCTACACAGGAGCTGTGCAGACTATCAGTGCCTCTGACATAACGGTAACCTCAGGAGACCGGACTGTTCCAAATGATGAATATACAGTCAGCATGACCCCCGGAACTGATTTGGGCGACTATTCCTTTATTGTCAACTCAGTTTCCAGGAATTATACCGGAACACTCACCGGACTGTGGTCAATCGTTCCGAAGGAGCTCAATCAGACTAATGTTACCGTTTCGGGAGTATATTGGTATAACGGGAAGGCACAGACACCTGAGCCGGTAGTAAAGGATGGCAACAAGACGCTTCAAAAAGGCAGAGACTACACTCTGTCTTACCGGAACAATGTAAACGCCGGCAAGGCATATGTGATCGTTACCTGCACAGGCAACTATACCGGTATTATCGAAAAAGAATTCACTATAGGAAGACCTGAGATAACGGAAGTAGTCCTGGCGAAGAACAGATTTGTTTACAACGGCGTAAAGCAGAGCGTGAGCATAATCAGTGTAAAATCAGGCTCTCTTGACGTTCCGCTGTCGGACTGTGTCATAACCGATGACAGTAAGACAAATGCCGGAAACTACACTGTGAGTGTAAGCGCAAAAGAATCCAGTAACTTCAGCGGAACGAGGAATACTAATTGGGAAATAGCGCCAAAGCCATTTGATAATAATAGCTTCGAGGCAATACTCTCACAGGACAGCTTTACATATGACAAGGAGCCCCAGACTCCTGATGTGACGGTAAGAGAAAAAGATGGTTCGCTCGTACTGAAGAAGGATACAGACTATACTGTCACGTATGATAACAACACTAACGCCGGAGAAGCAAAAATAATAATCAATGGAACAGGAAATAATAACGGGACCGGAAACTATATCGGAACCATAGAAAAGGCATTCACTATCACGAAGGCAGAAATTGACGCGGCGTCTCTTAAAAAATACATATTAGAATATAAGATGAACGAAGCCCAGACTGTGGAAGTTGATAAAGTATGGGCAGATGATCTGGAAGTACCGGTAGAAGCGTGTACAGTAACAGGGAACAGCGCTACAACAGCTGGTGACTATTCAGTCACAATACAAGCTAATGAAGACAGCAACTATACCGGCTCAGTTTCTGTTCCATACAGGATTGTTCCTCAGGGAGTAAACGTTTTTACCGCTAAACTTACGCAGGTACCTCTGACTTATGATGGCAACGAAAAAAAGCCAGAAGTAACAGTTACAGACAGCACTAGCCATAATCAGCTGACAGTGGGAATAGATTATACCGTAAGATATGACGATAATACAAATGCCGGAACAGCCAAGGTGCTTGTTACAGGGAAGGGAAATTATCAAGGCACCATCACTCTTCTGTTCCAGATAAGAAAGGCCCAGATCAAGGATGTAACTTTGAGTGAAACACAACTAATATACAACGGGCAGCTGCAGCATGCATCTATAAGCAAGGTCACTGCTGGAGGTACCGAAGGTACTGCGAGTATTGAAGTGCCTGGGACAGAAGGAAGTACGTGCTATACCGTAACCGGTGATTCTGCCGTTGATGCCGGAACATATACCATGACGGTTACAGCAAAGGATGGGAGCAATAGTAATTTTACAGGTTCATCTTCAGCTGTATATAAGATTGAACCGAAGAATATCGGTGCTGATGATATATCCGTGGCGCTGTCAGATGATGTCTTCACATATGACGGGACAGTAAATAAGCCTGACGTCATCATTATGCATAATATCAATAATGATGAAAGCATTACTCTTGATGAAGGCAGCGCTTCTGATGAAGCCGTTGATTATGATTACACCTGTACATACCCGGAAGACAGCATAGACGCCGGAAACTATTCTGTTACAATATCAGGAGCCGGTAATTATACCGGGACCATAACAAAGAATTATAAAATAGAAAAGGCTAAAATTGATCAGGCCAGTCTGTCCGAATATTTCTTCCCATACAATGGCATGATTCAGTTTGCGGAGGTTACATCCGTAATGGCCGGAAACCTTGAAGTGCCGGAGGAAGATTACAATGTAAGGGGAGCTTACGCGATCAGTGTCGGCAATTATGATGTAACCGTCATCGCTGCGGAAGACAGTAATTACACCGGTTCTGTAAAAGTGCCATATAGCATAATTCCGAAGGATGTGAAGGCATTTGATGTAGAGCTTACAGAGACTGAATATGTCTATGACGGCAGCAGGAAGCAGCCGGAGGTCTTCGCTGTGGACGAGGAAAGAATCCTGGTTAAAGACGAGGACTATACTCTGACCTATTCGAACAATACAGATGCCGGTACGGCCAGTGTCAAGGTGACCGGTATAGGCGGCTACACCGGGTCGAGAGTCCTGAACTTCACGATTGCGAAGGCTGAGATAGACACCGTCATTCTTGATGAGAGCATACTGATGTATAATAAAAAATGGCAGAGTGTCTCTGTAAGCGAGGTATGGGCCGATGATCTGCAGCTGCCTGCAGCAGGCAACCTCTATACTGTAAGCGGCAGCACCGCAAAGTATCCGGGCACATACAGCCTTACTGTCAAAGCTAAGGAGAACAGCAATTATATCGGATCGGTGACGGTTCCGTACACCATAGTTCCGGCCGACGCAAGTATATTTAAAGTTTCACTCACTCAGATAGACCTTATCTATGACGGCAGCAAAAAGGAACCGGGAGTTTCGGTTTATGACGCTAATGATGAAAAAAAGGAACTGACTCCGGGGACAGATTATACTGTAGCATATCAGGACAACACTAATGCCGGTACGGCCAGAGTTCTTGTTACTGGTATAGGCAATTATGACGGAACCAGAATTCTGCCGTTCAGGATAGATAAAGCTCCGATTACCAGCCTTACGCTCAGTAGTACATCGCTTGACTACATCGGGGAATTGCAGACGGTAACGGTTGACGAGGTATTGGCAGGAAAGCTCGTCGTTCCCGAGAATGAATACACCGTCACCGGAAACAGTGCTGTGAATCCCGGATCCTATGCAGCGACGGCTGCCGCAAAGGACCGGAGCAATTTCAAAGGAAGCGCGTCAGCAAGGTATACTATCAATCCTGATGACGGTTCATGGATATCTGTCGGACTGGAGGAGATAGACTTCGTGTATGACGGAAGAGAGAAGCGGCCTGATCTGTATATATTCAACGGTTCTGTCATGCTGGAGGAGGGCAGGGACTACATCCTGTCTTATTCCAACAATATTAATGCCGGAACCGCGATCATAACCGTCATCTTCCGCGGTAATTACGAAGGAACATTTGAGTATGCATTTGATATTGAGAAAGCGCCGATAGACAACGTGGTGCTCGAAAATGACGGAAATCTTACCTATAACGGTTATGAGCAGAGTCCTGTCGTTTCCCTTGTGACCTCAAGAGGGCTGGATGTGCCGAAGCGTGACTGGAGCGTGATTGTAACGCCTCAGCGTGATGATGGAGAGTATGGGCTGACGGTCTCTGTAACCAATGACGACAGTAACTTCATCGGTTCCGCTGACGCTGCGTGGCGTATACTGCCGCTTGATTCTGACACCATGTTCTGGCTGTACTCGTCAAGGCAGGGGAAGCACAGCGTCAGGCTGAACTGGACTGATGCCCCGGGCGCGGTCAAGTATGTAATATATGGAAATGCCTGCGGAAGCAAGCTGAAGAAGCTGAAGACTCTTCGCAATGTAAACAGCTATACCGTGAAAAAGATCGGCTCTAAGCTAAGATCCGGCAAATACTATAAATTCATGGTTAAGGCGGTTAACAGAAACGGGAAAACCATAGCGAAGACCAAAGTAATACATGTAGTCACCGACGGCGGCGCTTTCACCAACTTCAGCAGAGTAAAAATCAAAAAGTCCGTGCAGAAGAAGGCAGTGAAGCTTAAGCCGGGCAGGAAGCTGAAGCTCAAAGCAAAAGCGGTAAAACAGGACAGGAACCGTGCAGTAAATATACACCGCGGGCTGCGCTATCTGTCAGGCAACAGCAAAGTGGCGTCTGTCGACAGCAGCGGCGTTGTCAGAGCGAAGTCATCCGGAAGCTGTTATATATACGCATATACGCAGAGCGGAACGTTCGCGAGAGTCGGAGTGATTGTCAGCTGAGATGTATCTGCAGCCAACGTCAAAAGTTTTTGACGCTGGCTGCAGAACCTACGGCAGGATGTGCACGGATTCTCAAAGGGAATATGCCGACTTCGGGCGGATCAAGCGCTGTGTGAAAAATCAGGAGCCAGTAAACCATGTACCAGACTCTACTGTTCATACAATATGCCAGCATCGTGCTCATGCTCTTTATGTGCGCGTATATTACGAAGAAATGGAACAGGCCGCTGCACGGATGGCTGTTTTTCTACTGTGTCGCAACTCTGATCAATAATGCCGGATACCTGGGGATCATGCTGTCCAAAACAGAGGAAGCCACAGTTATCTCGTGGAAGTTCAGCTACATGGGCAGAGTATGGATACCGTTTTCACTCCTTCAGTTTGTCATATGGCTGTGCAATAAGAAGAGATATCCCATTGTGTCTGACATTCTGGCGCTAATACACGCGATAACATTCTTCCTCGTGCTCGGTATGGAGCATAATACACTTTACTACAAAACATACGCATTTTCCGAGGAAGGGCTGTTCCCGCACCTGGTCCATACAAACGGTATATGGCACTATCTTCATGACGTGCTGATCGTTTCATATATCCTATATGGACTGACAAGCCTGATCATTCTGCTCAGAACACAGAGCAATCCGCGCAGAAGAAAACAGCTGATATTCATTATGGCGGCCATACTTACAGACAGCGCCTTCTTCCTGCTTGAGATCCTCAAGGTAGCCCCGGGCTATGACGTTACAACGCTGGGCTATACTCTGGCTACTCTGTTTTTGTATCTGGCTATTTTCAGGTACGATATTCTCGGAACGAAAGAGCTGGCACGTGATTTTGTCATAGACAATGTGTCTGACGGTGTTATAGTCACGGATGAAGAGGGTTCTGTCGTTGATTACAACAGGAGGGCTCTGTCGATCATTCCCATGCTTGAATCAGATCCGCATGAGGCGCTGAGTATGATTCAGACAGTCATAGCGGAAAACAGGGCGATTGACTATGACGGCAAGAAATACACTCCAAAAGAAAATTCCCTGATGGATGAAAAGCACACAGCCGGGAAAGTTTACCTGCTCTCAGACGACACGGAGCATTACCGGCGCGCGGAACAGCTTACAAGGGAGATGATGCTCGCGCTATCAAATACTGTTGACGCAAAAGACCACTATACGAACGGTCATTCACAGCGCGTGGCGAAGTACTCCATGGAGATAGCGCGGCGGATGGGCAAGAGCCCTGAGGATCAGGAGAAGATCTATGAGATGGGCCTGCTTCATGATATCGGTAAGATAGGAGTGAGTGAAGAGATACTCAACAAGACAAGCAGGCTTACGGACGAGGAATTCTCACAGATCAAGCAGCATACGGTTATCGGAAGCAATATACTGAGCAAGATCACCGTCATGCCGGAGCTTGACGATGGAGCCAGGAGCCACCATGAGAGATATGACGGGCGCGGATATCCTGACGGCCTGAAGGGGGAGGAGATACCTGAGGCGGCGAGGATCATCTGTCTGGCCGACTGCTACGACGCCATGACCTCAACGCGCACCTACTCGAAGCCGAAGCCTCAGGAAGCGGTACGCGCGGAGATAGAGCGGTGCAAGGGCAGCCAGTTTGACCCGGAAATAGCGGATATCATGATCTCCATGATCGATGACGACAAGGAATACACGATGCACGAGTGAGATTTTACAGTAAACGACAAAGTAAAGATAGCTTTGTCGTTTGCTATATCAGAGTCAGCTTCGAGATATCCGGCCTGACCGTCATGGAATAATTAGTGTAATACACTACGAATCCGGGCTTTGAGCCGTTCGGCTTCTTCACCTCGCGTCTCTGTACATAGTCGATCTCAACCTTGTCAGCTTCCCTGGCGCTGGAATAGTACGCGGCAGCGCCGGCAGCGAGCTCGAAGATATGGTCCGGCAGCTCCTGGCCGTCCTTTCTTCTGACGATGACGTGCGATCCCGGCGCTTTCTTGGAGTGGAACCACCAGTCGGACGCATTCGCTATGCGGAATGTCAGCTCGTCGTTCTGGAGATTATTCTTGCCGACATATATGTCGTATCCGTCCTCTGTCTGATAATGCCAGGGGCGTGACTTCTCGGGGCGCGACGCGCCCTTTTTCTTCTGCGGATCATGTCTTCTGATATATCCCGACTCGGCCAGCTCATCCCTGATCTGGTTCAGGTCCGCCTCACTCTGAGCCTGGTCCAGAAATGTCTTAATTGATTCAAGCTGATCCACATCAGCCTGCGTCTGACGGATCTGTTCACTCAGGGCATCGAAGGTGCGTTTCTGCTTCTCATACTTTTCGTAGTACCGCCGGGCGTTTTCGGAAGCGGTCTTATTCGGATCAAGGGTGATCCTGACCTCTTTATCATTGTCATAGTAATTTGGCAGGGAAACACTTGAAGCTCCGGGCTCTATCCCATATGCCCAGGTGTGCAGAAGCTCCCCGTATAGTCTGAACTTATCCCTTTTCTCCGTGTCCTTCAGTTGGCGGCTCTGCAGATCCAGCTTCCGGGATTCCCTCTCCAGCATAGTATTCACCAGATGCCTCAGGTCAGAGCTCTTCTGACGGATACGGGTGACGGAATTCTTCTGGGCATAGTATGTCTCAAGAACCTGCGACATATTGTCAAACCGCTTTGCTGTCATATCACGGTACATACTGAGCCCAACCGCGGAAAACTCCACGGGAGAGCCGTCCGGGTCATATATAATGTTCGGCTCGAAGACGGAATCTCTGACATCCTCCATAAGCTCAAGGAATATCCTCGCCAGGTGGAGCCTGGCGTCTTCAGGGATGTCCTTCGCGCTCATATCACTGTCAAGCCCGGAACGGCAGCACAGCTCATGAGCGATGACCGGGCTTATGCCGGTATAGCTCATATACACCGCTTTGTACAGAGGCTGGGGCTTATCGAACACAGTACTGACGAAGCCGTCACGGTCCGCTGTGAGCGGATCCAGCTTCTCCTGTGTCACGGGTATAAAATAATCCCTTCCCGGAAGCACTTCCCGTACCGAAGAAGTCTGTGCGGAAATGTGTTTGAGCGAATCTATGATTACCCCGTTCTCATCGCAGAATATAAGGTTGGAATGCTTGCCCATCAATTCAAGTATCAGATCCTTCCTGCGCAGGTCCCCCATCTCGTCGTAATGCTCAATCTCAAAGTGTATTATTCTCTCCAGAGAAGGCTGCCATACTCTGACGATCTTTCCGCTGCCTATGTGCTTTCGAAGAAGCATGCAGAAGTTCGGCGCCTTCATGGGGCTGAGCTTATTCTTATCGGTAAAGTATATGAGCGGGAGAGAAGCGGACGCTGACATCAGGATCCTCCTCTGGCCGCTGAATGTCTTAACTGTGAGCATGATCTCATCCGCCTCGGGCTGCGCGATCTTATTGATCCTGGCTCCTGCAAGCACAGAGTTCATCTCCGCGGTTATATTTGCAACTGTGATTCCGTCGAGGGCCATATGCTTACTCCTTTTTCACTCGTTTCGTTTTTTTATCAGATGACAGATTGTCATGATGATACCACAAACCGCATTGACTTTAAAAGAACCATTGACTTATAATGTTTTCTGTATCTTTATGTTCAAACCAGACTAAAGGGATCAACTTATTATGATCAAAAGCATGACCGGCTTCGGCCGGGGAGAATACTCAGGGGAAACTCTCAAGTTCACAGTCGAGATGAAGAGTGTCAATCACCGTTATCTTGACTCGAATGTCAGGATCTCGAAGGAGTACGCGTATCTGGACACATCGATCCGCTCAGAGCTGAAGAAGTATCTCGGAAGGGGAAAGGTTGATGTGTTCGTGACCTATGAGGTCATAGGCGAAGCCGAATATGACCTGCAGTTCAATGAACATCTCGCTCAGGAGTATGTGGACGCTTACGAGAGGATGGCCAGGCGCTTCAATCTGACGAACGACCTCACAGCCGCAAGGCTTGGGGCGCAGCCCGAGATATTCCGCCTGAAGCAGGATTCCATGGACGAGGAGGAGGTCTGGGGCGTTCTCAGGAAGGCGCTCGATATGGCCCTTGACTCGCTGGTTGAGGCCAGGGTCAGAGAGGGCGCAAACCTCAGGGACGATCTTGTGCGGAAGCTGTCCGGCATGGACACTCTCGTAGACGCGATAGAGAAGAGATATCCGGAGATCATTTCCGCATATGAGGCACGCCTGAAGGAGAAGATCGCCGCTCTCATGGAGGACAATCAGATTGACGAGAGCAGGCTTGCCGCGGAGGTGGTGCTCTTTGCGGACAAGCTGGCTACCGACGAGGAGACGGTACGTCTCCGCAGCCATATCGATACTATGCGGAAGGAACTTGAGAAGGGCGACGATATCGGCCGCAAGCTGGACTTCCTGGCCCAGGAGATGAACAGGGAGGCCAACACCATATTGTCAAAGGCAAATGACCTTGAGACAAGCAATATCGCGATCGATCTCAAGACTGTGATAGAGAAGATCAGAGAGCAGGTGCAGAATATTGAATAATCAGTTTATCAATGTCGGATTCGGCAATCTGGTCAATTCGGACAAGATAATATCAATAGTCAGCCCCGACGCGGCTCCGATAAAACGCCTGGTTCAGAGGGCAAGGGAACAGGATAAGGTTGTGGACGCGACAGCCGGCAGGAAGACCAAGGCTGTGATCGTCTGCGAAAATGACAGGATAGTCCTGTCCAGCCTTGTTCCTGATACTATCGGCAGAAGACTTGTCGGAGCGCCGGCACTGATAGGGCAGGGAGGATGAGCACCGTGAAGACAAGAGGCAGTCTTATAGTATTATCCGGATTTGCCGGTGTGGGCAAGGGAACCGTTCTGAAGTCATTATTCGAGACGCAGGAGGGCTATGCGTATTCCGTATCAGCCACAACAAGACAGCCGCGCCCGGGAGAGGTGGACGGCGTACATTATTTCTTCGTCTCGAAGGAACGTTTTGAGGAGATGATCAGGGATGACGAGCTTCTCGAGCACGCTTCGTATGTGGGCAATTATTACGGAACTCCCAGAGCCTATGTGGAACAGAAGCTTGATGAGGGCTTTGACGTCATTCTCGAGATCGAGGTCCAGGGAGCGCTCAAGATCAAGGAAAAGGTTCCGGAGGCGGTCCTCATATATATGCTTCCGCCGTCAGCGGATATCCTGTATGAGAGGCTGAAGGGGCGCGGAACAGAGACCGACGAGGTGATCGGGCGCCGCATGAAAAAAGCGGCTCAGGAAGCCGAGAGCGTCGAACAGTATGATTATATGGTTGTCAATGACGACGCCGATGAATGCGCGGCGCGGCTGCACGCGCTGATACGTTCCCAGCGCCAGAGAATCAGGAGCAGCCTTACGTTTATAAGAAAACTTGCGAAGGAACTCGCCAACATGTCAGAAAAGGAGAGATAACAAATATGCTGCATCCGTCATATACTGAACTGATGAAGATCATCAACAACGAATCAGAGGACGATACGCCTGTGATCAATTCCCGCTACTCTATCGTCATGGCAACCGCAAAGCGTGCCAGACAGATCATAGCGGACGAGGATTACAGATCCATTCCCGGCGGCAAGAAGCCCTTATCCGAAGCGGTCAGTGAACTGGAGGACGGCCTTATCCGCATCACGTCCAAGGATGAAGGCCTTGAGGATGCCAGAGAGATATCCGAGATGGCGGATCGTTTTGTCGACGAGAACGTTCCGACTGTCCAGGAGGCTCAGGAGATACTGGATGAGAGAGCCCGGGAGGCGGAAGGCGTCCAGTGACACAGTATAAACCAAAGATATTGTTTGTATCACTGGGCTGCGACAAGAACCGGGTCGACGCGGAGAAGATGCTGGGACTGCTGGGACAGGGGGACTATACCCTTACCGATGATGAGCGGGAGGCTGATGTTATCATCGTCAATACATGCTGCTTCATCACGGAGGCGAAGCAGGAGTCCATCGACAGTCTCATCGAGCTTGCAGGGTACAAGCAGGAAGGCCGGTGCCGCGCGCTGATCGCGACCGGCTGTATGGCTCAGCGGTACGCGGATGAGATCAGGCAGTCTCTTCCGGAGGTTGACGCCATAGTCGGTACCACGGCGTACGACTCTATCCGTGAGGTGATAGACAGCGCGCTCAGCGGGCAGCATGTTGAGAAGCTTGACGAACTTAGCAGGATCGCTCTTGAAGACGGAGAACGCATCCTGACTACCGGCGGCCATTACGCCTACCTCAAGATCGCGGAAGGCTGTGATAAGCACTGTACTTACTGCGCGATACCGCTCATGCGCGGCCCCTACAGGTCGGTTCCCAAGGAAAGCCTTATACGTGAAGCCGGCAAGCTTGCCGGCGCCGGCGTCAAAGAGCTGATCCTTGTAGCGCAGGAGACAACTCTGTACGGTACGGACCTGTATGGAAGAAAGTGCCTGCACGAGCTCATCCATGAGCTTGCGCAGATAGAGCAGATCAGGTGGATCAGGGTGCTCTACTGTTATCCGGAGGAGATATACGACGGGCTTATTGACTGTATGAAAAGCGAGAAGAAGTTCGTTCACTATCTCGATCTTCCGATACAGCACAGCAGTGACGCCATACTGAGGCGGATGGGCAGGCGCACCAGCGAGGAGGATCTTCGCCGTATCATCGAAAGGCTCAGGGAGGCTGTCCCCGATATTATTCTCAGGACCACGCTTATCACCGGCTTCCCCGGGGAGACAAGGGAGCAGTTCGAGGATCTGTGCCGTTTCATCAATGAGATGGAATTCAACCGTCTTGGAGTGTTTACCTATTCCCAGGAGGAGGGCACTCCGGCTGCTGCCATGAAAGATCAGATTGATGAGGAGACGAAGCTCGAGCGCAGGGATGAACTGATGGAGCTGCAGCAGGAGATATCACGCGATCTCAATGAGAGGATGTATGGCATCGAGACAGATGTCATGATAGAGGGGTATGTCCCCGGCGAGAATGTCTTCATAGGGCGGGGATATGGCGACGCCCCCGAGGTCGACGGTTTTATCTTTGTCAGTACGGATGAGCCGCTCGAGACAGGCAGCTTTATCAGAGTCAGAATAACCGGCTGCTCCGATTATGACCTGACCGGTGAGATGATCTGACCGGCCTTAGCATGGATGCGGGCCGGCGGAAAAGCTTAACGATCGAGATTCTTCAGTAAAACATTTTGCAGCTTAGTAAATAGTATTGCGGCTGACGCGGATTGTCGTAACAGATTCCGATGAACTATGCCGGGAAGGGAGAGATACCATGGCTGACAGCAAGGAAATGATTGAGATATCCGGAACCTACGCACCGGAAGATACCACTGTACAGAAGTTTTCAGATACGGGAGAGTTCCGTCCCGCACAGACGGCAGCCCCTGACGGCGGCGCCGCAGGCATAACGGATGCCGCGGTTCCCGCGGAAGCTGCGGGTATACCGGAACCTGCTTTTGAACCGGCGTCTGCGCCGGCTCCGTCCGTGCCGCCAGTGCCGGGAGCAGAGTCTGTACCGGCGCAGTCCGCGGCGTTCGTACCGGGAGCAGAGCCTGTACCGTCCCCGGCTTCAGCGCCTGCGCCGGAGCCTGTGCCTGCTCCATCAACGGTATATGAGCAGGCTCCGGCGTCAGCCCAGGGTCCGGTATCAGGGCAGGTGCCTCCGCATACCCAGGCGCAGCCCCCGTATCAGGCTGAGACGCGCCGGGAGGCGAATGCTTCTCAGAGGACTGAAAATGCTTCAGCGAAAGCATCCGGTACGAAGAAGAAGTTCTCTCTGAAGGAGTGGGTGCCGGGACCTAATGTTCCGAACCAGCTTACCATAGCGAGAATCTGCATGATCCCGCTGTATGTCATCTTTATTCTGTGGGTTCCGAAGCCGGCAGGAGACATCCTCGCGATGATCTTATTCATTCTTGCCAGCCTTACCGATACCGCGGACGGATATATCGCGAGAAGATACAACTATGTGACGACGTTCGGCAAGTTCATGGATCCGCTGGCGGACAAGCTTCTCGTGTGCTCGGCTATGATCTGCCTTGTCGACCTCGGAAGAATCGACAGTTGGATCGTTATTATCATTATCGCGCGCGAGTTCATAATATCAGGATTCAGGCTCATAGCCGTAGAGAAGGGCGTGGTTATCGCCGCGAACATCTGGGGCAAGGTCAAGACTGTCATACAGATGCTCATGGTTATACTGATGACGGCAAACTTCCAGGGATTCCTGGGCACGCTGGCGCAGATCTTCATGTGGTTCGCACTGGCGCTCACTATCATATCTCTGGCTACATACCTGTTCCAGAACAGGCATGTTCTTCAGGATAATAAATAATACATATCCAGGCAATGTCATTCTGCTTAAGCCTGTTCCGTCTGCCGGACGATCAGGCTGCTAAGCAGATGATCCTATCTACAGGAGGCTTTAACACTTGGACAGAATTAAGATGACAACCCCGCTGGTCGAGATGGACGGCGATGAGATGACTCGTATTCTCTGGAAGATCATCAAGGATGAGCTGCTGATTCCGTATGTCGATCTTAAGACAGAGTACTATGACCTTGGACTGAAGAAGCGCGATGAGACCGATGATGAGATCACCGTGGAGGCTTCAAACGCCGCGCTGAGGCTTGGAGTCGCGGTAAAATGCGCGACTATCACACCGAACGCGGACCGTGTCAGGGAATACGGGCTCAAACAGATGTGGAAGAGCCCGAACGGAACTATAAGGGCTATCATGGACGGCACGGTATTCCGCTGCCCGATCATCGTGCGCGGAATAGAGCCGAATGTCCGCACATGGAAGAAGCCTATTACTATCGCCCGCCATGCGTACGGCGACGTGTACAAGAATGCTGAGATCGTGGTTCCCGGAAAGGGTAAGGCCGAGCTTGTCTTTACAGGTGAGGACGGTACTCAGATACGGGAGCTGATACATGAGTTCGACGGCCCGGGCGTAATACAGGGATGGCACAACATGGACCGCTCTATCGAGAGCTTTGCGCGCAGCTGCTTTGAGTTTGCGCTTGACGCGAAGCAGGATCTGTGGTTCGCGACTAAGGATACCATTTCCAAGAAATATGACGCGCGGTTCCGCGAGATCTTCGACACCATATTCGAGGATGAGTATAAGGCACGTTTTGATGAAGCGGGACTCACATATTTCTATACGCTGATCGATGACGCGGTGGCCCGTGTCATGAAGAGCGAAGGCGGCTTTATCTGGGCGTGCAAGAACTATGACGGAGATGTCATGAGCGACATGCTATCCTCGGCTTTCGGGTCCCTGGCGATGATGACCAGCGTCCTTGTCAACCCTGACGGAAAGTACGAGTTTGAGGCCGCCCATGGTACGGTTCAGAGGCACTATTACCGTCATCTGAAGGGTGAGGAGACGTCGACCAATTCCGTAGCGACCATATTCGCGTGGAGCGGCGCGCTCCGGAAGAGAGCGCAGCTTGACTCTCTTCCGGATCTGGAGCATTTCGCTGACGCTCTCGAGAGATCAGTTATCCGTACGATCGAGGACGGAGAGATGACCGGAGACCTCGCGCTCATCACTTCTCTCAGCAATGTCACCAGGCTCAGCAGCAGAGAGTTTATCTTAGCGATAAAGAGACGTCTGGAGGAAGAACTGAATGGCATCTGAAGACTATATAAAAGCCTTGAGGAGCGGAAAGAGCGCGTACCGCAGAGCTCTTTCAAAGGGAGAGTATCCGTATCTTCCCGCGCTGGATGAGATTGTGGAGACCCGCAACATCCTGACCGAGGAGCCTCTGGGGCTTGTGAGCATACCGCTTGAGCAGATCGTCGGGACAAAGACAGCCGGACGGCAGGCGGCGTTTGCCTCGAATTTCATGCCTCTGATGCCGGAGAACAGTGAATTTGCCAGAAAATGGGACGGAGTAGTCAAGTATCATCTGGATCAGGGAGTCGGCGATCCTATCGTGGCCTATGAGTATATGAACCGTTTCTATGTCCTTGAGGGAAATAAGCGGGTCAGCGTTCTCAAGTATTTTCAGGCCGATTCAATAGAGGGAACCGTTACAAGAATGGTTCCTTATCCTCAGGATACGATAGACAACCAGATTTACTACGAGTTCATGTCATTTTACAAGGACTCGCAGATCAATTATCTCTCGTTTACAAAGAGGGGCTGCTTCGATCAGCTGACAGAAGCAGTCGGAAAGAAGAGCGGAGAGAAGTGGACTGATGATGAAAAGATGGACTTCCGCTCCCTCTACAATACCTTCGCGAAGATATTCAGCGCCAGGGGCGGAGACAGTCTGCCTATCACCCCAGGCGACGCGCTTCTCTTTTATCTGTCGCTCTATAATTACTCGGATGTTCTGAAAAAGAGCACCGACGAGATGAAAGCGGACGTGGATAAGATCTGGGAGGATATTCCGTCCGTTCCCGGCGACGCTCAGACCAATGAATCAGTGGTATTCAAGCCGTCACAGGAAAGCGGCGGCAATCTGTTTACAAGGTTCTTCGGCCTGCAGAAGGTACGCCAGCTGAAGGTCGCATTTATCCATGACCGTCCGACAGAGGTTTCGAGCTGGTCATATATGCATGAGCTTGGGCGCATGCAGCTCGATCAGGTATTCGGCGATAAGATACATACGGACGCCTATTTTCTTAAGGAGTCCAATTCTGACATCTCAGGGCTTATCGAGTCGGTGATAGCTTCAGGATATCACATGATATTTACGACAAGCACGCGTTTTCTTGCGGCCAGCCTGAAGGCTTCGATAGAGCATCCTGAGGTAAAGATTCTCAACTGTTCTGTCGGGCAGCCGTACAGAACGCTCAGGACTTATTTCGGACGTCTGTTCGAGGCGAAGTTCCTGTGCGGCATGATTGCCGGGGCGATGACGCCGAATGATAAGATCGCGTATCAGGCGCCGCTTCCTAACTATGGCAGCATCGCCGACATCAACGCGTTCGCACTCGGCGCGCAGATGACGAACCCGCGCGCGAAGGTATATCTGCACTGGATGAGCCAGACGGACACGGAATCATTCCATGACCTTCTGAGCCGTGAGAAGATCTGTGTTGTGTCGGATTCCGACATGATCACCCCGGCTTCGAAGGACCGCAGCTACGGCCTGTATATGACCGGCAACGGGCTGATGCAGAGACTTGCGACTCCGATATGGAACTGGGGACGCTTCTACGAGCGCATCATCAGAGATTTCCTTCAGGGAAACTGGGACAGCGACAGGGACGCGAAGCAGAAGCCGGCCATCAATTACTGGTGGGGCATCTCCAGCGGCATCATAGACCTTATCATGTCCGACGAGCTTCCGCACGGCATCGAGACTCTGACCAACATCGTAAAAGGCCAGATGTATGTCGACTATTTCAATCCGTTCTGGGGAACATTTCATAAACAGGACGGGTCCGCTGCCGGCAGGAAGGACGCGTCACTGACTCCTGAGGAGATCATCACCATGAATTATCTCGCCGACGGAGTGATAGGATCTATACCGAAGAGCTGGGAACTGACTGATGAAGCCCGGGAGAAGGTTGAGATTGAGGGCCGCATTACTCCCGCAATGACTACTGTTGAATAGCACTGTGGATCAGCATGGTGGAAGAACATGAAGATTCTTCTTGTAGCGGACGAACCGAGCAAGGCGCTCTGGGACTATTATGACGGAGAGAAACTGAAGGGGATCGACCTGATACTGTCAGCAGGCGATCTCCCGCCTCAGTATCTCTCTTTCCTTGTAACCTTTGCCAATTGTCCGCTTCTCTATGTGCATGGAAACCATGACGGCGTGTATTCCAGGAATAATCCGGACGGGTGCATCGATATCGACGGACATGTCTATAATTTTGAGGGCATACGCATATTCGGCCTGGGCGGGTCGATGGAATACAGCCAGGGTCCGCATCAGTACACTGAGAAGCAGATGTCATCAAGGGTCAGGAAAGCGCGGTTCTCTCTTATGAGGAATCACGGTTTCGACATCCTGCTGACACACGCTGCGATACGCGGAGTCGACGATCAGGATGATCTGCCTCACCGCGGCTTCGAGGTGTTTGACACACTGCTTGAAAAATACAAGCCGCGCTATATGGTGCACGGCCATGTACATATGAATTACGGGCGCAGTATACCAAGAACTCTTCAGCACAGGGAGACTACGGTCATCAATGCGTTCGAGAGATATGTGCTTGAGTATGAAACAAAACTGCCGAATGCGTATCATCTAAAAGTATTGACCTGAGAGCCTGTCAGCAGCTCATACGCCTCCCTGTATCTTTCGATAGTCCTGGCAACTACGTCATCCGGGAGAAGATAGTCACTGTCCGGATTTGCCTTAAGCCAGTCCCTGACATACTGCTTGTCATATGACGGCTGAGGGACTCCGGCGCGGTATCCCTCGAGCGGCCAGAACCTGGAGGAATCCGGCGTGAGGACTTCATCGGCAAGAGTTATTGTGCCATTCTCGTCCAGTCCGAACTCGAACTTCGTGTCTGCGATTATTATTCCTCTCGAGAGCGCGTATTCCGCGCACTGGTTGTACAGCTCAAGGGTTTTGTCCCTGAGCGCGGACGCGTACTCCATGCCGTGTCCGGGGAAGCGCTTCTCAAGCACATTTACCGACTCTTCATAGGATATATTCTCATCGTGGTCCCCGAGATCAGCCTTAGTGGACGGTGTGTAGATCGCTTCAGGAAGCTTCTGTGATTCCTTCAGCCCTTCTTCAAGGCGGATGCCGCATACATATCCGGTCTTCTGATAGCTGGCCCAGCCGCTGCCTGTGATATATCCGCGAACGATGCATTCGAGCGGCAGCATGTCCAGCTTCCTGACCTTCATCGAATTGCCGCTGAAGGCGGGAGTGCGGAAGAAGGGCGGCATATCCTCTGGATCGACAGAAATCATGTGGTTAGGAATTACATTCTTCGTATAGTCAAACCAGAACGCTGACATGCGGTTCAGGATCCAGCCCTTTCCGGTTATCTGATTCTTAAGGATATGATCGAACGCCGATATACGGTCTGTCGCAGTTATTATCAGGCAGTCGCCGATGTCGTATATTTCTCTTACCTTACCTGACTTCACTGGTGTGTATTCCTGCATATATATACCTCCTTTT
>DFHY01000039.1:22851-57673 GCA_002371345.1 Lachnospiraceae bacterium UBA3711
CGCACCGCGTCATTGTCATTCCGCAAGTGAAGCCCATTCATCATAGAGTGCTTCGAGCCTTTTTTCAATATCCGCTTTCTCGGTAGTCAATTCTGTCACTTTCCCTATATCTGTAAAGATTTCTTCTCTGGACAGCTGGTCGTCGATAATACTGCCGCGCTCCTCAAGAGAGGCTATCTCATCCTCTGTCTCACGAAGCCGCGCCTCTTTCTTCCTTATCATGGCCTGCTGCTGTTTCTGCTTCTTCCAGTCCGTCCTGCCGGCAGAGGCAGTATCGGAGGACGAAGACTGCGCCATGGTAAGATGTGAAGCATTGGAAGAGGAAATGACGCCGCCTGAAGAGTGTGTCTTAGATGAGGCGAAGCGCTGTGTCAGTTCGTCGTGCTTCTCAAGATAGTAATCATAGTTTCCCGCATATCCGATCAATGTCTGTCCTGTCAGGTCAAGAATGCGGGTAGCTGTGCGGTTGATGAACCAGCGGTCATGGGAGACACACAGAACCGTACCGCTGTATGCGCATATCGCGTCCTCAAGAATCTCCTTTGAGAGAATGTCCAGATGGTTGGTAGGCTCGTCGAGGATAAGAAAGTTTGCCCCCGACAGCATGAGCTTGGCAAGAGACAGTCTTCCTCGTTCTCCGCCGGAAAGATCACGGACAAGCTTGAACACTTCCTCCCCTGTAAAGAGGAACGCTGCAAGAGTATCGCGTATCTGAGTATTGTTCAGGGAAGGATAGGCGTCCTGAAGCTCCTGGAACAGGTTCTTGTCAGGATGAAGGATCTGATGTTCCTGATCATAATACCCGATGTGCACATTTGTTCCAAGAGTGACCGAGCCGCTGTCGGCATCCATCTGTCCGATCAGTATCTTGAGGAGAGTTGACTTGCCGGTTCCGTTATTGCCTATGAGGGCAACCCGCTCGCCGCGCTTAATCTCTATATCCAGGTTCTCAAAGAGCGGATACTCAAATGACTTTGACAGATTGGAGGCGGAGAGCACATCCCTTCCTGACTCGACCCTCGCGTCAAGCTTAAGATGCATATCCGACCGTTCCTCCGAGGGCTTCTCAAGCCTCTCGATCCTGTCGAGCATCTTCTCACGGCTCTCAGCACGGCGGATCGACTTCTCACGGTTGAAGCTCTTGAGTCTGGCAATGACCTCTTCCTGATGGCGGATCTGGTCCTGCTGGTTCTGCCAGGCACGCAGCTGCGCCTGCCGGAGCTGTTTCTTCTTCTCTGAATAAGCACTGTAATCACCCGCGAAGGAGGTGACATGGCCCCGGTCGATCTCAATCACCTTCGAGACAATCCTGTTCAGGAAATAACGGTCGTGCGCAACCACCAGGACCGCACCACGGTAGTTCAGCAGATAGTTTTCCAGCCACTCAATGGAATTCAGGTCCAGATGGTTGGTCGGCTCATCCAGAAGCATAAGATCAGGAGAGGAGAGAAGCAGCTTGCCAAGGGCAACTCTGGTCTTCTGGCCTCCGGAGAGACTGTCAACAGGCTTGCCGAACTCATCATCAGAGAACCCAAGGCCTCTCAGGACGCCGGAAATCTCGCTTTTCCAGGCGTACCCGCCCATCTGCTCAAAATGAGTCTGTGTCTGGTGATAGCGCTCCATCAGCTCATCTATCTCATCGGGAGGAGTCAGGTTCATCCGGTCCTCCATCTCACGCAGGCTGTTTTCCATATCTATTACAGGCTGCATGACCTGAGCAACCTCATCATAGATAGAAAGACCGCCTGAGAGCATGTTCATCTGGGCCAGATAGCCTACAGAGGTCCCCTTCGCGAAGGTGACTTCTCCCTCGTCAGCTCTCTCCAGGCCCATGATGATACGCAGGAAAGTTGTCTTGCCGGCTCCATTGATTCCGACAAGAGCTGCCTTCTCATGCTCCTGAATATGGAAGGAAGCCTCTCTGAGAATTACGTCTGTCCCGAAGGACTTACTTATGTTGTGACAGTCCAGTATCATATGTCTCCCGTTATTGAATAAGCGCTAATCTGTAACCATTCTGAGCAAGGGGGGTGCTGACAGGCTTCTGATGAGTCAGCCATACTTCATCATGATAAGTAAACCTGCCTCAAAAATCAAGCGCGGCCGCGGGAGGAATTGTACCCGCTCCAAGCCTGCCCTGCGGGCCGCGGGAACAGCCTGTCGCTGCAAAGCGGGTGAGCAAGGCGGGCGCAATGCGATTTGACAAAGAGATTGACAAAAAGTAGAATAAGCTGAACTATACTCACATATAATGAAGGAGCAGCCATATATGGATAGTAAAGGAATATCGAAAGCGGTTATCAATCGTCTTCCGCGGTATTACCGATATCTTGGTATGCTAAAGGAAGATGGGGTTGAGCGGATATCATCTTCTGAGCTGAGCCGTCATATGAATGTCACGGCTTCACAGATCCGTCAGGATCTGAATCTGTTCGGAGGTTTCGGACAACAGGGATATGGCTATAATGTAAAGAACCTTTATGAGGAGATCGGAAAGATACTGGGGCTTGACCGGGAGTATCATCTGATCGTCATCGGCGCAGGAAGACTTGCAAGGGCGGTCGGGTGCTATGTCGGCTTCCAGGAGCAGGGATTCAGGGTAACAGCATACTTTGACAGAAACCCGGGAAAGCACCAGGGTGAATGGGACACCAGCATCCCTCTGTATTCACTGGAAGAACTGGAAGGATACCTGAAGAACAACCGGATCGATATCGCAGTTCTGGCGATTCCGGTTGAAGCGGCGAGACGGATAGTTCCCGTTCTCGACTCAGGAGGAGTTAAGGGAATATGGAACTTTGCGCATACTGACCTCAAGGTTCCTGATTATATGACTGTTCAGAGCGTTCATCTATCTGAAAGCCTTATGCAGCTGTCTTACAAGATCAATCACTGAAGAGGAACACCGGCCATGGAACATGCCAGAGTCTGCGCCAGGATAGATCTGGACGCGGTAGCCGCGAACTTTCGCGGTATGAGAGAGAAGCTTAACAGCGGCACACAAATAATCGCTGTCATCAAGACAGACGCATACGGACATGGCGCGGTCAGGATAGCGCACCTTGTCGAGAACTACGATTATCTGTGGGGGTTCGCGGTCGCCACGGTTGAAGAGGCCATGCAGCTTCGCGGCGCAGGGATCTCAAAGCCGATACTGATACTGGGCTTCGTTTTTCCTGAGGATTATGATACAGTTGTCAGGAACCGGATACGTCCGGCCGTATTCAAGTATTCCATGGCATGTGACCTGAACGAGGCCGCAAGGAAAGCAGGGGTGAAGGCGCCTGTGCACTTCGCGGTTGACACAGGAATGTCGAGGATCGGCTTCGCCGCGGATGATGACGGCGCAGATCAGGCGGCCAGGGCGGCCTCTCTTGAATGTATATATCCGGAAGGCCTGTTCACCCATTTCGCCAGGGCGGACGAGGCGGACAAGTCGTTCTCCCATCTGCAGTACGAGCGCTTCAGAAGGTTTGACTCTATGCTGGAGAGCCGCGGCGTCTCAGTTGGCATCAGGCATGTCTGCAACAGCGCCGGTATAATGGAGCTTACCGGGTACCAGCTCGATGCAGTCCGCGCCGGAATCACAATATATGGAATATATCCGTCAGCAGAGGTTGATCCGGAAGCCCTCAGGCTTCACAGCGTCATGTCGCTGGTCAGCCATATTGCATATATAAAAGAAGTTCCCGCGGGATGTCCTGTAAGCTACGGTGGAACATTTGTCACCAAACGGCCAAGCAGGATAGCGACTATCCCTGCAGGGTATGGGGACGGGTACCCGAGGCTTCTGTCAAATAAAGGGGAGGTTCTTATCCGTGGAAAGAGGGCGCCGATCGTAGGACGTGTATGTATGGATCAGTTTATGGTGGATGTCACTGACATCGAGGCGCATGAATTTGACACCGTCACTCTGATGGGGAAAGACGGGAAAGACGAGATAACCGTATATGAGCTCAGCAGCCTCTGCGGGCGCTTCCCCTATGAATTCACCTGCGACATCAACCCAAGAGTTCCGCGTGTTTACGTGTCAGCGGTTGACGGACACGGTGATGGAGCGTATGATTCTATGAAGATTTGATTTTGCCGCTGCCCGGTTTCAGAGGGATTATGACAGAACAGATGGCTGCAGCCAGGCGGCGCGCCAGGAGATATGCCGATGGAAGATACTATGGATCCTCTTTTGCGGATCTGTGTCTGTATCATACTGGTACTGATCGACGCGATGCAGACAGCATATTATACAGCGGTTACGAGTCTGTCAGACAGTGATCTGGAGCCGGACGATGAAGGCAGTGTACGGATACGTGAGCCGGCGCTTACGAGGGTGAAAAACGCCCGTGCCAACACATACACGCTCATGTGCTCTGTATGGTTCTGGCAGCTTCTTACGGCTGCGGAAGGTACGGCTGTTCTCGTGGGAGTGTGGAAGGTCAGCCGTTTTCTCGCCGCTCTTGCATTTACATGTATCGTCTATGTACTCGGAAGGGCACTGCCTTATATCAGCGCAAGGCTGGCGGACGTTAAGACGGCCGGACTGCTCAGCGCCCCCTGCCGGATATTTACCGCTGTATCAGTCCCGTTCACCTGGATACTTAACTTCGCGGCGTCTATTCCCCTGAGGCTCATCGGAGCTGATCCGGGAAGGCTGAAGGATGAGGTCACGGAGGATGAGATCCTGTCTATGGTGAATGAAGGCCATGAGCAGGGATCTATTGATGAAGATGAGGCCGAGATGATCTCAAATATCTTCGAGCTTGATGACAAACAGGCTGAAGATATCATGACCCACCGGGGAGATATAGACGCGTTTGAATCATCTGTCACACTGGATGAATCTATACAGTACATGGTAGACGCCCCAAACTCCAGGTTCCCGGTGTATGAGGGCAGTATCGACAATATTATCGGCGCCCTGTATCTGAAGGACGCGATGCTCTTCCATATGAAGGAGCAGTACAACAATCAGAGCATCGGAAAGATACCCCACCTTCTGCGTGAGGTCAAGTTTATCCCCGAGACTTTGAACGTCGATGAGCTCCTGTGCCAGATGCAGGAGAGCCGGAAGCAGATGGCGATCGTTGTCAATGAGTACGGGGAGACCAGCGGACTGGTGACGATGGAAGATATCCTGGAGGAGATCGTCGGAAATATTCTTGATGAATACGACCATGAGGAGAAGCTGATAGCAAAAGCCGGGGAAGGCCATCTGAGAATGAACGGCAAGGCTCTGCTCGAGGATGTTGAAAAGGTCCTGAAAAAGGACATCAACAAGGATAACTATGATACATTAAGCGGGTATCTCACAGAGAAGCTTGGCCATATTCCGACCTCTGAGGACAGAGGGCGGGAGATAGACGATGCAGAGCTGGGGTATCGTTTCAGGATTCTGAGCATCAACGGTACCATGATCGGCTGGCTCGATGTCTCGAAGATAGCGCGCGGCATACAGGATACGTCCGTTGGGCGCGCATAACTGTCAACAGAATAAATGTAAAAGAATAAATGTAAAAAGGAGAATCAGCATGTCAGGACATTCCAAGTTTGCCAATATCAAACATAAAAAAGAGCGCAATGACGCGGCCAAGGGCAAGATCTTTACGATAATCGGCAGAGAGATTGCCATCGCTGTCAAAGAGGGCGGAGCGGATCCGAATAACAACTCCAAGCTGCGCGACGTTATAGCGAAAGCAAAGGCAAACAATATGCCTAACGATACGATTGACCGCGGCATCAAAAAAGCGGCCGGCAATCAGGACGCGGTTAACTACGAGCAGGTCACCTACGAAGGATACGGCCCGAACGGCATCGCCATTATCGTGGATGCTCTGACCGACAACCGCAACCGCACATCAGCCGATGTCCGCGCCGCGTTCTCGAAAGGACAGGGAAATGTCGGAACTCCGGGCTGCGTCTCATTTATGTTCGACAAGAAAGGGCAGATCCTCATCGACAAGGAGGAGTGCGACATGGATGCGGACGACTTGATGATGGAGGCGCTGGACGCAGGCGCCGACGATTTCCAGGAGGAGGACGATTCATACGTCGTGACGACCGACCCTGACGCCTTCTCAGATGTGCGCCAGGCGCTTGAAGAGAAGGGCATACCTATGGCATCCGCCGAGATTTCAATGATCCCGCAGACATATGTCTCCCTTACAGATGAGACCGCGATCAAGAATCTTAACCGTATTCTTGACCTTCTTGACGAGAGTGATGATGTTCAGGCCGTCTATACAAACCTCGAGGAGGATTGACGTTAATGACAGATTATCAGATTGCCATGGAGGGAATCACCTCCGCGATCAGGAATCCCGAGGAACTGATAAAGACCTTTAAGCGTAACCAGTATCCTGACGGGTTTCAGAAGTTCTACATGAGTATGGTTCCGACATTGGACGCTATCGAGCGTCTGTATGTGTCGGTCGGAGAACCCGATACGATGCTGGAAAACATGGCGCAGAGCTTTGCCGACCAGGCAAAACAGCTCTATGACCAGACTCCCAGGCGCAGCCGTGAGGTCTTCTTTATCAACGAATCCCTCGCGGTGGCGGGCTATGTTTTTCCGGCGATCCTTCAGTATAAGGGGGAATCCTCGAAAGCCCTTATCGAGCATATACAGAAGAAGTGGAAGAGTGTATTTCCCAAGTCGAACATAAAGTATGCCACCTATGAGGAGATCGAGAAAGGGTTCCACAGAAAGTGGTGCTATATCACAACCGCCGCATGTCAGGTCAGGGGTATGGACGATGACTGTGAGGAGCTTAATCTTCTTCGTACGTACAGAGATACCTATATGGCATGCCAGGAAGGCGGAGACAGCCTGATCAGGGATTATTATGATATCGCTCCGTCTATCGTCAAGCATATCAACATGCGTCCGGACTCTGAGCAGATATACGACCGCCTGTGGGATAGTTATATAGCTCCCTGCATCAAGGCGATTCGGGAAGGACGGATGGAAGACTGTCTGAATCTCTATTCAGAGATGGTTCTTGACACCAGAGACCGTTACTTTCATCTGTATCCGCACGTGAAGTCCTCAGGTACTTAAGTACATTGTATCATCATTACATATAAAAAAGGAGCTTGACATGTCTGTATTTCAGGCTGTATTTCTTGGAATCGTCCAAGGGCTTACGGAGTTTCTTCCTGTATCGAGTTCAGGACACCTTGCTATATGTCAGAATATATTCCATATTGATACGGGAGGAAGCGTCGCGTTTGACGTTATGCTCCATGTAGGAACGCTGCTGGTGGTATTCCTGGTGTACTGGAAGGACATCTGCAAGCTTGTTGCCGAGGCAGTGCGCATGCTGGCCGACATTTTCTTCAATCTGAAAGTGCTGGTTTCACGAAACAATACTCAGGAGCCGAAAAAGTACCGCCGGATCATCCGTACCAATTACCGCAAGTTTGTAGCCCTGGTGATAGTATCGACGATCCCGACAGGCCTCATCGGCTACTTCGGCAAGAAGCTGATAGAAGACGCGTCGGCGACCCTTATCATACCCGGCATATGTCTTCTTATCACCGGAGTGATACTTTATCTTTCCGACAGAGTGGAGAACTGCTGGAAGATACCCCGTGACGTATCCTGGGGAGAGGGCGTGCTTATCGGCATTGCTCAGGGATTCGCGACACTTCCCGGTATCTCCCGCTCCGGTACGACAATATCCGCGTGTACTTTCTGCGGGTTCGAGAGAAAGTTCGCCGTGAAATACTCCTTTATACTGTCGATTCCGGCGATTCTCGGAGCGGCAGTACTTGAATTGAAGGATCTTGCAAATGAGAGCATGAGCCCGTCCATGGCCGGCAGCTATATAGGGGGAATGATAGCGGCGGCCGTATTCGGATATATATCCATCAGGATCGTCGGACAGATGGTTCTGAGCCGAAAGATGCGCTATTTCGCGTATTACTGCTTTGGGGCAGGCGCGTTCGCAATAGCCGGTCAGTTCATTTTCATGAGATGACACGGAACAATTAAGGGGATCAGTTAAGGGGAATACAGGTAATCTATGGCTGGAAACAATAAAAAGACCTCCGGAGCCAAAAAGAGGCCTTCCGGAACAGCAAAATCTTCAGGAGCAAAGAGAAGCTCCGGCAAAAAAACAAGTACAAGCCCGGCGAGATCATCCGGCAGCAATAAGAACTCTTCTGCTTCGCGGAAGAGTTCTTATTACCGCGGTTCGGATCCTGTCATGAACACCGAGATACTGTGCTGGTGTCTTTTGGGCGTATCTGTCCTGACGTTCATCTGCGTTATCGGATTCGGAGGCGGAATAGGCAATGCTTTCGGGGATCTTCTGTTTGGTGTGATGGGAACCAACGCGTATGTATTTCCGTTTCTGGTTTTCTTCATGACACTGTATCTGATGGTTAACCGCTCGGACCGCGTCGCGAGGATCCGCGCGCTCTCAGCAGCTGTTCTGTTCTGCATATTCTGCGGAGTGCTGCAGCTAATCACTTACTCTGATATGGCCGGTACATCCGTATCGGATTACTTTGAGGTCGGGCAGCAGTACCATACAGGAGGAGGTGCCATCGGAGGTGCTCTCATCCTGTTCTTCCGGCCGACTGTCGGACTTGTCGGCACATGGGTCGTCTTTCTCATAGCCATATTCATCTTCGGAGCATTGATTACACAGAAGGCTCTGTTTGTCGATACCGGAAGAAAGGGCACACAGGCTCTTGAAGAGAGAAGAGTCCGCAATGAGGAGCTTCGTATTGAGAGGGAAGAGAGAAGGCGCGAGGAAAGAGAGCTGCGTCTTCGTGAAGCTGCGGCCAGGCGTGAGCGCAGAGAACGTGAAGAGGCTTATGCCACGCAGATGAAGGATACTCCTGTCTTTGTCTCGGTACTTGGTGATGATGACGGAGCCCAGGCCCGGACGAAGCGCCTGAGGAAGTCAAAGCCTAAGTTCACTACGGATATGTTCGGAGAGACCAGGAAGTCCCGCAGAAGAAGGGAAGAGCTCCCTGCCCTCACTCCGGCCCAGGTCGTATTCGGAACCGCGAAGACCGACAGCAGTTCCCCGGACGGAATCATTACTGACTTCACCGCGGGGAAGGAAGCGTCAAAGGCTTCACCGTCAGACAGCGTCAGAAGCAGTACGTCTTCCATAGGTTCCGGAAAGAGCTCTACCGGCATGTTCCTGAGGCTGGTAAACCCGTCCGGGGAAGATATGCCTGAAGCACCGGCTGTCACTGACGGCACTGATACCGGGCTTCCTGATGAGGATGAACAGTTTGTCCCATCCTTTACGATTCATCGCGGCGGACGCACAAGTTCCGCCGGGCAGTCTGAAATACCTGCCGCATCTGAGAAAAAGCCGGCAAAGAAGAGTGCTCCGGCCGTTGATTTGTCAGCGTTGCCCCCGGATGACGAAGTACATGAGCTTCAGGCTTCTGAGGGTGATGAGGATGACACCCGGACCGCGGTTGTCACCAGGGAAGATATACAGAACGCCGGCGTATCCGCGTCAAGAAAGAAGGCTGAAGAGGAGGCTGAAAGCAGCCGTATGACAAAGGCCGAGACGCAGAAGGAGGTTGAGTCAGTCGCGAAGGAGATCGAGGAGCAGGAAGATGAGGAGATCCCCTATGAGTTTCCGTCAATCGATCTGCTGGAGAAGCCGGCTCAGAGGGATTCTGACGTGGCTGACGACGAGGTCAGGGAGACGGCGCGCAAGCTGGAGCAGGTGCTTGCAACCTTCGGCGTAAAGGCGCGTATCACGGAAGTCAGCTGCGGCCCCAGCGTCACGCGGTATGAGTTCCTGCCGGAGCTTGGAACAAAAGTCAGCAAGATAACCAATCTCGCTGATGACCTGAAGCTGAATCTGGCCGCGGCTGACATCAGGATCGAGGCTCCGATCCCCGGAAAGGCCGCAGTGGGTATTGAAATACCGAACAAGAAGACATCTATGGTGTATCTGAGCGAGCTTATCGATTCGGACGAGTTTCGCAAGAATCATTCCAGGAAGCTCACTTACGCGGTCGGAAAGGATATCTCAGGCCGTATTATTGTCTCTGATATCGCGAAGATGCCGCATCTTCTGATAGCCGGCGCGACCGGTTCGGGAAAGTCGGTCTTTATCAACACTCTGATCATGTCCATCATCTATAACGCGGATCCTTCCGAGGTCAAGATGATTATGATAGATCCGAAGGTGGTTGAGCTGTCCGTATATAACGGCATACCCCATCTGTTCATTCCTGTGGTTACGGATCCGAAGAAGGCGGCAGGAGCCCTCAACTGGGGAGTTGCCGAGATGACCCGCCGCTATCAGGCATTTGCCGAGGTCGGAGTCAGAAACCTCGCCGGCTACAACGCGAAGGTTGATACCCTGATCAAGGGCGGAGTGCCTGACGCTCCAAAGAAGATGCCGCAGATTGTGATTATAGTCGACGAGCTCGCCGATCTTATGATGGTTTCCGGAAATGAGGTCGAGGACGCGATCTGCCGTCTCGCCCAGCTTGCCAGGGCCTGCGGAATCCATCTTGTGATCGCCACGCAGAGACCCTCCGTGGATGTTATCACAGGCCTTATCAAGGCAAACATCCCGTCAAGAATCGCGTTCGCGGTATCATCGGGAACCGACTCACGCACGATCCTTGATATGGTCGGAGCCGAGAAGCTCCTTGGAAACGGCGATATGCTGTTCGCGCCGCAGACTTACAAAAAACCGGTCCGCGTACAGGGCGCTTTCGTGTCCGACGAAGAGATACAGAATGTCGTCGATTCCATCCGAAGGGAGGATTCTCCGCAGGGCCAGGAGGTCATGAAAAAACGCATGCAGGAAATACAGGCCGCATCTGTCAGTTCAGCCTCGGGAGGAGGCGATACTGATGAATTATTCGCGGACGCGGGGCGTTTTATCATACAGAAAGACAAGGCGTCTATCGGAATGCTCCAGAGGTGGTTCAAGATAGGCTTCAACAGGGCTGCCAGAATCATGGATCAGCTCTCGGACGCCGGCGTTGTCGGACCCGATGAAGGGACCAAGCCGAGGAAAGTCATCATGAGCGCCGAACAATTCGAAGACTATCTGGAACAGAACTGATATGAAGATAACACTGCTGACGGTCGGAAAAATAAAAGAAAAGTATTTTACTGACGCCGTCATGGAATACTCCAGGCGTCTGTCACGCTACCTGACCCTTAACATAGAGGAGGTTGCGGATGATCCCGTTCCTGAAAAGGCGGGCGAGGCCATGAAGGCCGTCATACTGAAGAAAGAGGGCGGCAGGCTTCTGAGTATTCTCGGCCGGTATCCGCACTCCTATGTAATCGCGCTCGCGATTGACGGCAGAATGTATGATTCAGTCGAACTGGCGCGCCATATGTCGCAGCTGCAGGTCAGGGGCATCAGTCATCTTATATTCATTATCGGAGGATCGCTCGGCCTGTCGGAGGAAGTCCTGAAAAGATCAGATGAGCGGATCTCATTCTCACGCATGACATTTCCGCACCAGCTTATGCGTGTGATCGCTCTCGAGCAGATATACCGCGCTCAGAAGATCGACCGCGGCGAGCCTTACCACAAATAGTGGAGCCGTTGACGAAAAACCGGCTGTTTAATATAATATTGTATGTCGCCTGTGCGGAGTACATAATTTGTTTTGAGGTTTCCTATGGCGCTTGCCGAGAGCAGAATAGATATTCCACAGAATCTGCAGAGTCAGGTATTCGGTCAGTTCGACAATTATCTGAAGAAGATCGAGCGTACTCTGAACGTTACGGTGATAAGCCGTGACGGCAAGCTTAAGATCGTCGGTTCGGGCTCCGGTCCCGAGGGGGCGAGGAAGGTTCTGTCGGACCTTACCAGAATAGCTTCAGGAGGCGGGCAGATCACCCAGCAGAATGTCGATTATGATCTTTCCCTGGCTCTTGAGCATATGGACGGCGGAGTATCCGAGATCAGTTCGGATGTAATCTGCCATACCGTCAGCGGAAGGCCGGTATGTCCGAAAACATACGGGCAGAAGGAATATGTTGATTCCATCCGCAGCCATATGATCACATTCGGAATCGGACCTGCAGGAACCGGAAAGACCTACCTTGCCATGGCGATGGCGATCACGGCGTTCAAGAATGAGGATGTATCACGCATCATTATGACGAGGCCGGCGATTGAGGCGGGGGAGAAGCTCGGCTTTCTTCCGGGTGATCTCCAGAGCAAGGTTGATCCGTACCTGAGGCCGCTGTACGACGCGCTGTACCAGATCATGGGGCCTGAGAGCTGCGCGAAAAACCTCGAGAAGGGACTTATAGAGGTTGCCCCGCTTGCCTACATGAGAGGAAGGACGCTCGACAACGCGTTCATCATTCTCGATGAAGCGCAGAATACGACTCCGGCGCAGATGAAGATGTTCCTGACACGTATAGGCTTCGGGTCCAGGGCAATTATAACAGGAGATCTGACTCAGAAGGATCTTCCGTTTGAATCCAGAAGCGGGCTTGAGGTTTCGGTCGAGGTACTGAAGAAGATCGACGACATAGCGTTCTGCCATCTTTCCAGCAAGGACGTCGTACGTCATCCGCTGGTTCAGAAGATTGTCCAGGCCTATGAGGCATATGAGAAAAAGCATGACACTGAATATCGAAAAAGAGACAGATACCGCTCTGGATCTGGGCGAGACACAAGAAGCTCTGGCAGAGAGAGTCGTCAGGGCAGGACTTGAGGAGTCCCGCTGTCCGTATGACTGCCAGGTGAATCTTCTTGTGACCGACAGCGAGAGCATCAGGATCATGAACAGGGATTTCCGTCAGGTGGATTCCCCCACCGACGTGCTGTCATTTCCGATGCAGGAGTTTCCGGCTCCCGCAGATTTTTCCGCGTTTAAAGAAAATGACTGCAGTTCTTTTGATCCTGAGACAGGAGAGCTTATACTTGGAGATATTGTCTTGAACGCGGAGCGGGTCATTCTTCAGGCGGAGGAATACGGACACAGCCAGAAGAGAGAGTTCGCCTTTTTGATTGCACACAGCCTTCTGCACCTGATCGGCTATGACCATATGCGGGAGGATGAGCGGATACAGATGGAGGAACACCAGAGAAGGATCATGGAGATGACGGGTATTCCACGCTGATATTCCGCATAAGGAGTATAACTTATTAACCAGGGGTAGAGCCACGGGCTCTGAAAGGAGTAGATGTATGAACAGAATCAGATTTGCGGCAGCTTTCGCGGCAGGGATTATGGCGGTTTCATCGATAGGGATGACTGCCTGGGCCGAGGACGCAGGAGGAGATACCTGTACAAGTTATCTCACCGGACAGACTGTTTCGACGGCAATCGGGCGCACTAGGCCGACCGCTCTTATGATCGAGAACGACGCGGACGCGGTGCAGTGGCAGCATGGGACAAGCTACGCGGATGTCATGTATGAGGCGATGGTTGAAGGCGCGATCACCCGTATGATGGGTATCTTTGAAAACCTTGACGGCGTTTCCATGGTCATGCCGATCAGGTCCTGCCGTCCGTATTATGTGTATTTCGCGAGGGAATTCAACGCTCACTACGGACATTACGGACAGGTTGTATACGCCGTTCCGGTCCTTCAGCTTCCGACGACTGACGACATCGCGGGAATCCCTTACGGCGAGGGCGGTCAGGACTATCAGCTCCATGACGGCAGCGCGGCTTATATCCGCGACCACGAGGGCGTTACCGGTATCTATACCAACAAGGAGCTGCTCAACGGCGTGATCGACAACTCCGGGTGGAGGACCTCGTACTCTGACGGCTATAACGGTCATTATCAGTTTGCTGCGGACGGAGAGGTCGTGACACTCGACAACGGGCAGATCGCGAAGGTTGTCATACCGGGGTTTGTGTATAACCATGCCCGTTTTGACTACAACGAAGCGGACGGCCTGTATTACCGCTCAGAGTTCGGGTCAGCGCAGGTTGACCAGCTGAACGGACAGCAGCTCTGCTACAAGAACATAATTATCCAGGAATGCCCCTCTCAGATGGCGGACGATCATTATCTGTGGACTGATCCTGTAAACGGATATGACGGCGGAACAGGATGGTTCATCACGAACGGACGTGCCGAGAGGATTACCTGGAAGAAGGAGAACTGGAGCGCTGACGATCCTATCGAGACTACGATCACGACTCCCAACTGCGCGTGGGATGTCAGAGAGTGCGATTTCAACGTTACACGCTATTATGACTCCAACGGCAACGAGATCCGTCTCAACCAGGGCAAGACTTTTGTCGAGATAGTGCGCAACCAGGATGACCCGAAGGTGGTTATCTCCGATGATCCGTCTGTCGACACAAGCATCATCGACTCTCTCGGCTGAGTTTGAAACAGTTCCGGCATGGCTTCCCCGCGCGCGGATAACGCGCGCGGGAGCGGTACTGCCGGAGATATATCTACCAGATACTTTGAGGTATTCAAGTGGCTGATCTAGAAGCAAAGGACACTGCGGAAGAGAAGAGGGCCTCATCCGCGCAGGACAACAGGAAGAATGGTGAGATCACCGCGAAGAACGTTCTGATACAGGGAACGATCCTCGCGGCTGCTTCGATTATTGCCAAAGTCATAGGGCTGATTTACAGGATACCTCTGTTCAATATCCTTGGAGATGTCGGAAACAGCTATTACTCAACCGCGAATGAGATATATTCAATAATCCTGATGATCTCTTCCTTCAGCCTTCCTCTGGCCGTTTCGCGTCTGATGAGCGAACGCATCCAGAAGGGGGAGATGAAGAACGCGAACAGAGTATTCCTGTGCTCCATGCGCTTCGCGGTCATCTCCGGCGGTATACTTGCCCTGATCACATACGCGTTTGCCGGAGTCATAACAAAGTATGTGATGAATGTCGAATACGCCAAGTACGGTCTGCGGGTACTGGCTCCGGTTATATTGATCTTCGCGATCACCGGTGTTTTCCGCGGGTTTTTCCAGGGCTTCTCGAATATGGTTCCGACCGCTGTTTCCCAGGTCATCGAGCAGATCATCAACGCTGCCGTGTCCATCTGGGGGGCGTGGGTGCTGATGGATTACGGGCGCAGCCTTGTCGCCAAGGGTGAGAACGAGCTTGCCGCTCCGGGATGGGGAGCCGCCGGGGCTACATTCGGAACGGTCGCGTCGGTGACTGTCGCGCTTCTGTTCATGATGTACCTCTATATGCGCTTTAACCGGAGGTTCCGCCACGCGGTAAGGAAGGACCAGACCGGAAAGAGGGAGTCTTCAAGGTACCTGTACCGTGTACTGATACTGACGATTCTTCCGATCATCCTGTCCACACTGGTGTACAACATCTCGAACGTTCTGGATCAGGGTATATTCAACGCTATTCTCAAGAGCCAGAACTATACGGAGAAGCAGTATGCCACAATCTGGGGCATATACACAGGACGTTTCCGTGTACTCATGAATGTTCCGCTGTCTCTCGCGTCATCTCTGGGCCCGGCAGTTGTCCCGTCGCTGACGGCAGCGGTCGCCGCCAGGGACAAGGCGTCGGCGGTCAGGACGGTTCATTCTTCCACGCGCTATACGATGATCGTCACCATCCCATGCGCGATGGGCATGGCCGCTCTCGGCGGTCCTATTATCCGGATGCTGTTCCATCCGGATTCGGGCATGGCGCTTTCGGCAGGCATCATGCAGGCGGGCGCCGCGGTTATTATCCTCTATGCCCTCAGCACACTGACGACCGCCATACTGCAGGGTCTCGGAAAGCTTCGCGAGCCGCTTATCCACAACGTGATAGCGCTTGTTATCCACGTTATATCGCTTGTAGTCATGCTTAGGTATCTGAATCTGAATATCTATTCCGTCCTGTATTCCAACGCTATATTCGCGCTTGTTGTCTGCATCCTCAACGCGCTGGCTATACGCCGGTATATCTACTATCAGCAGGAGATACGCAAAACATACATCGTGCCGCTGATCTCGTCGATCATAATGGCGTTCGGATCCTACGCGGTATGGTATGTCCTTGATAAGGTGTTCGGCAATTCCATCGCCACCATAATGGCGATACTGTTCGGAATGGTAATATATCTGATATCAATGGTAGCTTTCCGCGGGATTACCGCTTCGGAGATGCGCAAGCTTCCGAAGGGTGAGATCCTGGTAGGAATATTCGTGAAGATGGGGCTGCTCAGGGAATGAATAATACTGTATATGAATCTGAAGAATTCAGACGGATGCTGGATGAGACATCCGTCATGCCGGAGCCGCCTGTCATGGACGGCTCTCTTCGACAGGCCTGGTTCATCAACAGGTGCCGCCGGATTGTAGCCAGGAAAGAAGAAGAACTGAAGAGGGCTCTGACATTCTGTGTAGTGACCTTCGGCTGTCAGATGAATGAGCGTGATTCGGAGAAGCTGCGCGGTATACTGCGTTTGTCCGGCTTCTCGCAGTCTGACACCGAGGAAGCTGATTTTGTTCTGTATAATACCTGTACGGTGCGGGAGAACGCGAATGTGCGGCTGTACGGAAGGCTTGGCTCCCTGAGCTCAGCCCGGAAGAAGAATCCGGCCATGAAGATAGCTCTGTGCGGCTGCATGATGCAGGAGAAGGACGAGATAGAACGCATACGGCAGAAGTACCGCTATATAAACCTGGTCTTCGGCACGCACAATCTGTACCGTTTCAGCGAGCTGCTGTGCGCGTGCCTGATGTCCGACGGCCAGATCATAGACGTGATGGACAAGAACGATTCTATCGTCGAGAATCTGCCCTCAGACAGGACATATTCTTTTAAAAGCGGCGTTAATATCATGTTCGGGTGCAACAATTTCTGCACCTACTGCATAGTGCCTTATGTCCGCGGAAGAGAAAAAAGCCGTGAGATGAAGGACATCCTGGATGAAACACGCCAGCTTGCCCGGGACGGTGTTGTCGAGGTCATGTTTCTCGGACAGAATGTCAACTCATATGGCAAAGGGCTGTCCGGGGATGTATCTTTTTCAAAGCTCCTTGAGGAGGCGGAGAAGATTGACGGCATCAGGAGAATCAGATTCATGACTTCCCATCCGAAGGATCTGTCGGATGACCTGATAGAAGTGATGAAAAATTCCGGCAAGATATGCCCGCACCTGCATCTCCCGGTACAGAGCGGATCTTCAAGGCTGCTTAAGCTTATGAACCGCCATTATACAAAAGAATCCTATCTTGACCTTGTATCGCGTCTGAGAGAGGCTATTCCGGATCTGTCCCTGTCAACGGATATTATCGTCGGGTTCCCGGGTGAGACAGAGGAGGACTTTCAGGAGACTCTTGATATTGTGCGGCGCGTTGAATATGATTCCGCGTTTACTTTCCTGTATTCAAAGCGGACGGGGACGCCCGCTGCCTCCATGGAAGGCCAGGTCAGTGATGAGACGGCCCATGAGCGGTTCGACAGACTCCTGGCAGAGGTACAGTCGATCGGAAGGAGAAGGTCTTCCCGTTTTGAGGGAACTGTACAGAGCGTGCTTGCCGAGGAGGTAAACAGGCAGGACAGAAGCCTTCTGACAGGCCGTACGCCGCACAATCTTGTAGTGCATTTTCCGGGGGATAAGTCAATGATAGGAAGCATCGTTGACGTAAGGCTGGACAAGGCGCACGGGTTCTATTACACGGGAACAGAAAGAGAGTGATTCATGCTTCTTGATGAGGTTGACGTCAGCAGATTATCGCCGATGATGAAACTGTATGTCGAGACGAAGAGACAGTATGCCGACTGCATTCTGTTCTACCGTCTCGGCGATTTTTATGAGATGTTCTTTGACGATGCCATTCTGGTATCAAGAGAGCTTGAGCTCACCCTGACCGGAAAAGAATGCGGTCTTGACGAGAGAGCTCCTATGTGCGGCGTCCCGTATCATGCTGTCGAAAGCTACCTGAATAAACTGGTAGCAAACGGGCACAAGGTGGCGATCGGAGAGCAGGTTGAAGACCCGAAGCTTGCGAAGGGACTCGTCAGGCGTGAGGTTGTGCGTATCGCGACTCCCGGAACGAATCTCGACACCTCTGCCCTTGACGCAGGCCGGAACAACTATCTGATGAGCATAATATGTCTGTCGGACCGGTTCGGAATAGCTTCGGTAGATATAACAACCGGGTCATTCCTCGTGACGGAAGCGGATTCACGCAGGAGGCTCAGAGATGAGATCCTGCGGTACAATCCCGCGGAGATTATCTGCAATGAAGCGCTTCAGATGTCAGGCCTCGACCTCGACGAGATACGAAATACAGCCGGTTCTACAGTATTTACGCTTGACGCCTCATATTTTGACTCTGACGGATGCAGGCAGGAGATCCTGGATCATTTTCATGTGCATTCCCTGCAGGGTATCGGCCTTGGAGATATGGAGTGCGGATCGATCGCTGCCGGCGCCGTCCTGCGTTATCTGAAGGAAACGCAGATGTCAGAGCTTGGCAACCTTACGGAGATCACTCCCTATACGATCGGCAAGTATATGGTGCTTGACTCCTTCACAAGGCGCAATCTCGAGCTCACTGAAACTATGAGGGAGAAGGCGAGAAGGGGTTCCCTGCTCTGGGTGCTTGACAAAACGAAAACAGCCATGGGCGCGCGCTTGCTCCGGTCATGGATCGAGCAGCCGCTGATCGACAAGGAAGAGATAGAAGAGCGGCTTGAAGCGGTGTCCCAGATGTGCCGGAATGCTATAACAAGGGAAGAGATCCGTGAATACCTGCAGCCGGTATATGACCTTGAGAGGCTGATATCGAGAATATCATACCGCAGCGCGAACCCCAGAGATCTTATAGCCTTCCGCACATCCCTGGAGATGGTTCCCCATATTAAGCGCGCGCTCAGGGAATATCCTGCCGGGCTGATCCAAAAGATGTATGAGGAGATCGATGAGCTGGAGGATGTCTGCGGACTGATCTCACGCTCGATCATCGACGATCCTCCCATGGTCATACGTGAGGCTGGTTTTATCCGCGACGGATACAACGAGGAAGTGGACCGCCTGAGATCCGCGGCGAGGGACGGCAAGAGCTGGCTTGCGGATGTTGAGAAGAGAGAGAAGGAGAGAACCGGGATCTCCAAGATGAAGCTCAAGTTCAATAAAGTATTCGGCTACTATCTTGAGATCCCGAACAGCTTCCGGGATAAGGTTCCCGACAACTATATGCGCAAACAGACGCTTGTCAACGCGGAGCGCTACATCACGCCAGAACTCAAGGAACTGGAGGAAACGATCCTCGGAGCGTCAGACAGGCTTAACACACTCGAATATGAGCTGTTCATCCAGGTCCGTGAGGAGATTGCGGCACAGACCTCCAGGATCCAGAAGACCGCGCACGCGATCGCCGTGGCCGATGTCATAGCGTCTCTGGCCTGCGTCGCGGAGCAGAACCGCTATGTCCGTCCGAAGATAAATGACCGGGGCGTAATAGACATACGTGACGGCCGTCATCCTGTAGTTGAGCAGATGAGCGGAGGTGATCTCTTCGTTCCGAACGATACCGTACTCGACAACCGCAAAAACCGGATCAGCATAATAACAGGACCGAATATGGCCGGCAAGTCGACATATATGAGGCAGAGCGCGCTGATAGTGCTCATGGCCCAGATAGGGTCGTTCGTTCCGGCGGGATCAGCGAATATAGGCCTGGTAGACAGGATCTTCACACGCGTAGGCGCGTCTGACGACCTTGCCAGCGGCCGGTCGACATTCATGGTTGAAATGAGCGAGGTGGCTCTTATCCTGAGACAGGCAACGAAAAACTCTCTGCTTATTCTGGACGAGATAGGAAGGGGCACCTCCACCTATGACGGGCTGTCGATCGCGTGGGCCGTTGTTGAGCATATCGCGGATACGAAGCTGATCGGCGCGAAGACTCTCTTCGCCACACATTATCATGAGCTGACTGAACTTGACGGTAAGATTCCCGGAGTCAACAACTACTGCATCGCCGTCAGGGAGAAGGGCGACGATATTGTATTTCTGAGGAAGATAGTCAAGGGAGGCGCGGACAGAAGCTACGGAATACAGGTCGCGAAGCTTGCCGGCGTTCCCGATTCCGTAATAGAGCGGGCCAAAGAACTCGCCGAAGAGCTGAGCGCGCACGACATCACCGAAACCGCGGCCGCGGAACCCGCCGCAAGGCCTGCCAGGAAGCAGAAGAAGAGAAGAGCCGACGAGGTGGATCTGCACCAGATGTCATTTTTCGATACCGTCACAGACGAGGATGTCATCCGCGAACTGAAGGAGATAGACGTAACCAATCTTACTCCGATAGAAGCTATGAACACTCTGTACGCGCTGCAGAACAGGCTGAAAAACCGCTGGCAGCCGGAATCCTGATAGTCATGAAAGAAATCCAAGTACTTGAACAGAAAACCATAGACAAGATCGCTGCCGGCGAGGTTGTGGAGCGCCCCGGGTCGATTGTCAAAGAGCTGTGCGAAAATGCTCTCGACAGCGGCGCGTCCGCCATTACGGTGGAGATACGCGATGGCGGGATCTCGATGATACGTGTGACGGACAATGGTGAAGGCATCGATCCTTCCCAGGTGAGAAACGCGTTCCTGCGTCACGCGACCTCAAAGATAACCAGGGTTGACGACCTGGTTTCTATCAGATCCTTCGGCTTCCGGGGTGAAGCGCTGTCCAGTATCAGTGCGGTCAGCCGTGTTGAGCTTATCACTAAGGTAAGAGAGAACCTGACCGGCATAAGGTACAAGATTGAAGGCGGCAGTGAGACGCTGTATGAGGAGGTCGGGGCCCCTGAGGGCAGTACCTTCATAGTCCGGGACCTGTTCTACAACACTCCCGCCCGCAGGAAGTTCTTAAAGAGCGCCCAGACCGAGGCCGGATATATCAGCGACTTCGTCAGCAGGCTCGCCCTGTCCAACCCGCATATATCTGTCAAGTTCATGGTTAATTCCACAACCCGGCTGTCAACGTCCGGCTATGGGAGCCAGGCGGATGTCATCAATTCCGTCTTCGGAAGAGATGTACGCTCGAATCTGATCGAAGTCGACCGGAAGTATGAAGACGGGGGCATGAGCCTGAAGGGATGGATAGGAAAGCCTCAGATCAGCCGCGGCAACCGTTCCAATGAGATACTGTATGTGAACGGCCGCCTGGTATACAACAACATCTTCTCAAAAGCCATTGAGGAAGGCTATGAGACATTCCTGATGCAGCATAAGTTCCCGTTTGTCATCCTCTCACTCACAGTGCCGGGAGACAGGGTGGATGTGAATGTGCATCCTGCCAAGGCTCAGGTCAGGTTCTCTGACGGTCCTGCTGTATATGAATTCGTGAAGTCATCCGTCAGGGAGCTTCTTGACCACCGCGAGCTAATAATTGACACCACATTCGGCACAGTCTCTGAGGAGATCTCCAGGCAGAAGGAAGCGAGAAGGAGAGCGCAGGAGGCTGAGAAGGAGAAGGATACGCCTGAACCGTTCGAAGCTCTCCGCAGGGAGCACAATGCCCCGGGAGGCTATCTGGATGGAACCGGGCAGGGAGTGTCGCCATATTCAAAACGTTACCCTGACAGGGTGATGGAACCTGATACGGCCGCATACAAGATATCTGACGAAGGGTCATCAGCGGAACCTGCCGTCGGCATATCAGGAGTGAAGCCCTCATCCGGCTCATATGGAACACGGATGCCGGAGAGGCCTTCCGAAGACCGGATAGAGCAGTCAAACCGTTTTCTGAAGGAGGTCTCCCAGCTGTCGATATTCGATGATAATGATAACTCCGTCTTCCTCAGTCAGGAGACACGGCCGGAGCACCGTCTTATAGGACAGCTGTTTGATACATACTGGATAATCGAATTCAGGGACAGCATGTATATTATCGATCAGCACGCCGCGCACGAAAAAGTCCTCTTCGAGCGTCTGATGGAGAAGTACAGAAGCAAGCAGGCGTCGTCACAGATGCTCAGTCCTTCCATTATTGTATCCCTTACTCTGGCGGAGGAGTCAATTCTGAAGGAAAACATAGGGTACTTTCATATGATCGGTTTCGAGATCGAACCGTTCGGAGGGCATGATTACATGATCAGTGCCGTGCCGCAGGATCTCTTCGGGCTGACTGAAAAGGAATATTTCATGGAGATGCTTGACAGCCTGA
Source organism: Lachnospiraceae bacterium UBA3711 (assembly GCA_002371345.1). GTDB lineage: Bacteria > Bacillota > Clostridia > Lachnospirales > Lachnospiraceae > Porcincola. The sequence continues at coordinate 44,929 of DFHY01000039.1, forward strand.
GCGCCGATACCGGCAGGACCTCCATCGAGACGATAACGATGAGGGTGGCTACAATGGCGTGCAAGGCCGCGGTGAAGGGAAATACCCGTCTGAGCACGCGGGAGGCGGACGAGCTTATCTCGGAGCTTCTGACCTTGGACAATCCTTACAACTGTCCTCACGGCCGCCCGACGATACTGTCCATGACAAAGACAGAGATCGAAAAGAAGTTCCACCGCATCGTGTGAGGTGCCGACATGGAGAAGAAAAAACTGATCGTGCTCACCGGGCCAACGGCTGTCGGAAAGACGAAGCTTTCCATCGCGCTCGCAAAAAGATGCGGCGGTGAGATCATATCCGCGGACTCTATGCAGGTCTACCGCGGCATGGACATCGGTTCGGCAAAGATACGTCCCGATGAGATGAAAGGAGTCAGGCATCATCTGATAGACGTGCTCGATCCGTCTCAGAGCTTTGACGTTGTTCAGTTCCAGGCCCTGGCAAATGAAGCCATAGCAGATATTCAGAGTCGCGGAAGGATCCCGATCCTGACCGGCGGAACGGGCTTCTATATCCAGTCCGTAGTGTACGATATAGACTTCACTGAAAATGACGGGGACACTTCATACAGAAGAATGCTCGAAGAGATGGATCCCTCACAGCTGTACGCCATGCTGAAGGAGTCTGATCCCGAGTCCGCGGCAGCTATCCATCCGAACAATATACGCCGTGTGATCCGCGCCCTGGAGTTCTCGCATCAGACCGGGATGCTGATATCCGAGCACAACAAAACTCAGAGGCAAAAGCAATCCTCATACCTGTTCTGTTATTTTGTCCTGACACAGGACAGGGAGCGTGTCTATGAGAGAATCAACCGGAGAGTAGACCTCATGCTTGAGGAAGGCCTTGAGGCTGAGGTCAGGCGTCTGAGGGATATGGGGATGACCCCTGACATGACATCCATGAAGGGACTTGGTTATGCGGAGATGCTGAGATATCTCTCTGGGGAAATCCCGTACGAAGAGGCAGTGCGCCTGATCAAGCGCAACACAAGGCATTTCGCAAAGAGGCAGCTGACATGGTTCAGGCGTGAAAAGGACGTTATCTGGATCGACAGGGATGATTACGGATGCGACGACGGCAGGATTCTCGAAGCCATGACAGATATACTGCGCGGCAGGGGTATCTTGAGCTGATCCTGAGAAATCGTGCTGCCTGCTGAATAGCGGCCCGGCGCGGCTGATAAGAGTACGCTGCTCTAAGCTGCCGGATGAAAGCGAGGCATATGGAGATATATGAATACTAATGACTTTAACATCAGGAAACAGGCAGTCAGGGAAGCCATGTCGGCTGAGAGGTTCTATGAGGACATGGGGGTCTCTCCCGGACTGCTGGAGCTTGGCGGGAAGATCCTCCAAGAGCTTGGGGAAAGGTTCAGCCTTATTGATGAGACTGCCCAGGTCAATCAGCTGAAGGTGATCGGAGCGATGCAGAAGAACCGCATCAGTGCCGAGCATTTCAACGGGTCCACCGGCTACGGCTACAATGACGCCGGCCGTGATGATCTGGAGAAGGTATACGCCGACGTCTTTCACACAGAAGATGCGCTGGTGCGCTCCCAGATAACCTGCGGAACCCACGCGCTGAGTCTGGCCCTTGCGTCAAATCTGCGCCCCGGAGATGAGATGGTCTCCATAAGCGGCAAGCCTTATGATACACTGGAAGAGGTTATAGGCATAAGGCCGTCCAGGGGAAGCCTCGCTGAGTACGGCATCTCCTACAGGCAGGTCGAGCTTGACGGTGACGGAGGCTTCGACTATGAAGCTGTCAGGAGATCGGTCAGTGACAAGACGCGCCTTGTGGCAATACAGAGATCGAAGGGGTATCTGACCCGTCCGACGCTCTCGGTGGATCAGATAGGAGAGGCTGTCAGCTTTGTAAAAAAGATCCGTCCAGATATTATAGTGATGGTTGACAACTGCTACGGAGAATTTGTCGACAGGGTGGAGCCGTCCGACTATGGAGCAGATATGACAGTCGGGTCGCTGATCAAGAATCCGGGCGGAGGCCTGGCTCCGATGGGCGGATATATCGCAGGGACAAAAGAGTGCGTTGAGAACTGTGCCGTCAGGCTGACTTCTCCCGGGCTTGGACGAGAAGTGGGAGCGAGCCTGCAGATAAACCGCTCTCTGTATCAGGGACTGTTCATGGCGCCTTCCGTGACGGCCGGCGCGCTTAAGGGCGCTATATTCGCGGCTTCCCTGTTCGAGACATTCGGGTACCGCTGTATACCGGACTCACGCGAGCCAAGACATGATATTATTCAGGCCATCGAATTCGGATCGCCGGAAGGGCTTATAGCGTTCTGTGAGGGAATACAGGCCGCGGCTCCTGTCGATTCCTATGTAACCCCGGAACCGTGGGCAATGCCGGGATACGACAGCAACGTCATCATGGCGGCAGGTGCGTTTATCCAGGGTTCATCCATAGAGCTGTCTGCGGACGGCCCGCTCCACGAGCCGTACGCGGCGTACTTTCAGGGCGGCCTCACCTGGGAGAGCGCAAAGTTCGGAATACTGAAGGCGGCTCAGCGGCTGATAGACAAGGGAATCATATCGATGTCCTGATCCCTGCCCCCTTGTAATCACATGAAAATGTGTGTATAATCCAAACTGTATTATCTAGTATTAAAAACCATATAGCGCATTTACGCAAACGATATTACAGGGAGGGGCAAGCAATATGAGAGGAATACATTCGATCAAAGATCCCGGCAGCGCGATCACGCATTTTATTGGGCTGATTATGGCGGCCGCGGCCACCGTACCGCTCCTGGTCAAGACTTCGGCACGCGGAGACAGCAGGGCGATGCTGTGCATGACTGTATTCATGCTCAGTATGATATTATTATACGCGGCCTCGACAATTTATCATACCTTCGACGTCAACGACAAGGTAAACAGTATCCTGCAGAAGATTGATCACAGCGCGATATCAATCCTTATCGCCGGCACTTATACTCCGCCGTGTATTCTGGCGTTCAGCCAGCCCACGGGCAGAAACCTGTGTATCCTCGTGTGGAGCATAGCGATAGCCGGTATTGTTATCAAGCTTTTCTGGATCACGTGCCCGAAGTGGTTTTCGTCGATACTGTATATCGGCATGGGATGGGCCTGCGTGACAGCCTTCCCGTCTCTGCTGCATGACCTGCCCAGGCCTGCCTTCTGCTGGTTCCTCGCGGGAGGGATCCTGTACACCATAGGCGGAATAATATATGCCCTGAAGCTGCCTGAGTTCAACGCGCGGCATAAGAGCTTCGGAACCCACGAGATCTTCCACCTGTTTGTAATGGGCGGAAGCATATGTCACTATATCGCGATATACTTTTACATTGCGTAGTATCCTGCCGAAGGCGGACTGTATGAAAGGAGACCCGGCTTATGAAACAGGTGATTGTAATCGGAGGCGGACCATCCGGTATGATGGCAGCTATTGCAGCTGCCAGATCAGGCGCGCGGACTACACTGCTTGAAGCCGGCCCCAAACCCGGGCGGAAGCTGCTGCTGACAGGTAACGGCCGATGCAACATGACGAATCTTGAGGATGATATCCTGTCGGCATACAGATCATCTGACATGGAGAACGCCAGGATCATGCTCAGATCTGTATTCGGACAGTTCTCAGTTGAGGATACACTTCGTTTCTTCCATGAAGAGGGGCTTCTGACTTCGGTTGAACACGGAAGTTATGTGTATCCTGTCACAGGCCAGTCCTCCAGTGTACTTGACGTGCTTCTTCGCGCCATGGGTTCACTGAAGATAAAGATGAAGTTCAATGAGGAGGCCATAGCGGTAGAAAAGGCTGAGGACAGCAGCTCTGCCGCGGGGGAAGGTGCATGGTGCGTGCGTACGAAGACCTGGGCATACAGCGCTGACAGCGTGATTATAAGCTGCGGCTCCAGGGCTGTTCCGTCCACAGGGGCAAACGGAGCCGGGTACGAACTCAGCCGCATGCTCGGACTCGACGTGACTGATATACTTCCCGCTCTGACAGCTGTATCCTGCTCGCTTCCCGAGCCTGACGCGAAGGCCTATGTCCGTGTACCTGGCAGCAGGCAGCCGGGCAAGGACTCGAAGAGATCCCTGGAAGATCCTCTCTATGCGGCCTCCGGAACGAGAACCGGCGCTGTTGTGACCGTCTTCGCCGACGGTGAGATGATTGCCCGCGAGAGGGGGCAGATACAGTTTACACAGCAGGACCTGTCGGGGGTTGTCGTATTCAATCTGAGCCGGTATGTCATGCGCGCTCTTCACAGCGGATGTGAGGTAGAGCTGGGCCTGGATCTGCTGCCTGACGCTCCTCTTGAGAATGTGGAGAAGATGATCTCTGATCTCAGTTCCAGATACAGCGGAATGAGCATTGAGAAGCTTCTGGCGGGGCTTGTTCCTTCCAGAATGATTCCCGTTGTTCTTGCCGAATGCGAGCTGACCGGGGAGAGCATCGCTTCGGTGCTCAAGAATTTCCGGCTGAAGGCTCTGAGGCTTCGTGGATTTGACAGCGCCCAGGTGTGCGTCGGAGGAGTAAGGGTTACCGAGCTGGACGCCAGGACACTTGAATGCCGTTCTGATGATCTGAAAGGAATATATCTTACGGGTGAGCTGATCGATATAGACGGCCCGTGCGGCGGATATAACCTGCAGTGGGCGTGGTCAAGCGGGTATACAGCCGGCACGCATGCCGCCGCTTCTGCGACGTAGGATTCCCGGATCTTCAACACAAAGGGGGATGCCGGATGAGACGTCCGGACATTCATATTTATGACAATGACTAATCAGAGGCATTATGATCAGGATCACACAGCTTAAACTTCGGCCAAATGAGAACAGCGGCGGTATCGAGAGGGCTATACGCTCTGCGCTTCATCTGAAGAAAGAAGAAGCGTTCTCATATGAGATACTCCGCCGTTCCATAGACGCCAGAAAGAAACCTGACCTTTATGAGGTCTATACTGTTTCGGTAAAGCCTGACAGCGCGAATACTGAGCGGAAGATCCTCGGCCGCAGGCTTAAGAATGTATCGGAGTATGAACCTGCCGCCTATCTTTATGACAAAGATGAGCCGGGCATCCGGAATCCCGAGAAGATATATGCCGCCGGGATCAGTGAGTATGCAGACGACCCGTCAAGGCCTCTGATCGTCGGAACCGGACCTGCCGGACTGTTCTGCGGCCTGCTGCTTGCCAGGGAAGGGCTTCGTCCTGTTCTCATCGAGAGGGGGGCAAGGGCAAAGGAGAGGGCTGAGGCTGTCCGCGCATTCTGGGATAACGGCGTGCTTGACCCTGAATCGAATGTTCAGTTCGGGGAAGGCGGCGCAGGGACATTTTCAGACGGGAAACTGAATACCGGCGTTAAGGATCCTGAAGGCAGGATCCGTTTTATACTGAAAACATTCGTAAGCGCAGGGGCTGACCCGGACATCATGTATTCCGCAAAGCCTCATGTCGGAACAGATGTGCTGAGGAATGTAGTCACCTCTATCACGGATGAGATCGTCATGAGGGGAGGCAGTGTATTCTTCGGCACCAGGATGGACCGCATAGATCAGGACAGCGGCGGAGCCTGGCATGTGCACTGCGCGGGGAGGGAAAAGAATATCTCTTTTCTGACATATCATCTTGTTCTGGCGGTAGGCCACTCATCCCGTGACACATTCAGCATGCTCAGGGAAGCCGGACTGCCTATGAGCGCAAAGGCGTTCGCCGTCGGAATCAGAATACAGCATCCCCAGAGCGTCATAGACCGGGCATTGTACGGAAGCGATCCGGGATACCGGCTCCCGCCGGCCCCGTATAAGCTTACGCACCGCCTTGACGGCGGGCGCGGAGTGTATTCATTCTGTATGTGCCCCGGCGGATATGTAGTCAACGCTTCTTCAGAGCCCGGGCGTCTCGCTGTCAACGGCATGAGCTTTCATGACCGCTCTTCCGGCATTGCGAACAGCGCGATCGTTGTGACAGTGTCGCCCGGGGAAATCAGGGGTTATCTGGATATGCTTCCTGATGACACGCCGGCGCCGGATCCTCTGATCGGAGTAAAGTTTCAGAGAAAGCTGGAGCAGGCGGCATTCGAGGCCGGCGGCGGCATGATACCGGTTCAGAGATTCGAAGACTTTGCCGGCGCAGACGGTTCCATCAGCCGTCTGCCCGGCTTCGAGCCGATGATATGCGGCAGATGGAAGATGGCGGATATCCGCTCCGTCTTCCCGGATACGATCCGCGATGGAATCAGGGAAGGAATAATGGCCTGGGAGCGGCAGATAGAAGGATTCGCAGGGCAGGAGGCGGTTCTGTGCGCCGCTGAGAGCAGAACCTCTTCCCCGGTAAGGATCGAGCGCGGAAAGGATTACCAGGCTCCAGGATACGCAGGACTGTACCCATGCGGCGAGGGTGCCGGATATGCAGGAGGCATTACAAGCGCCGCCGCCGACGGACTGAAGGTTGCGGAGCAGATATTGAATGATGTTGGGAGTAAAAGGCACTTTTGATTCCAACATCATTGAATAAAGGCCGCGAATCATGTAGAATGAAAGCCGGAAGAAGGATCGGATGAATCCAGAGAGCACATACGGTATATGTGCATGAATAATAATCGCAGAATCATTGACATTCCCGTGCAGGAACGTCCCTATGAAAAGTGTGAACACTTTGGTCCGGAAGCTCTCAGCGACGCGGAGCTTCTGTCAGTTCTTCTAAGATCGGGCACTCAGGGGACCGGCGCGCTTGACATGAGCCGAAGCATTCTTAACGCCCTGGGCAGCGCCGGGATTGCCGGACTTCACCAGATGAGCGCTGAGGATCTTAAGGATATCCGCGGCATAGGGAGAGTGAAGGCTATTCAGATACGCTGCATAGCCGAGCTGTCAAGGAGGATAGCCCAGGCAAAGATCGGATCCGAGGACAGTCTTGTATATGACAGTCCGGAGGTGATCGGTGCCTATTACATGGAACAGATGCGGCATGAGAGCCAGGAGGTAGTGATGATACTGTGCCTGAGCAGCAAGGGGAGACTGCTCAGCAGGAAGATCATTTCCAGGGGGAATATACATACCGCCCTGCTGGGACCCAGAGAAATCTTCGTTGAAGCTCTGGCCCACAAGGCAGCTTCGGTCATCCTCCTGCACAATCATCCGAGCGGCGATCCCTCACCGTCAGCGGAGGATATCGAGATCACAAAGAGGATATCCGAGGCGGGAGAGCTTATCGGAATACCGCTGACAGACCACCTGATCATAGGTGACAGGACTTATGTCAGCCTGCGTCAGTCTCATCTTCTGAAGACCGCATGATTAAGATAAGGGGCATAACATAATCAATGTTTTTTTCAAATATGATCGGAGTCGATCTGGGGACGGACACTCTCAAGCTGCGCGACAGGAGCGGCGAGCAGTTTATGGAGAACCGCAACATGATCGCCCGCCGTGGACGGAAAACTCTCGCAATCGGAAATGACGCCTACGCCATGTACGAGAAGAATCCGACATCCGTTCAGGTGATACGTCCCATGACCGGAGGCGTCATAGCCTCCGCGGAGGATATGGAGAGCGTGCTCACGTACACGCTCAGGAAGTTCACAACATTTTCCCAGAAGAGCGCGGGGATATGCATCGCGGTGCCGTCACAGGTGACACCTGTGGAACAGCGCGCTTTTTATAATGTCTGCAACACAACGCTCAGCCCTGGCAGAGTGCATCTTGTCGAAAAAGGGATAGCGGACGCCGTCTCGATCGGTCTTCCCGTGCTTGGTCCCGAGGGACACATGATCGTGAACATCGGAGGCGACACGACAGAGATCTCTGTCATTTCGGACGGCAAGGTCATCATCGGCAGGACCCTCAAGGAGGGCGGATTCACGCTGGACGACGACATCGTCACCATGGTGAGGCGCAAGTTCAACATAAGCATAGGCAGAAAGACAGCGGAACAGCTCAAGAATAACCTTGCTTTCATGATAAACGGCCCGAGGCTTGAACAGAAGGTGTTCGGCATACATACGCTGTCCGGGCTTCCAAAGTCGGATATGATTCCCGCACTTGCCGTTTCTGTCGCCGTCCTGGCCGCGATTGACAGAATCGTCGATGAAGTCCGTCAGGTTGTTGACCGTACTCCGCCGATGCTGAGGCAGGACATCTTCAGGGAGGGGATCTTTCTCACCGGAGGCGTATCGCTTATTCAGAATCTTCCCATGTACCTTCAGAAGGAAGTTTCGCTTCCCGTGTACCATATTCAGGATCCGAAGAACTCTACGATCCGGGGACTTGTCACAATGATCAACCAGAAAGAGCTGCACGCACTTATGCGCTCTCCGAGAAGATAAGCTTGAGGTAACGCACTATGAACCAGAACCGTAAGCAGGGAAAGACCACCCTGATCATACTTTCACTGATCTGCATAGCGTTAATTGTCATTTCAATCGTGGGATCTTCGGCGACAAGTCCGATTACGGGCTTCACCGGCATGATCATAACCCCGATCCAGAAGGGGATGAACCAGTTCGGCGCTTTTCTGTCAGGCTTCTCAGCCAATATGACCGACGCCGCGGCTCTTCGCGAGGAGAACGCGCTTCTCCAGACTCAGGTCGACAGCCTGAAGGCGGAGAACTCCAAGCTTGTTCTCAACAAGGAGGAACTCGGCCGCCTGCAGGACCTTCTCGAACTGAAGGAGCAGTATTCGGATTACGACACCATCGGAGCGCATGTCATTTCCAAGGGCTCCGGCAACTGGTTTACCACCTTCACGATAGACAAAGGCACGAATGACGGAGTCTCGGTAGACTGCAATGTCCTCGCCGGAGCCGGTCTGTGCGGTATAGTGACGCAGGTGGGCCCGAACTGGGCAAGAATCAGATCGATCACTGACGACGATTCAAATGTCTCGGCCATGATCTCCACAACCAGCGATACATGCATCATCGCAGGCAACCTTCAGCTCATCGACGAGGGCACTCTTTCTCTGGTCAAGCTGACAGACGACAACAATCACGTTCATGTCGGCGACAAGGTAGTGACCAGCAGTATCTCGGAGAAGTATCTTCCCGGCATACTGATAGGATACATATCCGAACTCAACAATGACGCGAATAATCTCACCAAGTCGGGAACTGTCAATCCTGCCGTGGATTTCCGCCATCTCCAGGAGGTACTTGTGATCCGGACGCTCAAGGAGTATATCCCGAGCGAAGGCGAGGTTCCCGAGGATGTCTCAGCGTCTTCGTCAGATACTACGACGCTGACCGCTCCGAGAGCTTCAGAAGCGGCTGCAGCCGCTTCTGAAGACGGGGCCGGAGAAGCTCCTGCTGAAGGCGGCGAAGGAGAGGCCGCTCCTGAGGGCGGCGAAGGCGAGGAAGCTGCGGCTGAGGGAGACGGGGGCGGAGAGGCTCCTGCCGAGGGCAGCGGCGAGGCTGTCCCTGATGACGGCGGGACCGCGCCGGAAGGAGGGGAGCAGTGAAAAGAAAGCTTCTGATCGGCCTTCTGTGTTTTCTGGCCCCGCTGCTTCAGACTACTCTTATGTCATATGTCGCGGTTGCGTCGATCCGCCCCAATCTGCCCGTCATCCTGACCGCGTCGTTCGCGCTGATGTGCGGAAGCCGCACCGGCATGATTATCGGCTTCGCGAGCGGGATCATGCTCGATGTCTTCTCCGGCGGCATACTCGGATTCTACGCCCTGATATACACATGGATAGGATACGCTGCCGGGTATTCATACAGAATATTCTATGACGATGACATCAAGACGCCGCTGCTTCTGATCGGTATCTGCGACATTTTCTACGGACTGTACCAGTATGTGACGACCTTTATGGTCAGGGGGCGGGTGAATGTTTTTTTCTACCTTGGAAGGGTTATCATACCCGAGATGATCTACACGGTTATCTTCGCGGTTTTTCTGTATCAGCTTAACTATTATATTAACAAGAAGACCAAAAGGTCTTATTTCTGAGGTATTAAGGATTGAAACAGTCAAATAAAAGAAAATCATCGGCGGACTCGTTGAAGGGCAGGGGGATAATCCTTATCATAATATTCCTTGTCCTGTTCGCTATGATTGTTTCCCGCCTGTTCACGCTTCAGATTCTGAACGGTGAGAGCTATGAGAACGACTTTACCCTGTCCATCGAGAAGAAGAAGGTCCTGAAGTCCACGCGGGGCGAGATATACGACTGCAACGGCAGCCTTCTCGCGTACAATGAGCTCATTTACGAGGTGACCTTCGAGGATAAGGGCAGCTATACCACCAACACCGTCAGAAACCTGACGCTGAACGGTATCCTCTACACCGCCGTCAGGATTATCGAGGCGCACGGTGATTCTACAGTCAATAACTTCAGAATCACGATAGATGAGAACGGAAGCTATGTGTATACGGTAAAGGGCTTCAACCTGTCGCGTTTCAAGGCCGATTTCTTCGGATATCAGACCATCGACGAGATGAAGCCGGAAGAAGCCGACATCTCCGCCGAAGACATGATCGCGCTCATGTGCTCCGATAAGTATTACGGGATCAATTCCGAACGGTATTCGGACGAGGATCTGGCACGCTGGGATATGCCCAGAGTGCTCCCGCCGGAGAAGGTGCTCCAGCTGTGCCAGTTCCGCTCAACCCTGCAGGCAAACGCCTATCAGAGATACAATTCGATCACGCTCGCGAGCGACGTCAAGGCCGGGACGGTCTCTCAGCTGCTCGAGAACACCGGTATTCTTCAGGGCATAGACGTAACCGAGAACTATAAGAGAGTATATAACGATGCCCTGTATTTCGCCCCTATTATCGGGTACACCGGGCAGGTATCCGGCGAAGAGCTCAAGGAGCTTAAGCAGACTGACTCCAGCTATGATTCCACAGATATCGTAGGCAAGGTGGGCCTTGAGAAGAAGATGGAGACGGAGCTGCAGGGCCGCAAGGGCTCTGAGACCATATATGTCGACAACCTCGGGAGAGAGCTTGAGGTCTCGTCCGTCACCCAGCCCCAGGCCGGCAATTCACTGTACCTGACCCTGGACTCCGATCTGCAGAAGGCATGCTACAACATTCTGGAGGAATACATAGCCGGAATCCTGTGGGCCAATATCGCTGACACGGAATCGATCGATACAGAGTGGATCCAGTCCGCGGATGAGGTTTTCATCCCTGTCTACGACGTATATTATTCGCTCTTTGAAAACAATGTCCTCAGTGTTGAGCATCTGTCGGATCCCGATGCCTCGACGAACGAGCAGAATGTCTACGCCGCTTTCCAGCGCAAGGCGGAATCTATCTTCGCCGAGATACGCGACCAGCTGACCAGGGATGATCCGGCTCCATATTCGGAGCTCTCGGACGAGATGAAGGTCTACCAGTCCTACATAGTCAACAACATGCTTCCCGAAACAGGAATACTGAACGTTGACGCTATAGACAAGTCAGACCTGACATACAAGGCGTGGGCTGAAGACGAGACTATCAGCCTTCAGGAGTTCCTGACATACGCGATCTCGAGCAACTGGATCGATGTAAACGGTATCACGGAAAACATGGATTACATGGATTCCACCGAGGTTTACACCGCGCTTGCCGACTATATCGCGCAGTATCTCGGCTCCGACTCGAACTTCTGCAAGAGAGTGTTCCGCTACATGCTCATGGCCCATGAGCTCAACGGCTCGCAGGTATGCCTGCTGCTGTTTGACCAGGGCGTCCTTGAGATGAATACTTCGGATTACGACATGCTCTCAAACGGGTCGCTCAGCGGCTACGACTTCATCCGTGACAAGATCTACAATCTGCAGATCACTCCGGCTCAGCTGGCGCTCAATCCCTGCTCCGGCGCAATCGTGGTGACCGACCCTGACGACGGAACCGTGAAAGCCTGTGTCACATACCCAAGCTACGACAGCAACCGCCTGGTAAATGACATGGACACGGCGTATTACAACAAGCTGGTGACAGACCTCTCCAGCCCGTTCTACAGCCGCGCCACGCAGGAGCTTCTCGCCCCGGGTTCAACCTTCAAGCCGATAGCGGCAACCGCCGGCGTCGCCGAGGGAGTGCTGGGCGTCAGTGAACAGCTGTACTGCACCGGAGAGTTCGACGGAGTGGATCCGCCGATCAAGTGCTGGATATCGCCGGGAGCTCACGGCACTGAAACTCTTGCTGACGGAATCAAGAACTCCTGCAACTTTTTCTTCAATACCATCGGCTTCCGGCTTGCCGCGTCGGACGGCGAATATGACGACGATACGGGGGTCGAGAAACTCAAGAAATACGCTTCCATGTACGGCCTTGATTCAGGATCGGGAATAGAGGTTCCCGAATCCTCACCGCACATGCTCACATATGACGCGGTCCGCGGAGCGATGGGGCAGGCCGACAACGCCTTCACCGTATCCCAGCTGGCGCGTTATGTCATGACGCTGGCAAATTCCGGAGAGTGCTATGACCTGACACTCGTGGACAAGATCACCGACTCCAACGGAAACACTGTGACTCAGTATGAGCCCGTGCTCCACAGCGAGCTGAAGCTCTCGCAGGAGCTCTGGGACGCTATTCATACCGGTATGAGACAGGTGGTGCTGAACCATGATTCGTTCAGTGACTACAACAATGAGGGCGGAGTCGCGGTCTCCGGCAAGACCGGTACGGCCCAGGAGGTCGTAACGAAGCCGAACCACGCCCTGTTCATAGGCTACGCTCCGTCGGAGGCTCCCGAGCTGGCTCTCGCCTGCAGGATCGC
>DFHY01000039.1:57798-67908 GCA_002371345.1 Lachnospiraceae bacterium UBA3711
CAAAAGGATACCTCGGAACTGATTCCCGGCCACGCGATCCAGGTTACGGCCGGAAATACACGGACAGACTGATATGCAGTATTCATCTATCGAACTGAAGAGCTCAAAGTATACGCTTACCCTGATCATGGATCCTTCCGTTCCTTTTGAGAGGATTCTTGCAGATGTGACGGATAAGTTCCGCTCGAGCGCCAGATTCTTCCGCGGCGCTCAGATGGCGCTTGAATTCCGCGGCAGGAATCTGACGCAGGATGAGCAGCATGAGATAGTAAACGCGATAACCACAGGCTGCGGTCTCGATATCATCTGTATCCTCGAGATGGATGAGGACAAAGAAGAACTGCAGTATACAGCTATCACACAGGTTCTCAGGGACAGGCCGCAGACATCCGGAAACGGAGCTGAAGGCTCCGCGGCCGGATCAGAAGATCATCCCGCCATGAACGCACAGGCCGCTGACATATTCCGCGGAAGCGTCCACAACGGGCAGAAGGTCTTCAGCGACCGGTCCGTCCTGATTCTGGGCGACGTGGAGCCCCTTGCGGAGGTAAGCTGCAGCGGGAGCGTCTTTGTGGCGGGATTTGCCCTGGGAACACTCCGCGCCGGTCTCAACAAAGACCCCGGCAGTTTCGCGGCTGCTCTTGTCCTGAAGCCTCAGAACCTTGAGGTATGCGGTCACAGAGGGATAACAGGAATACGCAAAAAAACGATGGACGACAGCTATATGATCTCTCCCCAGGCCGCGGTTGTGGAGGAGGGGCATCTGAAGCTGGTTCCGATATCAGAAAAAACATGGAACCATCTTTTCGAAAAACCAGACGCTCCGGTAGAGCGCAGTAAGGAGCAGACATAATATGTTTCGACAATATCGTCTGAGAAATTACAGTTTTCCGCTGATAGCGGCCGTCATAGCGCTCTCCGTGATCGGAATCATGGTTATCGGAAGCGCCCAGCAGTCATCACAGACCAGACAGACCTTCGGCCTTGTGATAGGAGTGACGGTCATGCTTGCGATGTCTGTATTCGACTATACAGTCTTTGTGAGAATGAGATGGATCCTGTTTCTGATCGGATGTCTTCTCCTTGTGGCCGTGCTTCTGATCGGCGTAAATGTCGGAGGCGCCACGAGATGGATCAATATCGGCGTGCAGTTCCAGCCGTCCGACCTGATGAAGATGGCCATTATAGTGTTCTTCGCCGGATATTTCCAGCAGTATGACGCGAAGCTGAATACTCCGAAGGTATTGCTGGGATCCATCCTGATCATGGCGGTTCCGCTGTTTTTGATATACAGAGAGCCGGATCTGTCCACGACAATCGTCACAGCGCTGATATTTTGTGTTATACTGTTCACAGCAGGTCTTAGCTGGAAGATAATAATATCTGTTCTGGCAATTGTCGTTCCGAGCGCGGCGATCTTCCTCAGCATAGTTCTCAGTCCCGACCAGGAGCTGATAGCGGATTACCAGAGGGACCGTATCCTGTCATGGCTCAGGCCTATGGAATACGCGGATGAAGCATACCAGCAGCAGAACTCCATAATCGCGATAGGCTCCGGGCAGCTGTACGGAAAGGGCCTTAACAACAACGCGGTAAGTTCGGTCAAGAACGGAAACTTCATCTCCGAGCCTCAGACAGACTTCATTTTCGCCGTCGCCGGCGAGGAGCTTGGTTTCGCGGGGTGTCTCGCGATCGTAGCCCTCGAGCTGATAATAGCTGTCCTGTGCGTGAGGATCGGCCTTAAGGCCAGAGAGAAGTCCGGGATGCTGATATGTATGGGTGTCGGATCGCTGATACTGTTTCAGAGCTCGCTGAATATCGGCGTCACAACGGGCCTTATGCCCAACACGGGAATTACGCTCCCGTTCGTCAGCTACGGGGTCACATCGCTCGTAACCTTCTGCATGCAGATCGGGCTGGTGCTTAACGTCGGGCTTCAGCCGCGGCGTGAGAGAGCAGAGACGGATCCGTCAAAGCACAGATTCCGGCCGACCTACCTTTCAACTTAGTTTGTGGGTGATCTTTGCCGTTACCGGCAGAGTTAAAGAATAAAGATATGATACTACCGGGTGACAATTAGACGAAAGGAGGCGCAGAATCGATGAATATCGGATTCATTGCACATGATGCCAAGAAAAAACTCATGCAGAACTGCTGTATCGCCTATCACTCGATCCTGGCATGGCATGATCTTTACGCTACCGGAACAACAGGGAGGCTGATTCAGGACGCTACAGGACTGCCTGTACACAAGTTTCTCGAAGGACATGTCGGCGGAGAACAACAGATGAGCGCCATGGTGGAGCAGAATCAGATGGATCTGGTGCTGTTCTTCCGTGATCCCGAGAGTACTGCCTCAACGCGCAGCGAGGTTGCGGATCTGACAAAGGTCATCCGCATGTGCGACCTGCACAACGTTCCTCTCGCAACAAACATCGCGACGGCTGAGATGCTGTTGAAGTCGCTCGAGAGAGGAGATCTGGACTGGCGGGAGATGTATCACTGAAGCAGAATAATATGAAGAAAGATCGTATTCAGAAACCCGACTATTACACACAGCGTGAATGGAACCGCATACGCACAAGGGAAAAGGCACAGGCAAGGGCAGCAAGAAATCTCGCTCTTCTGGCGGTTGTTATGCTGGCGGTCGCAGCACTCATGATATACGGAGTATGGTATTTCATCATCCGTTCACATGATTCAGGCCTCAGGCTTCCGTACAGTATGGAGAACAGTGTATTCGGTATTCATACCGGAGGAGCCATGATGGTGAAGTCCGAACCTTTTGCCAGGGGATTGTGCGTAACTGAGACCGACGTTGACGCTGACGCTATATTCATCAGTGCCGCCGAAGCCGCTCTGTTTGACGTCACCGCTGAGAACGTAGTATACGCCAAGAACATATTCGAACAGAGATCCCCCGCTTCGCTTACGAAGATAATGACTGCTCTTGTAGCTCTGCGCTATGGGAACATGGACGATATGGTTACGGTCGACGACGCGGCATTTGACATTGAGGAGGCCTCATCGGTCTGCGAACTGCACAGGGGTGACCGGCTCACGCTGAAGCAGCTAATGTACGGTATGCTTATCGCGTCCGGAAACGACGCGGCGCAGATGATCGCCGAACATGTCGGCGGCGGAAGCATCAGCCATTTCGTTGAGATGATGAACCAGACAGCTCTGGAGCTTGGCGCGACACATACGCATTTTGTAAATGCTCACGGCCTGACCGCAAGTGACCACTACACCTGCGCGTACGACGTATATCTGATGATGAACGCGGCCATGAAGTACGATCTGTTTATGGACATCATTCAGAGGCAGAACTATTACGCGGAGTATACAGACGCGGACGGTGACGCCTACGCCATGACATGGGACACGACAGACCACTATCTGTCCGGTGAGGCGTCAAAGCCGTCAAACGTCGTGGTATACGGAGGAAAGACCGGAACGACGGAGGATGCAGGTGCATGCCTTGCCCTTGTCAGCAAGGATCTGTACGGCAATCCTTTCATATCAGTGATACTGCATTCCGACTCGAAGGATACGCTGTATCCGGAGATGAACCAGGTGCTGTCTCTGGTGCCGTCATCCGGCTGACTGAGACTTGAATTGACTGCAAACGATTGAAAAGCTATACTGATTCTGGACATTCAATGCGCCCATGCCGCGTCGCATGCCGCGGTGCGGGAGGTTTGGATATGTTTAACCGGCGCTTTCGGCGTCACCACTTCATAGGAGGACATCAAATATGATACAGTTCATCATCGGTGAAAAGGGAAAAGGTAAGACCAAGGTTCTGCTTGAGAAGGCAAACCGCGAAGTAAAGGAAGCAACCGGAAACGTTGTTTATCTTGATAAGAATACGCAGCATATGTTTGAGCTCAACAACAAGATCCGTCTTATCGATGTGACAAACTACCCGCTCACCGACGCAGATGAATTCATCGGCTTTATCTGTGGGATCATTTCACAGGATCACGATCTTGAGAAGGTTTACCTTGACAGCTTCCTCAGGATAGCAAAGCTCGAAGGCAGGGATCTTGATGTCGAGAGCGCGGTGGTTCCCGTTCTCGCCCAGCTGGCTTCGATAAGCACCCAGTTCTCGGTAGATTTTATCATCAGCATCTCACTGACGAGGGAGCAGCTTCCGTCGGAGTATCATGATATGATAGTCGCCCAGCTGTAAGATCCTTAAGTGAGTTTGTGATAGTTTTTATGGATTAATCTCAGTAATCTCTCATCGAGTAGGGCAATCCTACTCGATGTTGCTGTTCGTTCAAAATCAGCAGCTGCAGCTGAACGTCTGATATAATCGTCGTTCACTGTTACGCCGGGCGATGATGCTTTTTTCTGATAGGAGATATTGTCTGTTTTGTTGGGGTGGAATAGGAATCGGTTCAGACGGTCTGATAAGGTGAGGAGCATTCCGACATCCGTGAATGTAGGCACGCTGATGTTCGGTTTGATTCTTATCTATATTATAATTACCCTGATTCTCTATCTCACCCAGAAGCATGTCGCGGGATATGAGGTTGTCGAGGGCACAATCTCAGGCAATTACCGCTACAGCGCCGTCGCGATCAAGGACGAGGAGGTCGAGAACAGCGATGTGTCGGGTTCTATCACGTATTATGCCAGGGAGGGCTCAAAGGCAAACGTTGACATGGTCATATGCTCGGTGGGCGCTTCACCTTCCCTGAATGACAGTTCAAAGAGCAGCCTTGTAACGAACCTGTCAGATGAGGATTTCACGCAGGCAAAAAATGAAATGACGACATTCGCTGTCAATTTCAGTGAGAATATGTTCTCTGAAGTGTACAGCTTCAAGTCCGATATGCAGGGAGTTATTCTGCAGTCATCGGTAAATGAAGACGCCGGGGAATATGTCAGGAACAGCTATACAGCGCCGGTTCCGGGATTCGTTGTCTATTCCGTAGACGGGATGGAGGGGCTGACCGCCGAAGAGCTTACGATGGACTGCTTCAATATCGGTTCATACCAGAATCAGAACCTCAGGCTGAAAAGTTCCGTAAACGCAGGTGATCCCATATATAAGCTCGTCACAAACGACACATGGAGCCTGTGCTTCCCGGTCAATGACGCTCTCAGAAGAGACCTTGAGGACGTATCCACTGTCAGGGTAAGATTTCTGAAGGACAACGAGACCTTCTCGGCCCCGATTGAGATGACGGAGGGAGCGGACGGAATATACGGAAAGATTACTCTCAAGACCTCCCTTGTCAGGTACGTGACGGACCGTTATCTTGAGATAGAGCTGATCCTTAACCGCGCGAAGGGACTGAAGATCCCGGTTTCATCCATTACCCAGAAGACATTTGTGGAAATACCGGATGAATATGTCAGCGTCAATGAAGATACCTCCAGCGAGGTATTTCTTACCAGGGAGACATTCCTTGCGGACGGCTCATCATCGACCTCAAATATTACCGCTTCGGTGTATTCCCATGACGACGAGGCAGGCTGTTATCTGATCAATCCCGGACTGTTCGAGATCGGGGATTATGTGGTTATGCCGGGAACCACCCGCAAGTATCAGATTACGGACGATACCGTCCGGACGATCCAGGGCGTTTATAATATCAACAAGGGCTACGCTGTTTTCCGTCAGGTTACAATCCTTGATGAGAACGAGGAGTTCTGTATCGTTGATCCAGGAAATGTGTACGGTCTTTCAGCGCATGACAGGATAGTCCTGGATGCATCGAAGGTTAAAGATGACGATATTATCAAGAGTTGAGAAGATCACAATGTCAATGTCTGTGAACCTTTCCGTCTGATTTCAGGCTGTTGATTAATCAGTGCTGCAGAAAATGGAGATTGTTATGAGCTTTATTGAAAATAACCTCAGGGATGTTGAGAACAGAATAGAGAGGGCGTGTATACGCTCAGGAAGAAGCAGGAATGACGTCACTCTGATTGTTGTCAGTAAGACCAAGCCCGTCTCTATGATCGAGGAAGTGATCGGACTCGGTCCCAGGGACTTCGGGGAGAATAAACCTCAGGAGCTCAGGGATAAGTACGAGGTTCTTCCTAAGGATCTTCGTTGGCATATGATCGGAAACCTGCAGCGCAACAAGGTCAAATATGTTGTCGGAAGGGCGGTGATGATTCATTCCGTCAATTCTGAGAAGCTTGCGGAGGAAATCGACAAAGAGAGCGAAAAACACGGTCTGATAATGCCTTGCCTGGTTGAAGTCAACATGGCTCACGAGGAGACAAAACAGGGGATCGCGCCTGAAGAAGCCGCTGAGTTCATCAGGAAGATATCCCTCCTTAATAATATCCGTATCGAAGGGCTGATGACGGTCGCGCCGTATGTGGCTGATCCGGAATTAAACCGGTCCTGTTTCCGGGCCCTGAGGAATTTGGCGGTTGACATAGCCGCAGAAAACATTGATAATACTAATATGCGTCATCTGAGTATGGGTATGACAGGCGATTTTGAGGTCGCCATTGAAGAGGGCGCAACCATGATCCGTGTAGGAACAGGGATTCTGGGGGAGAGGAATTACAGTATATGAGCGTTTTTGACAGATTTCTTAACTCGATCAAATTGAATGACGATGACGATCTGGACGATGACGAGTACTTTGACGACGATGAGGACAACCTTGATGACTCACGTCCTTCAAGACGTTTTCTCTCCAGGGAGGAAGATGATGAGCCGATCTTCGAGGAGGATGTTCGCCCGGTAAAGAGAACATCAAGGAGTTCTTCCGCAGGCCCGGCAAGATCGTTCAGACGCTCCCGGAGCAGCTCTTCACCGGCACCTGCCGCGTCACCAAAGGTATCCGCGTTCAGGCCCAGAAGGACTGAGCCGGCGGAAGATGTCGAGCGCAACAACTTCTCTGTATGTGTGATCCGTCCGAAGTCCATGGAGGATGCTCTTCAGATCGCCCAGATGCTTATCGCGCACTGCACCGTTATCCTGAACCTTGAAGGGCTGGATCTCGATGTGTCGCAGAGAATCTTTGACTTTGCGTCAGGCGCATGCTGCGCCAGCCGCGGACGTCTTGATAAGATCAGCAATTATATCTTTGTCCTGACGCCGCATGACGTCGACATTACCGGTGAGTTCCAGCAGATCCTTACCGGGACATTTGATCCGAATCTGGATATTGATCTGAGTGACGATCTGTAAATCTGCGGCATCATATAAAACAGCCGTTCCTTCTGTATCAGGCTTTCAGCGGGGATGGCGCTGTAATCAACATTATTTATAGAAGCACGAGCGTCACTGGAGACTACGATTCCATGGCGCTTGTTTTTTCTTAACCCGCAGCGGTGCCGGCTCATAACTGAATAATAATGAAAGGCGGTCAAGATAATGCCAGAAAACCGTAAAAAAACAGTATCCTATGAAGACGCGATAGAAGTGAAGGTGCGCGGAGGAACAGGTTATACCATATATCCGGAGGATTCTTTCGCTGATCTGCCTCTCCGTATGGAAGAAGATCTCCAGAGCAGCTCATCGCGCGTCTGCGTTGTGACGGACAGCAATGTCGGGAAGCTGTATCTTGAAGAAGTGATGGGGAAGCTCCAGGGCTCCTGCAAAGAGCTTACCTCATATACCATACCTGCGGGAGAAGAACACAAGAATCTCGACGAGATCCGCAGCCTGTATGTCCACCTGATTGAAAGCGGATTCGACCGCAGGGATATTCTTGTCGCGCTCGGCGGCGGGGTTACGGGAGACATGACGGGGTTTGCGGCCGCGACCTATATGAGAGGGATACGCTTTGTCCAGATTCCGACAACACTCCTGTCTATGGTCGATTCCTCAATCGGAGGAAAGACAGGGGTGGATTTCGATTCCTATAAAAACATGGTCGGGGCTTTCCATCAGCCTTCCATGGTATACCTGAATCCGAACACTCTTCATACACTGGACGATGTGCAGTTTGCCAGCGGTATGGGCGAGGTCCTCAAGCACGGCCTGATACGTGACAGCGGCTATTATGAATGGTGCCTCGACAATATGGGCGGAATAGAAGAGAGGGACAACGATGTCCTGAGGGAGATGGTCGTACGGAGCATACTTATCAAGCGCGCCGTCGTCCAGCGCGATCCTTTTGAGAAAGGAGAGAGAGCCCTGCTGAACTTCGGACACACCGCAGGCCACGCGATCGAGAAGCTGATGAACTTCAGCCTCGCGCACGGTGAGTGCGTCAACCTCGGCGTAGTAGCCGCATCATACATTTCATGGAAACGCGGAAATATCAGCGAGGAGATCTTCTACGAGATCCGGGATATGTCTGTTGCCTTCGGTCTTCCCATCACCTATGACAGCCTAAATCCTGAGAATATCCTTGAGACTATGAAGAAGGATAAGAAGATGATAGGCGGCACGATGAGAATGATACTTCTGAAAAGGCTTGGCTCCGCTTACATTGACGAGACGGTATCCGATGATGAGATTCTGGAAGCGCTGAGGTTCATACGCTATGAGGGATAAAACAGATGACGGCATAACCAGCGTGAACGCAGGCCGTCACAGTCACTTAGTCCGTCAGTTAGTCCTGTGGATACTGCTGTTGTCGGTGCTGGTTTTCCTGGATCAGTACACAAAATGCCTGGCGGCCTCTTCTCTGAAGACGCACGGTCCCTTTCCGCTTATCAGCGGGGCTCTTGAGCTTCGGTATCTGGAGAACAGGGGGGCGGCATTCGGCATACTTCAGAACCGACAGTGGATCTTCATCATATTCGCGTGCGTCTGTATCATAGCATGCGCGTGGTTCAGCTGCCGTCTGGCCCGGCAGAACAGGCACACCTTATCGAGGGTCTGCCTTGCCTTCCTTGCGGCCGGAGCGGCCGGTAACCTTATTGACAGAGCGGTGCACGGATATGTGGTTGATTTCATTTACATATCGCTGATTCATTTTCCCGTATTCAATCTGGCGGATATGTATGTATCGCTGAGCACAATAACTCTGGTTATTCTCGTTCTATTCGTGTACCGGGATGAAGGCGCAGGAGCCAGGCAGCATGGTCCTTGAGGTAAATATTGATGATTGCGATGATTAATAGAGAATCTATGCCTGATATAGAGAAGCCATACGATGATAAACAGGCGGAGATGGATCCGGATTCTTCAGACGGATTTGATGCGGATGATAGTCTGCCCCGCTCATTCCTGATCCCCGCTGAGCTTGACGGCGCCAGGCTTGACGCCGCGCTCGGGATACTGTGCCCGGAAAAGTCCCGCTCCTTCTGGCAGAAAATGATAGAAGAGGGGCATGTGTCCTGCAGCGGTGCAGCCGTCACGAAATCCGGCAAAAAAGTGAAGGCAGGCGATGAGATTCTTGCAGTTTTTCCTGCCCCGAAGGACATTGAGATTCTACCTGAGAATATCCCGCTGGATATCCTGTATGAGGACGATGATATCATTGTTGTAAATAAGCCGAAAGGGATGGTCGTCCATCCCGCTCCCGGTCATTTTACCGGAACTCTGGTAAATGCGCTGATGTACCACTGCGCTGATTCTCTGTCAGGAATTAACGGGGTGATGCGCCCGGGGATCGTTCACCGCATTGACCGCGATACGACCGGTTCTCTAGTCGCGGCTAAAAATGACAGGTCACATGCAAGTCTTGCGGCCCAGTTCAAGGAACACAGCATCAACAGATCTTACCGGGCGATACTGCACGGAAGAATGCGCGATGATGAGGTCACGGTCGATAAGCCGCTCGGCCGCCATCCTCAGGACAGGAAAAAGATGGCAGTCCTGAGGGAGGGACAGGGAACCTCAAGGCGTGCCGTCACACACATCAGGGTGCTTGAGCGCTTCTCATCTTATACATATGTGGAATGTGTGCTTGAGACAGGCCGGACTCACCAGATTCGTGTACATACAGCGTATATCGGACACCCTGTTCTGGGGGATGAGGTCTATGGTCCGAAGAGATGCCCGTACAGGCTCGAGGGACAGACACTGCACGCAATGGTGCTGGGACTCAGGCATCCGTCCACAGACGAATACATGGAGTTTAAGGCGCCTCTTCCGGCATACTTCGACAGGCTTCTCAGCGGGCTTTCCACCGCTTTGCACTGAGATATGCCGCAGGTTCATTACAGCACTGA
>DFHY01000039.1:68047-71760 GCA_002371345.1 Lachnospiraceae bacterium UBA3711
GATGTATCTGCTTTTTGTTTTTTGGGCCTGCGTATGTCAGGCTTGAATCAGGGGGGCAGTACAGCAGTCAGGACATTGTTTCAATTCATGGCTAAAAAAGGAGGCCGGTTATGGAGGAGAAGATTCTATCAACCAGGAAAAATGGTCTTGCGGTGCTTATCGGATGCTTATTGCTTGAATTGCTTTCAGTTGTCATATTTGTTTACGGTATTAATAAGAACTTTGTAGTTATGGGAGTAGGAATCGCCGTCATGGCCGTATCATGGTTCCCACTGATCGGCCTCAGGGTTCTCAAGCCGGAGGAGGCGCTGGTTGTAACACTGTTCGGCAATTATACCGGAACGCTGAAGGGCCCTGGATTCTACGCGATCAACCCCTTTTCTGTCAGCGTAAATCCCGCGAAGAAAACACGTCTCGGACAGAGCGGTGACGTGGACGGCGGATCAAAGGAGAAGTCTCTCGCGAGCCTGATCACAAACAGCCAGCAGGAAGCAGGCGTCATAAGCAACGTGATATCACTGAAGATCATGACGCTGAACAACAGCCGTCAGAAGGTCAATGATGTGCTGGGCAACCCGGTAGAGATCGGCGTGGCCGTTATGTGGAGAGTCGTCGATACCGCCAAGGCGGTCTTTACGGTTGACAACTACAAGGAATATCTCTCCCTGCAGTGCGATACCGCCGTCAGGAATATCGTCAAGATCTATCCTTACGACATCGCGCCGAACGTAGACACAACAGGAGACGGACAGGCGGACGACGGATCGCTGAGAGGCTCCACGGAGATTGTCGCCGGGAGGATCAGGGAGGAGATCCAGAGTAAGGTCAGCCAGGCCGGCCTTGAGATACTTGACGCAAGGATCACCTACCTCGCGTACGCGCCTGAGATTGCGGCGGTCATGCTGCAGAGGCAGCAGGCTTCTGCCGTCATCGACGCAAGGAAGATGATCGTAGACGGAGCCGTCGGCATGGTCCAGATGGCGCTCGAAAAGCTGAACAGCGAGCAGATCGTGGAGCTTGACGACGAGCGGAAGGCAGCGATGGTATCAAACCTCCTGGTCGTACTTTGCGGGAACCATGACGCACAGCCGATAGTCAATTCCGGGTCATTGTATTGATCCCGGTCAGAGAATAAGGGTAAGTGAAATGGCAGCAAAGAAACAGGTTCCGCTGAGGCTCAGCGAAAAGCTGTACGACGCGGTCGCGTCGTGGGCGGAGGATGACTTCCGGTCCGTAAACGGGCAGATCGAGTATCTGCTGACCGAGTGTGTCAGGCAGCGTAAGAAAAACGGAAAGTATGTGTCGGAGCATCTGGACGAGCCTCCGGAGCTGGATATATAAGGCGGCTTAACGGCTGCAGAAAAGCATATAAGGCAGTTTGACGGCTGCTGGAAAAGAGGAACGATAATTATGGAGAGTACAGAAGGCAGCACCACGAACAGCAATAAGATACACAACATATCTGACGGCACCGCTAACGGCAATACGGCAGACAGTATATCCGACGGCACCGCAGGCAAAGCAGTCCTCGAAATCATGAACTATTCCAAGTCCTACGGAAATGGGAAGCTGGCCGTGGATAACGTATCTCTGAGTGTTATGAGCGGAGATATCTATGGCTTTATCGGCCACAACGGGGCGGGCAAGTCTACGACGATCCGCGCTGTTGTCGGAGTGCTTGACTTTACGGAGGGAGAGATCCTTATCGACGGCCATTCCGTGAAGGACGAGCCGATCGATTGCAAGAGGGTCACTGCTTATATCCCGGACAACCCTGATCTGTACGAGAACCTGACAGGGATTCAATACCTTAACTTCATATCAGATGTATTCGCCATAAGCGCTTCAGATCGGGACGAGCGGATCAGAAGATACGCTGATATGTTTGAGATCACGGACGCTCTGGGCAGCCTGATCAGTTCATATTCCCACGGCATGAAGCAGAAGGCGGCGATTATCTCCGCGCTGATACACGAACCGAAGCTGCTGGTCCTGGATGAGCCCTTCGTCGGACTTGATCCGAAGGCGTCCTTCACGCTGAAGGAGATCATGCGTGATATGTGCCGCAGAGGATGCGCTGTTTTCTTCTCGACACACGTGCTGGACGTGGCGGAGAAGCTGTGCAATAAAGTCGCGATTATCCGGCAGGGCAGTCTCATATTCTCAGGTACGATGGAAGCGTTCACAGAAGGTCATTCCCTTGAAGAGGCATTTTTGGAGGCGGATAAATGAAGAATAGAAGCTTACTTCTTCTCAGAACGCTTCTCCTGTCCACAAGCCAGATAAATATATACAGACACTGCGAAGACAGGCGGAAGAGAAGAAGAATCATCGGCGGAATGATCGGGATGACGCTCCTGTACATGATGCTGATGGCCTACTGCATAGTAATGTGCGTCGGATACGGCACTTATGGCCTGATCGATTCGGCTCCTGTGATGTGCGCGCTGACGGTAAGCCTGGTCGCATTTTTCTTTACGTTGTTCAAGACGAATGGATATCTTTTCAACTTCAGGGAATATGACATGCTGATGGCGCTGCCATTTGAGACATATACCATCGCGGCCTGCAAGTTTATGTACATGTATGTCAAGAGCCTGCCGTGGTATCTTAGCATCTCCCTCGCAATGATGGCCGGGTACGGATACTTCGCGGGGCCTGCTGTCCGGGTTTATCTGATCTGGATCCTTCTGTCCTTCTTTCTGCCTGTCATCCCTATGCTGGCAGCGTCATTCATTGGATTCCTGATCGCGAGAGTCAGTGCCGGATTCCGGAAGACCAACCTGATTCAGACCGTATTGACCCTGATCCTGGTGATATTCTGTTTCTCCCTGCGTTTCATCATAGAAGGCCTGTTCCGTGCAAACAAGGTGCAGATGACCCTGGAGAAAGCATCAAAGATCACCGATACAACAGCCGGAGTATATCTGCCGGCGAGATGGTTTACGGATGCGGTATTAAGGTGCAGCGTCCCCGGCATGCTGCTCCTGGCCGGAATAAGCGCAGCTTTGTTCACTGTTGTATTCGTCATCGTAGGCAGGTCCTACAGAAATATCAACTCCGCGCTAAAGTCCCACGCAGCAGCCAGGCGGTTCAGGATGAAGGCGCAGAAGAAGAGAAGCGTGCTGCAGACGATTGCGTTCAAGGAGTTCAGGAGAATGACCGGGTCTACGGTATATATGACGAACGCCGCGTTCGGAGAGATCCTGGCGGCGCTGCTGGGGATCGTAACGCTCTTCGCAGGTTTCGACCGGATCATTGCCATTGTGACCGGCGGAGCACCGGTCGATCCGTCCATCCTGCAGCCGGCGATACCGTTTTTCGTATATTTCTTTATCGGTATGGTGGCAACAACAGCATGCTCACCGTCACTGGAGGGAAAAAACTACTGGATCGTTCAGAGCCTGCCTGTTCTTAAGAAGACTCTGTATCAGGGGAAAATGCTCTTTAACCTGTATCTGACGGTACCTTTTATGGTATTCTCGACAGTCTGCTTCTGCGTCAGCGCAAAAGTGCCTGTGATTGATACGGTTCTGTATCTGATACTGGGTATCATGCTGTGCGCATTCTCGACAGCCTGGGGATGCGTATGCGGAGTGAAGCATATGCGCCTTGACTGGGAGAATGAAGTCGAGGTAATCAAACAGGGAACAGCCGTACCCCTGTACATGCTTCCCAATATGTTTGTGGTCATTGGCATGGTCGTTGCGGTG
>DFHY01000124.1:0-329 GCA_002371345.1 Lachnospiraceae bacterium UBA3711
CTCTTCAGGTCATCCTCGGTGACGTCGGCGCTCTTTACCGTGTCGATATACACGCCGTCTCTCAGAATAGTGATCGTGTCAGACAGTCTCAGGACTTCAGGCAGATCGTGGGAAATGAAGATGATCGTATTGCCCTCTTCCCTGATTCTGTTCATGTGCTTGTAGAGCTCTTCACGGCCTTCCTGCGAAAGGGCTGTCGTCGTCTCATCGATAACAACGATCTTCGGCGTGAAGTAGGTCGCCTTGACGATCTCAACCAGCTTCCTGTCCTCGAAGTTGTACTCATCGACCATCGCGCCTGCGCGGATGCGGTCGAAACCGTATTTGTT
>DFHY01000124.1:439-1966 GCA_002371345.1 Lachnospiraceae bacterium UBA3711
TTCACGAACCTCTCCTCATGGCCGAGGAAGATGTTCTCGGCTACGGTAAGGCCTGACAGGGTGCCAAGCTCCTGGACAATGATTGAAACTCCTTCATTGTTCGCCTCAACCTGGTTCCTGGGATGGATCTCCTTGCCGTCCAGGATAAAATGTCCGCTGTCGATCGAGTAGATGCCGGTCAGCATATTTGTCAGAGTAGACTTGCCTGAACCGTTCTCTCCGATCAGGGCGTGAACCTCACCCTTGTTGACATTGAATGAAACATTCTGCACCGCCTTGGTAATACCAAAGGATTTGCAGAGGTTCTGAACCTGTAATCTTACTTCGCTCATTGCTCTTTTCCTCCTTTGTATTATTTGACGATGTCGCCCTTCGCCGTCTTCGTTGTCAGTGTAACGATGATCAGAAGAGCCAGGCCGGAGATAACGTCGTTTACGGCTGTCGGCGCTCCGAGAGCAACGAATCCGTAGTAGATGATCTGCAGGAAGAACTCACCGATAATGATGGCCGGAATCGGAATTCCGTTCTTCTTCATCGCAAGACCCAGGAAGCATCCCATCGTCGGATAGAAGTTGCGGCTCATGGAGAGCATGCCCGTCTCGGCAACCATGGATGAACCATAGCTGATCGTCAGGATAGCTTCGATTCCGAAGAACGCGCCTGAAATGACGAATGCGAGTATCTTATATTTATTGACGTTGATGCCCATGTTCTTTGCTACGAATTCATCAGAGCCGATCGCGTAGGTGTAGGTTCCGATACGGGTGTAATTCAGCAGCAGGTACGCAAGCAGGAAAGCCACGACCGCGAGGATCAGGTTGCCCGGCATGGAGCCGAAGGCGCGCAGATCTGCCGGCAGCGTAGCGGACTGTCCGCCCGCGATGTAGCTGGCGACAGCCTCATATATAAGTGCCAGTCCCGTAGTGACGATCATGGACGGAATATGCAGTTTAACATAGAAGAAACCATTCAGGAATCCGACGATCGCTCCAGTAAGAATGCAGCCCGCGATCAGACCGAAGTATCCGAGGCCGAATCTTGACGCGATTACCGTTCCGACAATAGAGGAAAGCATGATGTTCGCGCCTATCGAGAAGTCGAACATCCCCATTACCATGACAAAATAGAATCCAACGGCACCGGCCGAAACCATCAGCGATGCCTCAAAATAGCTGAGCAGATTCTTTGGAGAACCAAAGTTAGAGGGCGTGATCACCTTGAATATTGCCCAGGAAAGTATAACCAGAAGGAACAGGACCAGAAAGCCAGCTGTCTTTCCGGACATTTTCTTCTTTGCCGAAAGACTTTCAGAAGAACCCATTTCAATTTACCTCATCATATTATGCAATCATAAAGGCTGTTACCATAAAGAGCCGGTATCGCCGAAACGATACCGGCTCTGGAAGTTCATCTAGCCCGCGCTACAGAGCAGACTGTATTCACTCTTCCTGTAATTATGCTCCTGCACGCTCTGCCGCATCCTCGATCGACAGCTTAGCAGCGGTCTCTTTCAGCTCGTCAAGGCTC
>DFHY01000124.1:2078-12993 GCA_002371345.1 Lachnospiraceae bacterium UBA3711
AAGTAGGTCTCGTATGCAGCGTAGTCTTCCGGAGAAGCGACATACAGATACGGGAACAGAACATCGTTGAAGGTTCCGCCGAAGTCGGTGTAGTTGCCTTTGATTGCGTTGTAGACCATCATGAATGCGAACAGCGGATCGCAGTAATGTCCGCCGGACTCACCGGCCATGGAGCCGTTCTCAAGTCTCTCGCCAAGGTCCGGAAGGAAGTCGGTGGAAACGATAGCGATCTCACCGGTCTTTCCTGCCTTCTCAACAGCGCTGATAGCACCCTGCAGAGGCTCTCCGCCGCCGCCTGCCGGGATCAGAGCATCCAGATCCGGATCCGCGCTCATCAGAGCGTCAGCAGCCTTCGCGCCGCCCTCAGAGGTGGTTCCTGCGTACTGCGGTTCGGACAGAGCCGCCTGATCATCCGGATGAGCCTCGTTCCAGGCATCAACTCCGGCCTGATAGCCTTCCCATCTTCCAAGCCATGTCGCGTCTCCCTGCTCCCATCCGATAAGACCGATGTTTCTGCAGCCCTTGTCAAGAAGAATGTTCACAAGCTTCTCACCGTTCTCCGGCTCGTTCTCATGGACAGCGCCTACATAGTAGTCGGAAGCCTTTGCCAGCTCATAGATGTCAGGGTTGTTCTCTTCGCTGATGATGCGGAAGAACTGAGCAAGGTATACACCGTTGTCGTTGCAGGTAGCGATCGCTGAGGTCATCTCTGTATCTGCTGAGTTGCAGATGATGATGCCCTGGCAGCCGGCCGCGCAGAGCTGGTCAACGGAAGCGGTAACCTTCTCGGATACATGACCCTGGTCTACGTACTGTACATCAACGCCAAGAGCCTCGGCGGCAGCGTCAAGGATCAGCTTGCACTGTGAACCAAGAACGTCAGTTGAACTCCAGATGGAGACACCGATCTTGATCGGCTCGTCAGCAGCCATGACCGGAGCCGCATTCACTCCGAGCAGCGAGGCAGCCATCGCTGCGCTCAGAATAACGCTTGTGATTTTCTTCTTCATGTTTTTCCTCCTTAAAAGAATGAAAAGAAAAGTGGTTTACCCTGACTTGTTCTGTCCTTTTAAGAACAAGTCCGTTAGTTGTACGGTACCACTTCCCTTTATTCTTGTCAATCTGTAAATGTACAATTCGTTGGTATGCACAGAACACGGTGTGTTTTTTTGTGCATATTTCCTACGCCGTCAATTTTGCACCGCAGCTGCGGCCTCTCCAAGAACACTGAAACCGGGATCCGCAGCCGGTTCATGCCTATGTTCGCCGATATCGGATATCCGCAGCAATTCATGCTCAGGATTCACTGAAGTCGGTATCCATCGCTATCTGCGGTGTGTAATCCGGATACATGGCGGTCACTTCCCGGCATATCTGCTCATATACTTTGCCGCGGTCATCCGCGTCAAAGCTGATCACAACATCGAAGCGTATAGTCTTCCGTTCCTCATTCACATAAAAACCGTGCATCTGAATCACATCCTTATAGCGCGATACCATCTCCCTGATGCGCTCTTCCATGCGGAATGCTTCGTTATGCTTTGTATTGTATGAGTAGACCCCGATAGCAGTGAGTATGACATTATGCTCCTGCAGGACCTTTATCGTGATAGTCCGAAGCAGTTCGTCCAGCTCCGCCGCCGTACAGGTGTCCGGGACCTCTACATGAAGCGAGCCGTTAAATGTGTCCGGCCCGTAATTGTTCAGGACCAGGTCATACACTCCCCTGACCTGCGGAAATGAATTAACCGTCTCCTTGATGCCCCGCGCAAGCTCAGAGTCCGCCCTCTCACCCAACAGCTGGGATATAGTCTCTCTGAGCATATCCACGCCTGACTTGATAATAACAATTGATATGACCGCGGCGAGCCAGGCTTCCAGAGAAACCTTCGATACAATGTAGATAATGGCGGCGACAAGCGTCGAAGCGGAGATGATGGAATCCATCAGCGCGTCCTTCCCCGAATTGATCAGGGAATCGGAGTTCACCTTCTCACCGATTCTTTTGACATACCTGCCGAGAAGGATCTTCACAAGAACCGCGGCGGCAACGATCACGAGCGACGCCGTGCTGTAGTCCGGCGTCTTCGGATCAATTATCTTCCTGATTGACTCCATAAATGACGTAAGTCCCGCATACATCACAAGGACCGCTATGATCATCGCGCTCAGGTATTCCACTCTTCCGTGTCCGAATGGATGTTTGCGGTCCGGCTGTTTCTGCGCCAGTTTGGTTCCTATGATAGTGACCAGAGAAGAACCGGCATCCGAAATATTGTTTACGGCGTCCAGCATGATAGCTATGGAGCCGGAAATAAATCCCACCACAGCCTTGAATATGGCAAGGAAAACATTCGCAAGGATTCCTATGACACTCGTCCTGACAATAGTTTTTCCCCTTGAGCGGGCCTCATCGAACGCCTTCTTCTCATGATTGTCCGCTGTTATCAGTTCACTGTATCCCTGAAGCTTATTCATAGCAATCTCCATTCCGCCGGTCTTGCCGGCGGCACAAATAGTCATGAAAGAGCATCTTTCACACTATACTCCTTCTTGTCAGATTAACACAGTTTTTATCATAGCACATAAGCGCGCCAAATTGTTCCTTCATGGAACGAACACATTTCTTTCACTTGACCTTTCTTTCCGTTTCGATGTATTCTAGTGTTTAGAAATCGGGTTCTACACTTAATCTGAAGAAAAGTTTAATTTCTGTCATATTTTTTCTTAGCCTTTAGTGCTGCCGGATTCGTATTAATCTGTAAAGGTTTCTGCATTGATCGTTTATTCAGCAGGACCCGTGCACAGGAAACATCAGCAGAGTATGATATTCTCCGCATTTGCGGCAGTTTATATCCGGAAAGGAACTCCTATGACAGAAAAGGTATTGAAAAGACTCTTTGATTATCAGAGATTTGCCCGGAACCAGAGGCTTGGCGCATTGATTGACGAGACAAGCAGCCGTCAGGTTTCTTCTCTCAGCGACAGTGAACTTTCATATGTCAATGCTGCCGGCGTTCCGGAGATGATGAATCTCAGACCGAAGGGATCAGTTGACAGGGAAGATCCATGGAATCAAACATGACCTATGAACAGGTATATCAGAACTACAGCAAGAAGGTGATGAGTTATATCCGGCCGAGGATCAACAATCCATCCGATGCGGAAGATCTTCATTCAGCTGTGTTTACAAAAGTATACGAGAAGTTTTCTTCCTTTGACCAGACTAAAGCTTCCGTATCAACCTGGGTTTATACAATTGCCAGGAATACACTGATCGATTTCTTTCGGACCCGGAAGGTTATGGATGAGCTCGGGGACGAGGACATCGTCGAGGAGGACGCATTTCAGGGCATCCTGAATGAGGAAACGCTGAACGAGCTTGCATCCGCTCTCGAGAAGCTTCCGGAGAGAGAACGCGATCTGATCATACTTCACTACTATCATAACAGGCAGCTGAAGGAGATCGCGGTCAAGATGCATATGTCCTACAGCAACTGCAAGCTGGTACACAATAAGGCATTAATGAAGCTGCGGCAGTATCTCACATGATACGCCGCAGCTTTTTTATCTCATCTCAGGTTCTCGTATGTATAAACTCTCGTTCCGAGCGAATACGGCGTGAGCTGATAGCAATAGTAATTAATGAAGTTTGTGTATAGGGTGTTGGCGTGAGCCCTCCATACAAGGCGCGGCACGTTGTCGGCGTCATCATCGGGATAATAATTCTTAGGCATCTGGATAGAGATTCCTTTCTCAGTATCACGCCGGTATTCGTTCGCAAGCGTCAGGCGGTCATACTCCGGATGTCCCATCACGAATATTCTGCGCCCGTTCCGCGACATCACAAGAAACACTCCCGCTTCCCTTGACTCAGCGAGAATAATCAGATCATCGCACCTGAGAATGTCCTCCCTGCGCACCTCCGTCCACCGGCTGCTCGGAGCATAAAAGGTATCATCGAATCCCCTCACAAGAGGGATCTTCCTGTTCATCACCTTCGTCCTGTACAGCCCGAACAGCTTATATCCAAGCTCCTTCTTCGGAATACCGTAACGGTGATAGAGGGCAGCCTGCGCCCCCCAGCAAAGGTGCATCGTTGACGTCACATGATCATCTGTCCAGTCGAGGATATCACACAGTTCATCCCAGTAATCCACCTGTTCGAATTCCATCTGCTCAACAGGAGCCCCAGTGATGATCATCCCGTCATAATAGTTGCCCCTGATCTCATCGAAGGTCTGATAGAACTTATTCAGGTGATTTGCCGCGGTATTCTTAGCCTCATGTGTGCTGGCGCACATAAATGTAATATTGAGCTGAAGCGGAGTATTCGACAGCGAACGGAGCAGCTGTAGCTCCGTATCCTCCTTCAGCGGCATGAGATTCAGGATCAGGATCTCAAGCGGCCTGATCTCCTGCAGATCAGCCTGATCCTCCTTCATAACAAATATGTTCTCTCTGTCAAGGATCTCCCTCGCCGGGAGGTCATTCTGAATCCGAATCGGCATCCTTACTATCCCGCCTTTCTAACAATCATAAAAACATAAACAGTCCCACTGCTGCCGTATATGGCAAAAGCCGTCATAACGAGAGTTTCCCCGGCATGTATACGGCAGAAGCCATCATAACACCGAATCCGTCCGTGTGCCACCCTCCCCGAGCATTTCCAGAAACTGTTCCTCGGTAATAATCGGAATACCGAGCTTCTGAGCCGTCCTGTTTTTATTTGAGCCTGACGTCACGTCATTGTTGATGAGGAAATCCGTCTTTCCCGAGACTGACCCGGTGACCTTTCCGCCCTCTTCCTCGATCCTTTCCTGAAGCTGTTTACGGTTCTGAAAATGATTCACCGTGCCTGTCACGACAAACACTTTCCCGGATATCAGGCTGCGCGTACCGTCTCCATCAGCTTCGGATGATATATCCGAAGTTTTTTTGATCGTGATCTCCCCGAGCAGATCATCGAGAAGAGCTTCATTTTTCTCCGACGCGAACCAGCCGGCAAGAGCGCCTGCCATAACCGGGCCCACACCGTCGATTCTGCAGAATTCCTCCTCGCCTGCCTTCCTGACCAGTGAAATATCTCCCTTAAAGAAGCGGCTTATGACCCTGGCGTTGGCTGTGCCGATATTCGGTATGCCAAGCGCAAACAGAAGGCGCGGAAGAGTTGTATCCCTGGCTCTCTCTATACTCTGCTCAAGGTTCTCGGCGCTCTTTTCCCCGAAGCCTTCCATTGCGATGATCTCTTTCTCCCACCTCTTCAGACGGAACAGATCCGCGAAGCTGTGGATGAATCCCCTGCCGATGAACTTCTCAAGCGTCATCTCTGACATTCCTTCAATGTTCAAAGCGTCGCGGGATACGAACTGCGCAAATGACCTTATCTTCTTTGCGGTACATTCAGGGTTTTCGCAGAACAGAGTTCTGGTTCCCTGAGTGCTGTGGATCGAAGTGCGCCCTCCGCATACCGGACATATCTCCGGAATGGATACCGGGCCTGATCTCGTCAGGTTCTCCGCTATCTGCGGTATTATCATATTCGCCTTATAGACGCTGATCTGATCACCGATCCCCAGCTCAAACTCCTCAAGGATGCTGACATTGTGGACGCTTGCCCTTGAAACCGTGGTGCCCTCAAGCTCAACCGGCTCAAATATGGCGACGGGATTGATAAGCCCGGTTCTCGACGCGCTCCATTCGATCTCAAGCAGGCGAGTGACCGCCTGCTCATCCTGCCACTTGAAAGCCATAGCATTTCTGGGAGACTTCGCTGTATTGCCGAGCGAATCGCCATAGGCGATGTCATCATACAACGCGACAAGTCCGTCAGACGGTATCTCATACGTACGGATCTTCTCTTCAAAGTATGAAAAAACTTCATCCAGATTCCCGCTGTCGGCAATCCTGTATTCGACAGTCTCAAAGCCCTGGCGCCGAAGGAACTCAAACTGCTCCTGTCTTGAATTGTGAAAGTCTTCTCCGTCAGCCTTCACCAGAGCAAATGCGTAGAACCTGACGCTGCGTCCCGCCGTCACCTCACTTGACAGCTGTCTCACCGAGCCGCTGCACAGATTGCGCGGATTCTTATAACGCGCTGCGCTCTCACCCAAAGACTCATTGATTCTGTCAAAATCAGGATAAGATATGACAGCCTCCCCGCGAAGGATAAGTTCTCCCCTGTATGAAATTCTCAGCGGGATATTCCGGAATGTTCTCGCGTTCGCCGTGACGACGTCTCCGATTACTCCATTGCCTCGTGTAACAGCCTTGACCAGCTCGCCGTCACGATATGTGAGGACCACAGTCAGTCCGTCGAGCTTCCAGGATATCAGCGTTCTGTGTTCTCCGATAAATGCTCTCAGAGCTTCGCGGTCCTTAGTCTTTGCGAGCGACAGCATGGGCTTCTCATGCTCTTCCTTGGGAAGCTCATCCACAGCCTCATAGCCGACACGGTGCGTCGGGCTTGATGCCAGGACGATCCCCGTCTCCTGTTCCAGCTTCTCCAGCTCGTCATAGAGAGTATCGAACTCGAGATTGCTCATGATCTCGCGGTCTTCCGTGTAATAAGCCCTGCTGGCCTTATCAAGAATCCCTACGAGTTCTTTCATGCGGGACATCTTCTTATCTTCTGCCATATCCATACGCCTTCCCAATACCATATCATCAGTTGCATAATGCCGCCCCGAAGGAAATGTGCCCGTGTGCGCGGCAGCATCCGGCGTGCTGAAAAAGCATGTTCCTCTTAAATACCGGATTACGGCGGCGGACTCACTTCATCCGCTCTGAGCACGGCCGCAGCTGTGCTTTAAGCTCCCGTATCTCATCCTCTGTAAGGCGGCGGAAGCTGCCTGCCTGAAGATCTCCAAGCAGTATATTCATCACCCGTATCCGCTTAAGAGACGTAACCTCATAGCCAAGTGTCATGCACATACGCCTGATCTGTCTGTTCATACCCTCTGTCAGAATGATGTTGAAGCTGGCAGGGCCAGTCTGCCGCACACTGCACGGACGGGTAGTACGTCCGAGTTCTTCCAGGCGGACCCCTGACCGCATACTCTTCAGAAACTCCGGAGTCAGCGCCCTGTTCACCGATACCTCGTACTCTTTCTCATGAAATGACCGTGCCTTCTGGATCAGGTTCGAGACATCGCCGTTATTTGTCATCAGTATCAGGCCCTCTGACTCCTTATCCAGACGCCCCACCGCGAATACACGCCCGGTTCCTGATACAAGATCCTCAAGGACACGGTCGCCGAACCTGCGGTCAGTTGTGACAACCACACCTCTTGGCTTATTCACGGCGAGAAAGATCTCACGGACCTCCTCCTGCACCCTTCTTCCGCTGACCTCTACAACATCTTCATCTGTCACAGTCTGGCCGATTGATGCCGTGGCTCCGTTCACGCTCACTCTTCCTTCCGCTATCAGCCGGTCTGCCTCCCGGCGCGAGCATACGCCATGCCCGCTGAGGTATTTGTTCAATCTCATCTGCCGTCCGATCCGACTTAAGGAAACGCCGGTTTAATCAGCGCTTTCCTTTGTCAATTCTTCTAAAAAACTGCCGCAAGACTCTTGCGGCAGTTTTAATGTCAGTTATGCAGTGAAGCCGGTGACGAGGTTTGTATCAGCCCATGTTCAGATAGCTGTTGGAAACATAACCGTCGATCGTACTTCCGCTTGAGGGATCCGTAAATGTGATATGCGTCCAGTCTCCCTCTCTCGATACGATGTTGACTTCCTGTCCGGGATACAGTGTTCCGAGCACAGCGCCGTTCGTGCTGGCCTCCGACCTGATATTGACACCGTCGGTCGCGGTCGCCGTCCCATATGTACCCGTAGTACTGGTGCTGTTGGACGCTGCGCTCTCTGTAGACTCCTGGGCAGTATCTGAGGAGGCTGTACCCGAGCCATAGTTCTGAACCTGGCTGTCAGAATTCTTCAGTTCCTCATATTGCCGGTTAACCTCATTGATCAGCGCCTGAACATCATCACTCGCGTTTGACTCGTTGATAAAGTCAGCATAATCATCACGGTTGGACGCTATCTTCAGATCAGAACTGTCGGTTGTGATCACAACAAGAGGATTCAGCAGAGTAGGTATACCAGAATCAACTCCGTCTATCCTGCACTCACAGTACACGTACACCAGCCAGGAATTATCCTCCGGTCCATCCTTTGAATATGTGGTTATGTTGTCAAAGCTCTTGAACTTATCGTTCAGGGCAAATGCCTCACTCTTCACCGTATCATTCCACGGCTCAACAATCGTAGCCAGTGTCGCCTCATCTTCGGAAGAAACCGCGTTATAGTACTTCTTTGTAAGGTTCAGAAGAGGCTCATCGTTAATGGTAAGGCCTTCCCCGGCGTCAGGAGCGCTGATGTTGACAGGAGTCTTCTCAGTGCTTTTCTCGCTGCCGGCTGACGAATCCGAAGCAGTAGCAGTCTTTCCGGAGCCTGACTTGCTGGAAGAGGAACCGCCGACAAGCCGGAAAATGCATATTCCTATAATGATCACCAGTATAACAGCCAGTCCGAGCAGGACATAGCGCAGATTATCCGACAGCCATTCTCTGAAATTATCCAACATGCCAACCCCCCAGAAATACAAATTCTCAACTGTGTTCTAACGATCTCATATCCCCCGGAAACTTAACATTCATTATAAAAGGTTGGTATGAAAAAAGCAAATTATTCTTCTTTGACTTTACCTCCTCTGTGTGGTACTATTGTCAGGTCTTAGAACTGCATCTGTAGCTCAGGGGATAGAGCAACGGTTTCCGGTACCGTGTGGCGGGGGTTCGATTCCCTCCAGATGCGTTTAACATCCAGTAATATCAAGGGTTTTATCGAGTTACTTGAGCAAGTACTTGAGCAAATGAAAGGGGCCGACATTACGCCGGCCCCTCTTTCAACAAGACAACAAAGGTGACTTTTACATCTCCCCCATCATCTTACTATCATCGTAAGATCCGCAGCCTATACGGCGATCTTCATTCGTTTTTCCTCATTGATGAACCGGTAGACAGTGTCAGACAGAAACTCATCCTTCGACACATGAGAGTGATTGATCTCTCTCACCATTGACGACAGCGTCTCAGGCTCGTCCCACATATCAGCCGGAACGACCATGCACTCATGTACCGAACTCGGAAGAATATACAGGTCAGTGTTCAATCTGGCAGCAATCCCTGAGAGCAGTTCAATATCCGTCATATAATATGCTCCGAACTGACGGCTCTTATTCGTAAGGACATACAGAGAAGCCGCCTCAGAGTCTTCCTCCAGAGCAATATCCGAGTATGACTTCGCCCCGCTCTTCTCCCCATATTCCCTGAGAAGGTCCGTGATCTTCAGAAAGTCGGAAGGAAGAAGTCTGTGCGTGTTCCTGTATGCCGACTCCCTGAGCTGCGCGCCGGTAAGCGAATAATAATCAAGGAAATCATTCCTCACCATGACCGCTCCTTCCCCTATCCCATCTATATGCACCAGCACATAATAGATAAGGGCAAGATCAAGAAACTGTTCGTGTGGTATGCCATCCAGAAGTCCTGAATTACAATCATAGTTGATAAGCCGGTACACAACATTCCGGCATATCACATCATGGTTGATCAGCTCATCGGCTTCAATCTGTCTTGCAGGTTCCGCCGCCATATATGCGTCAAGTATATCGGAGACAACCTTCCCGACAGACGCCCCGTTCCGATACTCATCATAGAACGGCCCCAGATAAATATTAGGACAGACCATATCGTCCGGTTTCCGGATAATGAGGCTGTCAAGAAGCACGCCGTTGTTCTTCCGTGTCGTCTGAATCTCAGCCATACTGCCTTTCGGCATTATCTCGTTGATGCAGCGCAGTATCTCTTTCAAAAAGCAATTGTAATCCATATCAGACAGAATACCTCCTTCTCAGATGTGTAAAAGATAAGTTTATAGAAATGAAAAAAACAGGAATTGCTATGCACGCATCATAGCACCTTCCTGTCCCTCAGGTAAACTGGCAATATATATGAATCTCTTAATATATATGTGATATCAATGGTATCGAGGCGAAATGGACCTTTTTCGGCAGCCTGTGATGAACTGACAGCTCGATCGCTCACGAATTCATGTTCTCGATCTGCCAGTCTATCGGAGTCTCTCCGTTGGATTCCAGAAAATGATTAACCTTGGAAAACGGACGGCTGCCAAAGAATCCCCTGTATGCAGAGAGCGGACTCGGATGAGGGCTCTTCAGAATCAGATGCTTAGGATTGTCAAGCATGGAACTCTTCTCCTGTGCGCTTCTGCCCCACAGGATAAATGCGACCGGTCTGTCTTCCCTGTTCACGGCCTGAATAGCCGCGTCAGTAAATGTCTGCCATCCGAATGAGGCATGGGAGAATGCCTGATGTGCCCGAACAGTCAGTACGGAGTTCAGAAGCAGCACACCCTGGCCGGCCCATTTTGTCAGACAGCCGTTGTCGGGAATGAAACATCCCAGATCATCATGAAGCTCCTGATAGATGTTCTCCAGAGAAGGCGGAATCTTTACTCCCGGCTTGACAGAGAAACTCAGCCCGTGTGCCTGTCCTGTCTCATGGTATGGATCCTGTCCCAGTATGACAACCTTAACCTCATGCAGAGGCGTATAGTGAAAGGCGTTAAGGATCTCTCCTGCAGGAGGAAAAACCTGGTATTTCGCATATTCCTCACTTACAAGCTTATACAGCCTCGCGTAATATGGTTTCCTGAACTCAGCCGAAAGGGGCTCCAGCCAGTCATTATTTATCGCGCCCATAGATTATCTCCCGCATCATCCCTGCAGTCTCACAGGGACTCCATTCTCTCTCAGATATCCCTTGACCTCACTGATCTTCAGTTCCTTGTAATGGAACAGTGACGCCGCCAGGGCAGCGTCAGCCCTGCC
>DFHY01000084.1:0-12246 GCA_002371345.1 Lachnospiraceae bacterium UBA3711
TCTTTCGTGGCGGCGCCTTCCGGCAGGGCAGGCTTCGTTCTTCTGATTGTCATTGATCTGCTTCTGGATTACGTGGTTATGATACTGGCAAAGATGTTCCAGGCAGGCCAGTACTTTATGTCGCTGAATATAGCACGCTACAACCGCGTGTCAGTCAGCGACCTCTTTCTGCCGTTCAGATATGATACCGCGAAGGCATTCAAGCTCTGTGCCATACTGGCGCTGGTTGAGACTGTATGCCTGGCGCCGTTTACCGTCTGTGTCTCCAACCTGCTCTATGTTGGAGCTTTCGGCATCGGCACCGGCACTGCCGTATCTGTTCTGGCCATCTTCCTGCTGACCTTCGGCGGCATCGTCAGTCTGATCGGGCTGGAGCTTCTTATAGCTTTCCCTCTGAGCCAGGCGCTCTTTCTGTACATTGACCATCAGGAATACAGCGCCCGGGAGTGCCTGTCCAGGAGCCGTTCCCTGATGTCCGGAAATGTGATCGGGTATTTCCGGCTCCATCTGTCACTGATCGGATACTTCGCTCTGTGTATAGTCAGCCTCGGACTGGGGCTTGTCTGGGTTCTGCCGTATCTGAATGTCATAAGGGCGAACTACTATATGAACCTGACCGGCACGTACAAGCCATACTGATATTGGATAGTGGCACTGCGAAACAAATCCTCCCGGGTAACCAGGAATTATTATTTTTTCTTCGTTACCATCTTCTTAACTGCGCTCCACTCAGAATACCCTCCTGCGCCATCCGTATATCGAATCCGCACGTAGTAGGCAGTACTCTTCTGCAAGCCTTTCAGTGCTAACTTATCCTTCCCCTTCCCGACAGATCTTTTAAAAACATCATTCCTGAAATTCGGATCTGTACTGTACTGCACTTCAATGCTCTTGATCTGTTTCCAGAGCGCTTTCGTCTTCTTTGTCTTCTTCAGCTTCTTCCAGGTGATGGCAGCCTTGCCCTTGGCGGCGGCCTTTGCCTTTTTCAGCACAGGCACCTGGCGGATCGTGATGTTAGTCTGCTCAGCTGCAGCCTGTGCCGCAGCCTGAGCGGCTGCTTGTGCCGCTGCCTGTGCGGCTGCTTGTGCCGCCGACCGTGCAGCTTGGAGGCGCGCAGCTTCAGCGGCTCTGGCAGCCTGTGCGGCCGCTTCCGCCTCACGCTTCTTACGAGCTGCCTCGGCAGCTGCTTCCGCCTCGCGCTTCTTACGGGCCGCCTCGTCTGCTGCAGCCTGCTCCGCTTTCTTGACGGAGTTCTCTGCATTGGTCAGCTTCGAAAGAACCTGTGCGCTGATCAGTTTCTTCTGATTTGCGCTCAGGGAATTGTAAGCCGTACGGGCCGCTGTCACGGAGGCTTTCTCACTCACCCCGGCGTTTTCATTTAATCTGGCAAGCTTGTTCCACACGGAGTCCACCTTGGAAAGTTCCTGCCGGCTCAGCTCCCCGGATGCAGCTTCATCTGTGAAGAGTCTCCCGCAAAGATCACACTGCCAGTATCCGGCATGGCCATCCACGGAGCCGGCCGGCATTGTCGCTTCCTGTTTGTTCAGATGATCCGCATGCGCGTGAATGACAACTTTTAATGTATCATTCGCTTCGTGTCCCGTTGCTTCCCGTGCATGGACCCAGATCTCTTCCTCAACAGTCTCTCCTTCGGCGCTGCGCGCCAATGCGTCTGCTGAGACGATTACCGTGTCGTCTGGTTCATTTTCCGGTCCCTCGAATGCAAACAGGAACGGATTCCCGCCGTCAAACCAGAAGCGCTTGATCGATGCCTCAACGCCTTCCGGATTCTGCATGGACTGAATCAGCATCTTCGCCGGAAGCAGATTCTGCGACATCAAATCCTGAATGGTATAGGTTTCTCCGGGTGCGGCATAGAGCGTCGCCTCATCGCTGATGTCAACTGCGCCACGTGAAGTATTTATGGATACATTGATCCACAGATCTTCCTCATAACCGCCGTTATGACGGACATGAAGCCGGAACCCTGTCTCCCCTGTTCGTGCAAGAGCACTTATCATATTGTTGGTTGAATCGATGGATATCCTGCTGTCATCGACATCGAAATATTGAATTGTATACTCCTTCTTTGGAACTGTCTGCGTAGCATATTCTCCTGTTTCAGAATTATAAGAATCCATGTACATTTCAACATTGATCTGGATATCCCTCTCACCAACGAGCAAATTGTAATAGTCCTTTGCTTCCGTCCAATATACGGTATCCGACACATGCAGCCAAGTGCAGTGCTCTGTAATCCCGTCAACTCCATTAAATGTATATTTAATCAGGGCATGTCCCGGTTTTTCCGCACGGATAAACCAGTCATTCCCTTCCTGCACCGGAACGAGCGCCCCCTCATCGCCTTCAGAAACCTTTATAACCTCAATTTTTGAGATCGTCACCTCATAGTACCTGCCGCGTTCATCGCTGTCCGGATCCTCGCACTGATTAGTGGAATCTTCCGCGTAGAACTGCGCCTTACCATCCGTATAGTAGAAGCCTTTTCCGGGCAATGTCCAGGCTTCATCATCCTCCATAGAGTAAATGCCGCCGGCAATCTGAATCCCGTATGTCTCATCCGCGATCGTGATTCCGTTCAGCTCAGCGGTCAGCCGCAGGTCAAACCCGGTCACTTCGTCGCCATACGGATTGTATTCATAGCGAAGCGCGTTCCAGACCTGTGTCAGGCGTTCGCCGCCCACCAATGAAAGCCCATTGCCGCCCAGTTCATCCGTACGGAATGTAAATGGAGCCTTCGACTCGTCGATCCTTCTTCCGGCTTCTTCTCCCTCCGTTTTGATCTCATATGTGGAAAGAGGGACAAATTCATCCTGCTTATTCTCTTCGCTCCACTGCCATCTCCCCGCCGCGACATTCCAGGTTACAGGATAGCCTGCTTGCTCCAATGCCTTCAGTCCGGAGACATTATACTCTGCCGAGAACGATTCATCTGTATAGAAGCGGGGAACTGCAGCTCCGGTGCGGGGTGGCGTTACGGTGAAACTGACACCGGCGTCAAAACGGTCAAAGTACAGGCGTTTTCTGATCAGTTCCCTGTCTTCCTCACCTTCCACTTTCTCAAAAGCGATCAGGTCAAAGCCGCAGTCCCAGTCTGCAATACGCTGAACGGTAAAGGGGCCTGTTCCGCTTCCATGTCCTCCTCTCAGAACATTCCCGCCCTGATCCTTTATGATCACGTCCGGGCGATCTTCTTCATCGTTGAAGAGGGGCGGATCATCCTCATTTAATCCGCTTTGATCGTCCCATTCCAGAACGTAGTAGATATTGTTCCCCTCATATGGTACCTGAGCTTCTCCCTCCTTCAACTGGCACACTGAAGGATTCAGAGAAGCAATTCCTCCAACCGGAAGACTTCTGTCCCATTCATCCGCCAGCTGAATCTCAAGGCTTGTGTCATCGACGAATAATGACCGCTCCGTCTCCGCAATCTGCCACTCATTAGCGGGATTCTCCTCATCCCGGTCAAGCAGCCGGGCCCGAACCTTAATATCCATTGCGGGTGTTCCGTTTTCTCCCGCAATGCTCTTTATCGTGAGCGACCGGTCTTCCCCTCCGACCGTGACGGTATACCAAAGGTCGTCTTCGTCATCGCTGAAATAACCTTTTTCCAGTTTCAGTTTGTTGCCTTTCGCATCCTTCGCGGTCCAGAACCTGTCATATTCAGCCGCAGTCTCCCAATCCATATTATTCTGATCCAGCCAGTTGTCGTCCATCCATTCGACCCGAACCTCATACCGGATCTCGTTTCTGGAGACATCCACCTCCCGTCTTTCTCCGGTATTCCGATCCTGCTCTTCGGCACTGGTTACCGGCAGGATCTTGATCGTGCTGCCGGTCAGAAGCCGGTCGCTCCCGGTAGAGGTCTGCAGATCAATATATGCCCGGAAGTCGTCGACCCAGACCATGAAGGTCTGTTGGATCTCTTTATAAAGAGTCTCACCATCCTTAAGCTCCAGCGTCAAAGTTATCTCCGCCTCGCCGCCGCGGATTGCCCGGAATTCCCATCCGGCCGCCTCTTCCTTGTATGCAGCCGTCACGGCATCCCGTGTGTCGTACGCATCCTTGTCAGATACGATACTCACGTTTTTCACGACTGCATGCAGCCGCTTCTCATTCGGATAATCGGCATTCCAGACTCTGAGCATGCGGCCCTCATCTTTTTTGATAAAGAATCCGTCTCCCGGGAACTGGTTTTCGTCTTCCCAATAATCGTCTATCTCCGGCTCATGCAGATGCAGCCAGGCATCCGTATCCCGCAGTCTTTCTCCCTCCGAACCTTTGACA
Organism: Lachnospiraceae bacterium UBA3711; assembly: GCA_002371345.1. Taxonomy (GTDB): domain Bacteria; phylum Bacillota; class Clostridia; order Lachnospirales; family Lachnospiraceae; genus Porcincola. The sequence continues at coordinate 4,309 of DFHY01000084.1, forward strand.
AAGAGTTCTGCCACCGCCCGAACGTCTTTTCCGTCTGTCTTTTCAAAAAGATTCCCGATATTGAGAAACCGTATAACGCTCTCATCTTCCTCTTGAGAAACGGTATAGTCCACCCCTTCTGTCAGAAGTGTTCCCCAGCTATCCTGCTCCCAGACGCCAACCATGAGACAAAGATCGAAATAGTTCTGCCATCCCTCTCCCAGGCTTTCTGTGTTCAGGCTCATCTCCGCCTTTAACGCGTCTGTAAAAGCTTTCTGATCATGCTGCTCAAACCAGATGTCATAATCCAGGCCATTAAAATGATATTCCCTGTCCACCTGCCGGATATTACCGTTTTCTTTCCATTCCGCATGGATGTGCAGGTTTGTGTCCCAGTCTGTCTTTCTTTTGATCGTAATGGTATTGCCGGCAGCAGTACCTCCGTTGCTCAGAGCCACCTCGTTTTCCGTAATCTCAAGCGCATTTTCATCAAAGTACAAAGAGAATACGGCATCACCAATCGTTCTTACACCATTTTCATCGTACCCGTCCGCTGCTGTTCCTCCAAGCCGATGCGTCTTCACAGAGAATGATTCCGTCACAGACCGTCCGATGCCGAGATTCTCATTCAGCATAGTCGGCACAATATCTGTATAATCTTTTGATACAAAGAAGCCTCTCTCATCATGACAGCGTTCTGTCGCCGACTCCCCATAAAAGACATGTACATTGACTCTTATTTCTTCCCATATCTCTTCCGATTCAGATGGCAGCTCCTTCAGCTTCAGAATCGCTTTTGAAGGATACTCGTTGTCCTGCGTGATTTCTGCATACTCACTGCCCTTATCAATCGACCACACATAGGTAAGGCCCTCTCGATCCTCATGGTATATTTTTTCTGCATCCAGATACTTATGCCTGGCATCGGCAAACAGGTCAAACGTATCCCCGGGAAGTCCGTTGTGCCGCTTGTCCACGCTGTCCATATAGACCTCGAATACATCTGCGCCTATATAGAGATGAGCCTCATACTCCTTTGTAACATCATGCAGATCCTTATACTGAATCCGGAACGTCACGGTACCGAAAGCATCATCTTTGATCCTGTAATACCACCAATAATCCTCGCTGTTTTCATCGCGATGGAAGTCATCGAGCAGATCTTCCCCGTCTTTCACATTAACAGCTGTAACATAGTATTGCTCACCATGGCCATCCGGATCTTCACTGTTCTCAACCCAGACCTCCCGGGAGCCTGCGATCGTACCGTCCCAGCCGGGAAGCAAATCCCGGTCTTGCTCAAAGTCATATTCTTCTCTGACATTCCCGTCGGCCTCATCTTCCTCCCCTTCTGATGCTGCGTTCAAATCTTCTCCCAACAGTTCAGAAGCAAGATCACCTTCTGATGCAATTTCAAGCTTCTGTTCTTCCCCGAACCCATCTGCAGAATCCTGCCCTTCCTCGGATGCAACTACGAGTTCCGGCTCTTCCCCGAATGCCTTTGCAGGTTCCGGCTCTTCCCCTGATGCGCTTGCAGGTTCCGGCTCTTCCCCTGATACGATCATAGGTTCCGGCTCCTCCCCGGATCCGTCAACGATCTGTTGTTCCTCCTTCAAGTCTTCCGGCCATGCTTCAACGCCATCCGGTCTGTCCGCGATAGTATCCTCCCCTTCTTCGAACAATTCCCCTACCGTGTCGTCTGACCCAGTATTTCCGTCAGAATCCACCAATTCTTCCAAGGCTTCCTCTGTCTTCTCTTCAGGAAAACCTGCCTCTGTCACTTCCTCTTCTTCCAGTCTGCCTGTATCCGAAAGATTCTCTTCTGCCCAGATTGGTGCACAATTGGAGAATGCAAGCAATCCCGCCATCAAAACTGCCATCATCCGCTTTTTCATGTTTTCCTCCTCCTTCTCAGGTATCATAGTCAGATTCATAGGAGTCATCCTCCTGCACGAATCGCCTGAGCATGAAACAGGTATCCGCGCAGTGCAGCACCCTGCCTTGCTTTGGATCAGCAAGCCCACCCATCCGGGTCATGCGCCATCTCAGAATGCTGTGCTCTTGCAAATAGTATAGTATGGGGCTTTTGGGAAATGGTGTGCTGCTAGCACACAATCCATTCCGCCTTGTCGGAACTGCGCCCAGACCTTTTCCAGGCGGCAGAAAAAGCCTGCGTCCCAAGGGCTCTCATGCCTTTCGGGTACACAGGATTTCCGATAATCACTGCTGTCTTAGTATCTGCTGTTAATAAAGGTTAAGGATTTAAAGCCATATTGCTCACCATCTTTCTGTTGATAATAATATGATGTAAAGGTCAAAAGTCCTGAAGCCGAGGCATCCACATTTACCGTATTCACTAAAGCCACAATACAGTCCGTAATTCCGTAAACCACCTAGAAGCTAACTGCCATCTTCAGCATGGGATTACCGACTTTCCTCCTTTCCTTCAGTCGCTTAAAATGCATCAAAAAAGGAACCACCGAAGTGATTCCTGTATAGGTCATTATTTTTGTTGCCGCTTTAAAGATGAATGGCATCCGTTAACTACAGTTCATATTCCAATGCATAATACATCGCCCTGCATTTTTCCTCTTCTTTAGAAGATGGCAGAAACATGTCATCTTCAATTTCATCAAACCCGTTCCTCTTGTACAAAGAATATCCCCGATCCGTTGAATTCAAGGTGATAAAAGAAAAGCCTATCTGCTCATTCAATGTACTAATTCTTGTCATACAGTCCATTAATAAAACATCGGACAGATTGTATTCCTCACCGTCTTCTTCCATTTTCCATCCATGGTACTTCTCTTCGACAGCAAAATCATTTATATGAACTGATCCGCCTATCTTCAGCATACGGCCATCCTGATCTTACATAATACACCCAGTGCATATGCTGTAATAGCCTATTATATGCGTTTGATCGTCAGACAGCCATATATATGTTCTTCCCACATAAGGATTTATAGCCTCTTCACTCCGAAGAAAATTGTCCAATACAATGTTTCCGCTATTGAACGAGAATGCCAGCTTTTGCAAGCTGGCATCAAGCATTGTAATCCTATTCATGCCATGACCGCTTTTCTGTAATCTTTACGTCAACAGCATGCGTATCCTTATTCAGACCCACATTAAAGCTATGTGTTTTTAGAAACTCCTGCCTCTTCTTGACTGAAGGAGACAGCTTTCTTCTTGTCTGTATCTCTCCGCGAGTTACAATCACTGTGTCCCGTGAAACAGCATAATCCATAGCCATATCCTCCTCGTATAGTAGTAGTTCCATAATACGTCAGACATAATATTCTTTCAAGATAAACGATGTTTTATGGAACCGCTCCGGCGAACATCCGGGGCTTGCAGCCACAGTTTGAATAAGCAGTAACTCATTGAGCCTTGCCGCTTGTCTATCCTTCATATCTCACCGAACATGCCATCTCTCCCATCGGCTCGAGCAGCGGTTCCATCTCCGGGCTCAGCACTACTTCCTCCAGCTGCGGCAGCTCTTTGAGTACACTCAGGTCATCCACCGCAAGACTTGCAAGATTGAGCCGCTTCAGTCCGGTGTGCACGGCCAGCTTTGACAGGTCGGTGACATTGGAGTGTGAGATGTCAAGCTCTTCCAGCCTTGCGATATTGTCAAGCGCATCCAGCGTATCAAGACCGGTCCATGCAAGCTTGAGCACAAGAATGCTCTTCCCATCCAGATAGTCGTAGCTTCGCGTCGGATTGGAGATATCCAGATAATCAAAGTTCCCCAGCTGAGCGAATACCGTAGGATCATAATTCCTGATATCACGCACATCCAGGAATGCGAGAGCCGGGCAGTCCTTCAGGGGAGAAATGTCCCGGATCGGATTGTCGTTGATCCCGACGGAGGTAAGCTTGTCCAGTCCTTTGAGCGGCGTAATGTCCTCTATATAATTGTGCTTCAGCTCCACCTTGCCCAGCTGCCGGCATCCGCTCAGGACTGATATGTCCTTCAATTCCTCCGCGGCGATGCATACCTCCCCGATCTGCGGCATCAGTGCCAGATCCTCCAGCGAGGATACCGGTCCGTGCACAACTCCGCCGGAAGCATACATATCATTGACAGCAGGGTAAAATGCATCCGCGTCCGGCAGGACACGGTCCGAAACGATGTAGATCCCCTGTACCTGCGCGAGCAGATCCTTCGTCAGAGGATCATCCTGCGTCAAACCGAGATTTTGTCGTGCCGCTTCCTCAATCAAAGGCTCCGCAAACTCCGGTACAGTCCGGGTCCTTCTCACCGCAAAAAAGATCCCTAAGCAAATGGCGGCTGCGCCAGCCAGCACTCCGCACAACAGGAACATATGCTTTCTTCTGCTCATAGCCGGATCCGATTTCTGCAGGGCTTCTTTCAGCTGATCCGCACTCTGATAGCGATACGCGGGGTCAAATGCCGTGCAGCGCTGCAGCACCTTGTCCAACGCGGTCCGATTTCTCTCCTCTTTTAACGCCGTTCTGCGGGGAGCAGCAGCTTCCTTATCCGGAATTGGCTCTGTATGCGCTTCCGCATCCGAAGAAGCCCGTGAAGAAGTCTTCAATCCGCTCAGAAGCACACCCAGAGAGTACAGATCTGACCGTTCATCCGTCTGTGCAAACCCGTACTGCTCCGGAGGCGCATAGCCGCTCGTGCCAAGGACAACCGTATCGGATGTCCGCACTGCGCTGCCTGCCGGATCCGACTGTCTTGCGATCCCGAAGTCAATCAGTGACACCTTCCCGTCCGGGCGGAGAATCACATTCTCCGGCTTGATGTCCCGATGAATCACCGGCGGATTCTGGCTGTGAAGGACGATCAGCTGATCACACAGCTGTATGCCGATCTGCATGATCTCTGTGTCGGAGAAGGATCTTTCCTTTTTGACCTTTGCCAGACTCTGTCCCAGGATGTATTCCCGCAGGATACAGCGCATGGCCGCACTTTGGTATTCCGCCACAAATGCAGGCAGAAGATCCGCGCTCAGATTCCTGATCCCCTCCGGCTCTGTCTTATCATACAGCGGGCTTTCCGGAAGATAGCACTTCGCCACACACATCCGGTCCGTGTCCCGCTCCCGCGCCAGTATCGTCTCGGAATCCTCTGTCATGGAGAGCAGCTCTACCAACTCAAAACGCTTCGTGAGCTCCTGCGGGTATCTGTCCTCTTCCTGAATTCCCGGGATCTGCAGCGCTCTTCCTTCCTCCCTGCGTCCAAAACTCTGAGACTTCTTTTCATCCTGCATCATATCATTGTGCGCGATGCTGCCCGTCTGTTTCCGTCCTTCCCTTCGCTTCTCCTCCCTGTGTTATTGTTCACTCTGATATCATTTTGCATGGATATCTTCTTGCTGATGCAATGGCAAAACAGCATGTGACCTCCGCTTCAGGTGTCGACCTCCCCAAGCATCGAGATCTCATACTGCGCCAGAAGTTCCTGTGCTTCTTCCAGTGACTTCTTCTCCTTCAGGCAAAAGATCAGCACTGCGTCCCGCCGGATTCTTGGATATAACGGACTCTTGCCGGCTTCGCGAAGCATCTTCCCCGCGTCCTCCACACTCATACGCAGGCCAAACGCCAGCTGGAGCAGTTTGTCTCTTGATGGAATCCTGATGCCCCGGAAGATCTGGTAACCATAGCTTCGGTCGATCTGCGCGTCTCGAATTGCCTTTGATATGCTGCGCCCATGCTCCCGGCAGTACTGTGTCAGATACTCACTGATATTACCATCCTCCAGTCTGTTTCCATAATGCTTCATGAAATTACCCAGCTTCTTTGTGCGAAAGAGACTCTTCATCAGCGTATCCGTACTGACACGCTTTTCAGCCTGTATGGTCATAACCGGCACCTCCATATTGTCTCCTGTTACTGTAATTGTACAACGGACATCATGAGGACGCCACTTTTTTTAAGGTCGCCCGGAAAGCAGATTTACTGCTCCTGTTTGAAGATGAATGAAAAAATCGGGAGCCGGGCAAAATGAATTGTCCGGCTCCCTTTCCTGTGGCATATTCGAAAAGGAAGTATGCCGCCTTAAGGCGGCGCGAATCCCACGCGGCAAACGACAAAGTTAAGAAGAGCTTTGCCGCTTGCGGTACTTTTTCTATTTCAGCGCATCCTTGATAGCGCCGAGGAAATCAGGATACTCCTCAAAGGCAGGAATATCAGGATTGTCGGCGATGATCTTCGGTGTGCTCCTGAACAGGAACCCCGCACGGCTCGCGCGGATCATCGCAAGGTCATTGTAGGAGTCTCCCGCTGCGATCGTGTCGAATCCGATCGACTGGAGCGCCTTCACGGTGCTCAGCTTGGAGTTCTCTATCCTCATGCGGAACCCTTCTATCATCCCGTCATCCCCGACCTCAAGTGTATTGCAGAACAGAGTCGGGCGCCCCAGCTTCTCCATCAGCGGAGAGGCAAACTGCGTAAATGTGTCAGATATCAGGATCACCTGCGTCATGGACCGAAGCTCGTCAAGGAACTCCTTCGCGCCGGGAAGCGGATCAATCGTCGCGATGACATCCTGAATCTGCTTCAGGCCAAGCCCGTGCTCCTTCAGGATACCGAGCCTCCAGTTCATCAGCTTATTGTAATCCGGCTCATCCCTCGTCGTTCTCTTCAGCTCGTCTATTCCGCTCGCCTTAGAAAAAGCGATCCATATCTCGGGAACCAGAACGCCTTCCACATCCAGACAAACTATATCCATCCTTCAACTCCATTCCGTTTCTGAATAAGGGAAACGCTGATTAATCAGTGTTTCCTGAGATCACTCCGGCTTCTTGGTGCCGCAGTTCATGCAGAACTTGCCGCCGTTCAGGGTCCCGCACTCCGGGCAGAACCATTCGCCCGGCTGCTTCACTCTCGGTCCGCCCGCAGCCGCTGCTTCCGCCTGAGGCGCAGCTGCCGGCGCCGCCTGGGCCTGCTGCTGCATCTGGGCCGCGTTCGTGGCGCTCGCGGACTGCATGAAGCCGCCTGCGGCGTTCATACCCATGCCCATGCCCATAAACGCGGCTCCGGCGCCTGCCGGATTCGATCCCGCGTTCTGAAGCCCCTGGGCGACGGCGCTCTGGACATAGCCCTCGCGGATAGTCGGATCCTGCATCATAGCGCCCTGGTTGCGCATGTTGATAAGCTTCTGGGACTCCTCGTCGTAGGAGATGGATCCGATGCCGACCGATACGACCTCGATACCGCGGAGATCATTCCACGTCGAATCCAGCACATCCGCCATATACTTGGACAGCGTGGTGCTCTTGGACGCGACGAAGCTGATGCGCTCTCCGTCCGCGCTCATCTGGTTGATCGCGGCCTGCAGAGCCTCGAGGAACTCGTTCAGGTACTGCTCGTTGATATCCGCAACCTCAAGCTGGGTCGCGTTGCGCGGGCACGCGTTCGCGTAGAACAGAAGCGGGTTCGTGACCTGGATAGAATAGGTTCCGAACGCTCTGAGGAACAGCTCGGCGTTGTAGAAATTGTCGAAGTAATTGATGGCGTTGCGGGTGCCGAACTTGATGCCCTTGATCTCCTGTGTGTTGATGAAGAACACCTTCTGGGACTGCGGAGATGATCCGTTGAACTTGAATCTCTCCCAGACATCCTTCAGGCTGGCCTTGAACTGTCCCTGGAACAGGGACGGCGCAGAGGAATTGTCTATGATGAAGTAGCCCGGCTCAGCCGTATAGTCGATGATCTTTCCGCCGTCAGTCAGAATCATGAACTGATTGTCATATACGTGGACGCATGATCCGTTGGAAATGATATCGCTCGACGCGAATCCGCTCTTGTTCTTCAGCTTTCCCTGTGTCATAAGCGTCTGCGCGCCCATGTTGACCGGCTCAACAACCTCAAGGAACTGGTCGCTGAGAGCACCTGTTACCGAACCGACAGCAGCTCTGATAATACCCATATCTTACCTCCATAGAAAACATATACCGCCGCATCTCAACACTTCAACTCATT
>DFHY01000084.1:12361-24703 GCA_002371345.1 Lachnospiraceae bacterium UBA3711
GCTCAATCGGCGGACATGGCCTTGCGGTCAGGCCTGCCGAGGGAATCCCACTTAAGATACGCGTCAATGAACGGATCAAGGTCGCCGTCCATGACCGCCTGCACGTTTCCGGTCTCCCAGCCGGTACGAAGATCCTTGACCATAGTATAAGGCTGAAATACGTATGACCTGATCTGGCTTCCCCAGCCGATCTCCTTGACCTCTCCGCGAATGCCAGCTGCCTTCTCCCTGTTCTCTTCCATCTTCAGCATGAGCAGCCTTGCCTTCAGCATCTGCATAGCCTTGTCCTTGTTCTGGAACTGTGACCGCTCATTCTGGCACGTCACGACAATTCCCGTCGGGAAATGCGTGATGCGGATCGCGGATGAGGTCTTGTTGATATGCTGACCGCCCGCTCCGCTTGACCGGTAGGTATCGATACGGATGTCCTCGTCCTTAACCTCGATATCCACATCCTCCTCGATGTCCGGCATGACATCACAGGACACGAAAGAAGTCTGCCGCTTGCCTGCGGCGTTGAACGGCGATATGCGAACCAGCCTGTGGATTCCCATCTCACTCTTGAGAAGTCCGTACGCGTTCTCTCCATTTACCTGGAATGTCACCGACTTGATGCCGGCCTCGTCTCCGTCGAGATAGTCCAGGATCTCCATTGACAGATCCTTCTTGTCGATCCATCTTGAGTACATGCGGTACAGCATGCTGCACCAGTCGCACGCCTCAGTCCCGCCGGCTCCGGAGTGAAGGGTCACGATCGCGTCGTTGGCGTCGTAGGGTCCTGACAGCAGCGTGCGTATCCTCATCGATTCAAATGTCTCCTGGAACTTAGCAATATCGTCCCTGACATCCGGAAGAACCGACTCATCATCGTCCTCGTTCGCCATATCGATAAGCATCAATGTCTCTTCATACAGGTTCTCAAGCTTCGCGAAGGCCTCCATGCCGTTCCTCAGGGCGCCCAATTCCTTCTGGAGCTTCTGCGCCTTCTCCGGATTCTCCCAGAATCCGGGCTCAGCCATAGTGCGTTCCAGTTCCTCAGCCCTCTTCTCCTTATTGTCAAGATCAAGGGATGAGCGCATCTGCTGCATGGGCTCGTCATATGTCTTCAGCTGGGCTTTCAGTTCATCTAATTCAAGCATACAATTATTCTTTCCTGCCGCCCCGGCGGCTGATTCCTATATCTTTGCTAAACCACACCGAAAGATCACTTCGCCATGTCCTGCCTCATGTGGCACTGCTTGTACTTCTTTCCACTTCCGCACCAACACGGGTCATTCGGATAGATCTTCTTGGCTTCTCTCTTCTTCGGAGCGCGGGCCTGTGTCTCGTCACGGTTCGTACCGGTCACCTTCGCGACCTCCTCACGCTCAACCTTCTCCTGAACCTTGACATGGTACATCATCTTCAGGGTGTCTTCCTGGATAGCGCTCGTCATGGCGTTGAACATGTCGTAGCCTTCCATCTTGTACATGACCTTCGGATCCTTCTGTCCGTAGGCCGCAAGTCCGATACCCTGACGCAGCTGGTCCATATCGTCAATATGGTTCATCCAGTGCCGGTCAACGGAGCGCAGCAGCAGCACTCGCTCGATCTCACGCACGTCCATGCCGGCGTCCGTAAGCTCCTTCTCCTTAACCTCGTACAGCGCGAGAGCGTCCGCTGTCAGCTTCTCCTTCAGCTTATCGGCGTCAAGTCCCTGTACATACTCCTCCGTGATCGGAGGAAGAGGAATAATCTGGCGTATATAATCGTTCAGCTCGCGGAGGTTCCATCCGTCGGAGTCATTCTCGCCGGCGGCGGCCATATCCACATACGACCTTACGGTCTCACCTATCATGCTGACGATGGACTCGCGCATGTTCTCGCCGTCAAGAACCTTGCGCCTCTCCGCGTAAATGATCTCTCTCTGCTCGTTGTTGACCTGGTCGTATTCAAGCAGGTTCTTTCTGATTCCGAAGTTGTTCGACTCGATCTTCTTCTGAGCCCTCTCGATCGCGGAGGAGAGCATCTTATGCCTGATCTCCTCGCCCTCCTGGACCCCGAGTGCCTTAAAGGTCGAGAGCATCTTCTCCGAGCCGAACAGACGCATCAGGTCATCCTCAAGGGAAATGTAGAACTGCGACTCACCAGGATCGCCCTGACGTCCGGAACGTCCTCTGAGCTGATTGTCGATACGGCGTGACTCATGGCGCTCGGTACCTATGATCTTAAGGCCTCCGGCCGCCCTCGCCTCATCGTCCAGCTTGATATCCGTACCGCGGCCGGCCATGTTCGTCGCGATCGTGACCGCGTCATGGACGCCGGCGTCCTTGACGATCTCTGCCTCAAGCTCATGGAACTTCGCGTTCAGGACATTGTGCTTGATGCCCTCTCTCCGGAGCATGCCCGACAGAAGCTCTGACACCTCGATGGTGATCGTGCCGACAAGGACAGGCTGGTGCTTCGCGTGGGCCTCCTTGACAGCCTCCACGACGGCGCGGTACTTCTCCTTCTTCGTCATGTAGACAGCGTCGTCAAGATCCTTCCTGGCGACAGGCTTGTTCGTCGGGATCTCGATAACATCCATCCCGTAGATATCGCGGAACTCCTGCTCTTCCGTCAGAGCCGTACCGGTCATACCCGACTTCTTGCGATACTTGTTGAAGAAGTTCTGGAAGGTGATCGTGGCGAGAGTCTTGGACTCTCTCTTGATCTTCACATGCTCCTTCGCCTCGATCGCCTGGTGCAGGCCGTCGGAATAACGTCTGCCCGGCATGATGCGGCCTGTGAACTCATCGACGATCAGCACCTCGTCATCCTTGACGACATAGTCCTGATCCCTGTGCATCAGGTTGTGAGCCCTGAGCGCGAGAATGATATTGTTCTGGATCTCGATATTCTCCGCGTCCGAGAGGTTGTCGATCTGGAAGAAGCGCTCGCACTTGGCGATACCCTGCTCGGTCAGTGTGACAACCTTGTCCTTCTCATTTACGATAAAATCCCCGGTCTCGGTGATCTCCTCGCCCATGAGAGCGGTCATCTTCGTAACCTCGCCGCTCGCCTCGCCCCTCCTGAGCTGTCTGGCAAGTATGTCGCAGGTCTCGTACAGCTTGGTGGACTTGCCGCTCTGACCCGAGATGATAAGAGGTGTTCTCGCCTCGTCGATCAGCACCGAGTCAACCTCGTCGATGATGGCATACACAAGGTCTCTCTGAACGAGCTTCTCCTTGTAAATGACCATGTTGTCACGAAGATAGTCGAAGCCGTCCTCGTTGTTCGTGATGTAGGTGATGTCCTTCGCGTATTCCGCTCTTCTCTCATCCGACTCCATAGAGTTCTGGATGCATCCGCAGGTCAGGCCCAGGAATTCATGTATGGGTCCCATCCAGTCACGGTCACGCTTTGCCAGGTAGTCGTTAACCGTAACGATATGGACGCCCTCACCAGTAAGAGCGTTCAGATAAGCAGGCAGTGTGGACACAAGCGTCTTACCTTCACCGGTACGCATCTCCGCGATGCGTCCCTGATGGAGAATGATTCCGCCGATCACCTGCACCCGGTACGGCTTGAGGCCGATAACTCTCCACGCCGCCTCGCGGACGGTCGCAAATGCTTCCGGAAGCAGATCGTCAAGGCTCTCTCCGTCCTGATATCTCTTCTTGAATTCAGCAGTCTTCCCCCTCAGTTCTTCATCAGACAGCTTCGAGTAGCTGTCCTCAAGCCCCATAACTTTCTGCACAAGCGGCTCGATCTTCTTCAGCTCGCGCTGGGAGTGCGTGCCGAATACCTTTTCCATTAAACCCATGTTAAATCACTTGCTCCTTTGCCGGTTGATGGTAATGATTTTATCACGCAAGATGAACTGTGACAAGACAAGCGGCTGCCGCATTAAAGCATCAGATGCATAAACCGGTTCATAGAGCATTGTTTACGCATCTTCCTGTTTAATGCGGCAGCCTGTATCCTTCGTTTATCTTTAACTTATCAGAGTGTGCCGGACGCTGTCTGAGGAAGCGTCTGTCCGATAAAATGTCTTATCAGAACTCCGGCTCGATAAGTCCGTATGTTCCGCCCTTTCTCTTATACACAACATTCACCTGGTCGCTCTCAGCGTTGCGGAACACGAAGAAGCTGTGTCCGAGAAGCTCCATCTGTACGCACGCGTCTTCCGGATACATCGGCTTGATGTCAAACTGCTTGGTGCGCACGATCTTGATCTCGTCTGAATCCTCTGCCTCGTAATCCAGGAACTCTCTCTTGAAGCTGCCATCCTGATGGCGGTCCACCAGTTTCTGCTTATACTTGCGCAGCTGTCTCTCTATGACCTCCTCAACCAGATCGATTGAAACATACATATCATTTGACACCTGCTCGGAACGGATCACGTTCCCCTTCAGGGGGATTGTCACCTCAATCTTCTGGCGGTCCTTCTCCACGCTCATGGTAACGATGATCTTTGTCTCCGGATTAAAATACCGCTCCAGCTTTCCAAGCTTATCAGTGACAGCCTTCCTCATAGAATCAGTGACTTCAAGATTCTTTCCGCTGATAGTAAATCTCATATGCAGTACCTCCCTGTGAAGCATACATGGTCGACAGCTTCATGTAATGTTGTTGATACAAGTATAACACATGTTCCTTTTATGAACAATGAAAAATCACACGCACTCTTCAAGCACCCTGCGGTACGGCATATCCCCGCCGAAAATGTCCAGGGCGCTCCCTATTGTCACATCAACCCTGCCGCGTCCTCTTTCCTTAAGGTCCTTAAGATCACTGAAGCTTGATACTCCTCCGGCATATGTGACAGGAATCCGGGCCTCAGCCAGAAGATCCACAAGACTAAGCTCCGGGCCGCTTCTGCGTCCTTCAGCATCCACCGCGTGTACCAGGAATTCACTGCAGCTTCCGGACAGACCGTCGAGGGTCTCCCGGTTCAGACATACGTTGGTAAACTTCTGCCAGCGGTCAGTCACGATATAGTAGTCATCCCCCAGCTTTCTGCAGCTCAGGTCCAGAACCAGCCTGTCTCTGCCGACCGCGCTTACCATCTTCTCGAGATGGCGCCTGTTGAAAGCCCCGTCCTGAAACACATAGCTCGTAACTATCACCTGCGAAGCTCCCGCGTCCAGAAATTCCTCCGCGTTATACGGCGTGACGCCTCCTCCGAGCTGGAAGTATCCCGGAGCCTCGTACAGCGCCTGAAGCGCCTGCTCCTTCGTCGCGCGGTACTGCGGTGAGCTCACGGGGTTGAGCATGATGATATGGCCTCCCCTGAGCTCGTCCGCGGCATAAAAGCGCGCAAAATAAGCAGCGTCGTATTCGGAGACAAAGTTCTCCGTGGCTCTCTCTCCGTTGCCGGTAAGCGAGCCTCCTACAATCTGCTTGACTTTTCCGTTATGAATGTCGATACAGGGTCTGAACTTCATTTCAGTTCCTCCGGTGGAATCAATGCTTCATTATCCTTCTCTCAGAATAGTCCGGAGACCTCTCCTGTCGCGGTATCAACGTCTATCCTTCGGTAAGCCGGATTCGACCCGGTTCCGGGCATCATCGATATCGCTCCTGCCATCGGGCACAGGAATCTGGCCCCTCCGTATTCCAGTATATCACGAATTGGGAGTCTCCAGTGCTTCGGAACTCCTTTCAGAGAAGGATCATGGGAAAGCGACAGGTGTGTCTTCACCATCATGGTGCAGTAGTCGGCGTACTTAGGATCTGCTTCGAAGCGTTCTGCCTTCTCAAGCGCAAGAGGCTCCCAGTCGACGCCGTCCGCTCCGTAGACCTGTGTCGCGATTCTCTCAACCCTCTGCCGCAGAGGAAGATCAAGGTCATACAGGTATTTTATCTCTGACGGCTTCTCACACTCCTCCACAACAGCCTGCGCAAGCTCGACGGCCCCTTCGCCTCCGTACTGCCAGTGCTCTGACAGAGCGCAGCGTACGTCGTTCTTCTCACACAGCGACCTTATCAGGGCGATCTCAGCGTCCGTATCGGTATGGAACCTGTTGATACATACGATCGGGCGGATACCTGACATCTTCACGTTTCTGACATGGTGGAAGAGGTTTTCACATCCTTTTTCAAGCAGCGGAAGATTCTCTCTGGTGTACTCCACAGGAAGCGGCTTTCCGGGTTTTGTCTCAGGTCCGCCTCCGTGCATCTTAAGGGCCCTTATGGTCGCTACGATAACGGATACGTGCGGCTTCAGCCCTGAGAGCCGGCACTTGACATTCCAGAACTTCTCGAATCCGATGTCGGCGGCAAAGCCGGACTCCGTAACGTGGTAGTCGAACAGCTTGAGTCCGAGGCGGTCTCCGATAATTGACGACTGCCCTATCGCTATATTCGCAAATGGGCCGGCATGTACCAGGCATGGCTGGTGTTCTACAGTATAGCACAGTGTCGGATTAATCGTATTCCTCATCCATGCAGTCATGGCTCCGGCGACCTCAAGATCCTCCGCCGTTACAGGGCGGCCGTTCCTGTCGTAGGCCATGACGATATTTCCGATCCTTTCCCTGAGGTCCCTGAGATCAGTCGCCACCGACAGAATAGCCATCAGCTCTGATGATACCGCGATGTTCGTGCGGGTAGTCATGCGGTAGCCGTCCATCTTCCCTTCTCCAAGGCCGATCTCCATCCTGCGGAGTGCCTGGCAGCAGAAGTCCATGACGAAGTTCCACTCAACCCTGTCAGGATCGATATTGAGGCGGCGGATCCCGATCTTCGCAAGCCTCTCGTCATCATAATTGCGCTCATGCTGCATCCTGGCGTTCAGCGCGGTCATACCCAGATTGTGGGCATTCATGATGTCATTGATATCGCCGGTCAGCCCCAGGGAAAACTCCGTCATAGGTATCAGAAGCGCATTTCCGCCGCCCGCGGCGGTTCCCTTCACGTTCATAGTCGGTCCGCCGGACGGCTGCCGGAGGCATCCCCCGGCACGTTTTCCGAGCTTTCCGAGTCCCTCGATCAGTCCAAGGGATGTGGTCGATTTGCCCTCGCCAAGAGGCGTCGGAGTGATAGCGGTAACCTCTATGTACTTTCCGTCGGGCCTGTCCTTCAGGCGGTTCATGATCTTTATGAAATCCAGCTTCGGAGTCCTGCCGTAAGGAATCAGTTCATCCTCCTTGAGCCCCATCATGGAAGCGTATTCCCGCACTGACGGAAGCGTCTTCTCCGCTTCCTGTGCGATCTGCCAGTCTTTGTACTTTACCGGATCAAGCATGTCTGTCACTCCTGTCTTGTTAATTGTCTCAGCGCCGCCGCCATGAAAACTCTCATATGGCCGGAATCATTCCGGTATGCCGGCGGGGCTCCCGGATTCGGTTTACTCAAGTTCTTCCAGTTCCTTTATCCACAGCGATACGCACGCGTCACTCGGCATACGCAGATCCCCGCGCGGGCTCAGCGCGGCTGAGCCTGTCTTCGGACCGTCCGGCATGCATGACCTCTTGTACTGCTGTGAGAAGAACCTGTAGTAAAACTTCTTCAGCCACTTCATAATGGTATCTTCGTCAAATGCGCCTTTGAATGCCTCCTTCGCTATCCTGTATATCTTGGCCGGACGGAATCCAAATCTCAGGACATAGTACAGGAAGAAATCATGCAGCTCATAAGGCCCTACCAGATCCTCCGTCTTCTGGGCGATCTCTCCCCCCTTCGGTGGAAGAAGCTCCGGGCTGACCGGCGTATCCAACACATCCTCAAGCACCTTCTTCAGTTTTTCATCACATTCCTGCTGCGCGTAATAGCTGACCAGATGACGCACCAGAGTCTTCGGCACTGAGCTGTTTACAGCGTACATTGACATGTGATCGCCGTTGTAGGTCGCCCAGCCGAGCGCCAGCTCAGACAGATCACCGGTCCCGATAACGATGCCGCCGGTCTGGTTCGCGATGTCCATAAGAACCTGCGTCCTCTCCCTGGCCTGCGCATTTTCATACGTGACGTCGGTAACGGACGGATCGTGCCCTATATCCTTAAAATGCTGAAGCACGGCGTCGCCGATCGGGATCTCCTGCAGGCTGCAGCCGAGCTCTGTGGACATTGTGACTGCGTTCTGATATGTGCGGTCCGTAGTTCCGAAGGCAGGCATCGTGATCGCGTGAATCCCCTTCCTGTCTAGTCCCAGCATGTCAAATGCCTTGACCGCGACAAGCAGCGCAAGAGTCGAGTCAAGCCCGCCGGATATCCCTATCACGGCGTCCTTCGCCCCTATATGAGACAAACGCTTCTTCAGCCCAAGAGCCTGAATCTGCAGCACCTCCTCACACCGCGAGGATCTGTCGCCTTCGCCTGACGGAACGAACGGCTGCATCTCAAACCGGCGGCTCAGCTTAGTTTCCTCTGTCTCAAGATCGAACTGCGTCGATATGAATCCTCCATTGGGTCGGCAGTCGAAGGTCGTCATGCGCCTTCTCTCCGACCTGAGCCGGTCCACATCTATCTCGGCATATGTGATTCCCGTGGTAAACCTGCCGGAATCCGCGAGCATCGTTCCGTTCTCCGCAATCATTCTCTGACCGCAGAAAACCAGGTCCTGTGATGACTCTCCCTCGCCGCTGCTAGCATAAATATAAGCCGACACCAGACGGCCAGATGTCATCCTCACCAGATCCCTGCGGTAAGCCGTCTTCCCTGTCACCTCAACAGACGCAGACAGGTTGACGATCACATTTGCCCCCGCCATCGCAGCCCTCGTGCACGGCGGATCCGGCATCCACAGGTCCTCGCAGATCTCACAGGCAACCCTGAGGCCTCCGGGAATACTGACTCCGGTCCAGTCGTCACGGCACTCAAACAGCTGTGAGCAGCCCATCGGAATCATCTCGTCGTCGAACAATACATGCCGTATCTGTTCGTTCCCCGGCGTAAAGTACCTCTGCTCATAATACTCGCTGTAATTCGGTATCGCTCTCTTGGGAACCAGGCCCAGCAGCCGTCCTCCGGACAATGCCGCCGCTGTATTGTAGAGGCGTCCGTTTATCTCCATCGGAAGCCCGACAAAGACCAGGGCGTCTATGTCTTCCGAGGCGCTGATGATCCTGCCGAGGGCGAGTCTTGCTTCATCGATGAGAGAGCTCTGAAGAAACAGATCATTACAGGTGTAAGCTGTGACGGACAGCTCCGGGAACACTATGATCTTCGCCCCGCATCCGGCAGCCTCATACATGAGCCGGATAATCTCCCCTGTATTGAACTCAACATCAGCAACCCTGACCTGCGGCGTTACCGCCGCTACCTTGATAAATCCATCCTTCATCTCAAACAGCCTCCCTTCACTGTCCCAGGAATCAGAACGATACATTCACCACATTTATCACCGGCGGCTCTTCGACTGCGCTGACAGAATCCGCTCAAGATCATTCACGTCAAACCGGTACTGCTTCCCGCAGAACTGGCATCCGACCTCTATCGGCTTTCCATCGCTGATTATCTCCCTGATATCGTCAGGCCCGATGGAAATGAGCGCTCTCTCGATACGCTCCTTGCTGCAGCTGCACGCGAATGAGACCTCATGCTTCTCGGTAATCCGGAGGCCGAAGTCCCCTACGAGCTCATTGAGAATATCCTCCGGAAGCATGCCGGCCTCGAGCATGGATGTCACGCTGCTCACCTTCTGAAGCCGCTCTTCAAGCTTGTCTATCACTTCATCGGGCGCGCCGGGCATAAGCTGAAGTATGAAACCGCCGGCCTGCTTAACACTCCAGTCACGGTCCACCAGCACCCCAAGGCCGACCGAGCTCGGCACCTGCTCGGACTCCGCGAAATAATAGGTAAGATCCTCCGCGATCTCCGAGCTCGGCATATCTATAGTGCCGACATAAGGCTCCTTCAGTCCGATATCACGTATTACAGTGAGAGTGCCCTTTCCCAGTGCGCCGGCAACATCCAGCTTGCCGTTTGACTTCAGCGGGATCTGAACATGCGGGTTGTTAATATACCCCTTCGCATGAAAATGAGAATCCGCCGTAACTGTTATTCCGCCCGCCGGTCCGTCTGATCTTATCTGAAGCGTAACGAGTGCCCTGTCCTCCTTGAGCATGCTTCCGAACATGACGCCTCCGGTGAGAAGTCTCCCGAGTGCCGCGGTACATACCGGAGTTGTGTCATGAGCCAGCCTTGCGTCCTCCACCATCCGGCGGGTGGTTGCCGCGAAAGCGCGGATCGAATCGTCCCCCGCCGTCGCCCTTATCATATAATCCATATTAATCTCCATTCTGCCGGTAATGATTAAAACAGCCTTAGCAGTGACGTAAGCAAACCGCCCACAACGCCGGCAGCGTACAGTATCAGCACGATCTTCGCGCTCTCCCTTCTGCTCCTGTTCGCACGGAACAGCACGAGCAGCCCGACGCCGGCTCCGACCATCAGTCCTGACATCATCGCGCCCGCGCTCATCGCGCCGTCAAGGTACATAGTGGTGAGAGCCACAGACGCGGCACAGTTCGGTATCAGCCCGATCAGACCCGCAAGTACCTCACCTATCACCGGCTGGTTAAAAACGATGTTTTCCAGGTTCTCTGTCCCGACAGCTTCCATAAACAGGTTCAGCGCCACTGATATGATGAAAATATAGAGCGCGATACTGAAGGTATGCTTAAGCGATGAAACGAAGATCCCCTTCTCGCAGTCGCAGTGTTCAGCCTCGCATATTCCGTGAATGCCAGCGCCTATCTTCCTGACATTCAGGCTTCGGAACAGGAAGTCCACAATGAATCCCGCTATCACTCCGTACACGGCTTTTATCACTATAATCTTTACAATCAGGCCTATGCCTACCCTGTTTGAGAGGAAGATCGGCAGCATCTCATCCGAGGTGGACAGGAATACCGCAATCAGTGTTCCTCCCGTTATGACCCGGCCGGCATACAGGCTTGAAGCCGCCGCGGAGAATCCGCACTGCGGAACCGCTCCCAGAATACCTCCGACAAGAGGCCCGAACCTGTCTGCCCTGCGGATCGCCGCGCGGGTCTTGTCGCTGGTATGGTGTTCGATGTATTCCATCACCAGATAGGTGAGAAATAAAAACGGGATCAATTTGGCCGTGTCAATGATCCCATCCAGTATGGCATCCCATATCTGCATATCTGTAATCAACTCCCTGTGAAACACTGAACATTTGATTAACCCGCCAAAAGTCGATTACGGATTACGTTGTACGCTATTCCACTAAGGCTCGTAAACTCGCCAAGTGGAATATGTGTGCTCCGCGCTTCGCGCTGTAATCATCATATCCGAAATCATTAAACCAGTGTTTCCATATCCTTTACTTATTTTAGCAAGGCTGTCAAGAACCATAACAAACCGGCCTGCCGCACTTAGAGTTGTATGCGGCAGGCCTTTATTATCAGTTCAGTCTCATGTAAGCGGATAACGCTTCGTGATATCACGGATCACGGCGCGGCACTCTTCCGCCTTCGCTTCCCCATCGTGGATCACTGAAGCAATCACTCCCGCGATCTTATCGAAGTCGTCCTCCTTCAATCCGCGTGTCGTAGCCGCGGGAGTTCCAAGACGCAGGCCGCTTGTCACAAATGGCGACTGAGGATCTCTTGGAATCGTATTCTTGTTCGCGGTAATACCGACAGCGTCAAGCTCATTCTCAACCTCAGCGCCTGTCCTGCCGCTTGAGCGAAGGTCTACAAGCATGAGGTGGTTGTCGGTACCGCCCGAGACAATATCGACGCCTCTCGCGATCAGGCCGTCTGACAGCGCCTTCGCGTTCTTTACAATCTGTTCACAGTATTCTTTGAACTCCGGCTGCATCGCCTCGTGGAAGCATACGGCCTTGGCCGCGATCACATGCTCGAGCGGGCCTCCCTGGGTTCCCGGAAATACTGCGCTGTTAAGCTTGTGCTCCTTGCCGAACTCCGCGCTGGAGAGGATCATGCCTCCGCGCGGGCCCCTGAGTGTCTTATGGGTCGTCGTGGTTACGACATCCGCATACGGGAACGGACTCGGGTGGACTCCTGTCGCGACAAGCCCCGCTATATGGGCAATATCCGCCAGCAGGTACGCTCCTGTCTCATCAGCGATTTCCTTAAATCTCTTGAAATCGATCGTACGCGCGTATGCGCTGGCGCCGCAGATGATCAGCTTCGGACGGCACTCCTTCGCTATACGCTCCACCTCATCGTAATCGATGAACCCGTCATCGGTAACTCCGTAAGGAACATAGTTGAAGTACTTGCCTGAAAAGTTGACGGGGCTTCCGTGAGACAGATGTCCGCCCTCCGACAGGTTCATACCCATGAAGGTGTCTCCCGGCTTAAGCAGCGCCATCTCGACGGCCATGTTGGCCTGAGCTCCTGAATGAGGCTGTACATTGGCAAATGTGCATCCGAACAGGCGTTT
>DFHY01000071.1:0-2405 GCA_002371345.1 Lachnospiraceae bacterium UBA3711
GGTATCTCTACGTAGCCCATGATGCCGCTGCCGTCGATGTTCAGAAGAGAGTTGTACTTCTCCCTCTCTTCGTCCGTCATATTGAAGCGGCCGTCGCCTCTCTCAAGAAGCTCTTTATTATAGGCGCGAGCCTCATCCAGCAGTTTCTCATAGTCCGCGTCGTCGATCTGTGAGACCTTCTCCGCGTACCCCGCAATCGCTCTCGATTGGTGGAAGCTGTTCCACCAGTCAGCGAAGGTCGGGTATCCCAGCAGGCCCAGGCCTGCCAGAAGTATTGCGAGAAGAAGCAAGCTGGACCAATGCTTTTTAAACCACATCAGCTTCGTTCCATTCCCGTAGTGTTTCCCGTCTCGTTATTCAACCAAATGTCATACGCTACTCAATCCATGGGCCGTCGATATCCTGCTCCTTGTACTTCGGCTCCCTGTTCTGCAGATGCCTGAACGGCCACAGGCAGATCACTGCGCTGGCCGCGATAATCAGAAATGCCCACGCTGTATGCTCATACATCGATGCCAGAAAGCCGATAAAGCCTGAAATGAACACAGCCTTGGCCATGATTCTGTCGGCAGCGACAGTTACACGTTTGTCGGAGTTGTCACCCTTCAGCACAACATCGGGGTCATACTTCATGACACTTTCCATCGACATCCCCGGGCTGCCCAGCGCATTCATCATCTCCTCATAAGGCACCTCAACGCTGACGCCCTCCGTCTTTCCGTCTATCGAAATGATACGGCTGACCGCGGCCTTATTGCGGTCGTCCAGATACGCTATGATGTCTCCCGGTTCGTAAGGGTTCTTCTCCTTAAGCAGTATCAGGGCGCCCTCCGGTGCCGCCGGTACCATGTCCGAGTTCTCTGCCAAAGTCACATAATGACCTGCTATCTGAGGCAGAACGTCCCTCTGAGACTTCAGCATCGCGGTCAGCGCTACCGCCGCGATGGAAACCGCCAGAACTATTCCGGCAAATATCCGGATAATAATCTCAATCGCTCTCATACTACCTTCTTCATGGTACATCCGCCTCTGTCTGACATAATCGCTTCCACGATCCGCTGCATCGTCAATCTATCGGTCAGCAATGACGCGCCTGCTAACCCGCGGCATCTCATACATGCGAAATATGAATCACTGTCAGCTGTCAAATACAAACATCCGGCATTACGGCAGACTTTACCTAAATATACGTTATTATTATAACGTATGGCTAATAACTAAAAAACCATAATTTAGTGTCATCCATAAAATTTCAGCACATTTGACAACTTTTCAAAAATGAAAACGTTTAATGTGTGATTCTTTCGTCGAAATAGTAATTTTTTGTTTTGACGATGACAAAAATTTACACTCTGTTACTGCATTACTGCATTATAACAGAGTGTAAACAATCCATTTTTATCTTATTTTGGGTATTAACCTTCCCTGACCGACGGCATGATTATGGCCGGTCTCCCGCATTTATCTCATACTGCCTGTGCCGGACAGCTCTTCCTTGATCCGGATCGGTCTGTCAAGCTTCCGCCCTGTCAGGTATGAATCTCTCGAAGATGCTCAGGCCGCCCTCTCGGTCAACCGTATCGAGTTCCTTCCTGTTTTTGATGATCCAGTTCACCTGCCTGACTCCATGGCGATGGCTCAACTGTATGAATACATTCTTTCTGTCCCTGAACTTACATGATATAAAGTCAGGCCTGGAAATGATATCCGGCGCTGCGCTCCACATTCCGAAGGTCATAAGATGCCCCCACTGCCTGACAGCCTCCCTGCTCTTCATGAAATTCTCCGTGAGCTGCCCGCGTATAACATCCGGCCTGTTTCTGCGAAGCCACAGCACAACTCTGGGATCGAAGCTCTCGACACAGTAGTTAAGTCCCGGATGCCTGTCAAGAGTTTCCATGACTTTCCCGCAGAGCATCGGGATGTTCTTCTCTGCCTTGAGTTCTATTATAAGCGGGATGTGAAGCCTGTGCGCCAGTCCGGATGATTCTCCTGTACGTGTATCAGCAACACCAGCCTCAGCTTCATCCGATAAGCCATTGAATCCGGCATACGTCCTCTTGGTGTATCTCGCATCGGTTCTGTCTGTAAGCGCCGCATCAGAAGTATACAGATCCAACACCTCTTCAAGCAGCGGAATACGTGAATCAGTTCCGATCAGCCTGACTTTTGATATCTCGTCCCAGGTCATATCCGCGATGCGGCGGTCAATCCCGGTCATGCGCCGCAGGCTGTCATCATGGAATACAGCCAGTTTCCCGTCCGCAGTCAGATGGACATCGAGCTCCGATCCGAAGCCATGGCGTACTGCCATGCGGAATGCTTTCATGCTGTTCTCAGGAACTATCCTCCTGCCCTCTGACTTCCACCTTATGATATCATCTCTCCACGGAACATCACCGGCC
>DFHY01000071.1:2498-3406 GCA_002371345.1 Lachnospiraceae bacterium UBA3711
CCGGCCGCATGCCGTGCCCTGCCGTCTGTCCCGGTCATCTCATTAAGCTTGCGCGACGCAGACCTTGGCTGATGAAACAGCCCTCTGTGCGCGTATCGGAATCCCTCAAGGTTTTCCCAGCAATTATTCTTTTTCTCGTTTCGTTTTTTCATTTATTCATTTCTTCCAAGAAGCCGCATCGCATTCATGATGCACAGAATAAGCACGCCGACATCTCCGAAAATGGCCATCCACATATTTGCTGCTCCGGCCACACTCAGTATCAGTATCAGCACCTTGACCGCAATTGCGAATAAGATGTTCGCGTGGATGATTCCCATTGTCTTCCTGGCAATCTTTACCGTACTGGATATCTTTCTCACATCGTCATCCATCAATACGATATCAGCCGCCTCGATTGCCGCGTCAGATCCGATCACTCCCATTGCTATACCGACGTCAGAGCGCATCAGCACAGGAGCGTCATTTATCCCGTCTCCGACAAATGCCAAAGCTTCCCATCCGTGCTGCTCATTTATCAGCTTCTCGACAATCTCAACCTTGTCCGCGGGAAGCAGCTGCGAGTGAACCTTGTCAACGCCGGCCTCTCGCGCTGTCTGCTGAGCAGCGTCGTCGTTGTCGCCAGTCAGCATCACCGTCTGCCTGACTCCCTCAGACTTCAGCCTCCTGATTGCCTCAGGAACGCCCTCCTTGAGTGAATCGGATATTACGATCACTCCCGCAAATGTGCCGTTCACAGCAACATAAACCACGGTTCCCGCATATTTCTCACCGGGGATCTCAATGTCATACCTCCGCATGAGTTTTGCATTTCCGGCCAGGATCTGCTGTCCGTCAACATACGCCATGACTCCATGTCCGGCTATCTCTTCGACCTTGCCGATCCTGGATGTGTCTATTTTGTTCGC
>DFHY01000071.1:3463-5595 GCA_002371345.1 Lachnospiraceae bacterium UBA3711
GCCGCGGCGGTATGGTCTGGTAACGCGCTATTTTCATATGCCGTCCGAACAGCTTCAGCTGCCGGATGCGTGGAATAAGCCTCCGCATGCGCTGTTATTTCAAGAAGCATCTTCTCAGGACTTACAATCACAGAACCTGTCTTCTCTGAAGCGTCCGTTCCCGAACCCTCTGTCTCATGGCCCGGCGCAATCCCGCCTGCCAGTCTTTCAATACCGGCAGATGGCAATACCGATGTTACACGGAATTCCCCTTTCGTCAGTGTACCGGTCTTGTCGAAAACAACGGTTTTAACGAAAGAGAGAACTTCCAGGTAGTTGCTTCCCTTGACAAGCACGCCGATTCTTGACGCTGCTCCGATACCTCCGAAGAACCCGAGCGGTACAGAGATAACCAGCGCACACGGGCAGGATACAACCAGGAATATGCACGCTCTGCGTATCCATGATATCCACACCTCAGCGCCTCCGCCCAGAAACAGCGGCGGAATGAGGGCGATGATAAGGGCGCCTATCGTGACGACAGGTGTGTAAACTCTGGCAAAGCGAGTAACAAAATTCTCAACATGAGTTTTCTTGTCAGTCGCATTTTCGACAAGTTCAAGAATCTTTGCGACCGTCGAATCCTCGTAGCATTTTGTTGTGCGGATCTTGAGAGTTCCCTTTCCGTTCACGCAGCCGGATATCACTGCGTCTCCTGTACGCACTGCTCTCGGAACCGATTCGCCGGTAAGCGCGGAAGTGTCGAGCATGGACTCTCCCTCTGTCACTTCCCCATCGAGCGGGATCTTCTCACCGGGGCGGACTATTATTATCTCGCCCTCCTCCACCTCATCAGGATCGACCTCTTCAGTCTCTCCGTCCCGTTCTACGATCGCAGTCTCAGGCACAAGGCTCATCAGCTGTGAAATAGATTCCCGGCTTCTTCCCGTCGCGTAGTTCTGAAACAGCTCACCGATCTGATACAGCAGCATGACCGCCACCGCCTCCGGATACTCACCGATTCCGAATGCGCCGATAGTCGCAACCATCATGAGGAAGTTTTCATCGAACACATCTCCGTGAGCGATATTCCTGATCGACTTGCGTATCACGTCCCAGCCCACAATCAGATATGGAACAAGAGCTGCAATAGGTCCCAGCCACCAGCGTCCGTTCTCAAATGCTCCTGCATACTCAAGGATCTCCAGGACGATAAACCCCGCCATACCAAAGGCTATCCTAAGAAGCCATTTTTTCTGTTTCTTTGTCAGATTCAGTTCCATACCGATACCCTGCTTCTATTGCGATCTTGCCGGGTTTTTCTGCTTATGTTGCACCCTTGCCGGTTTTTTTCTTCTGTTGCACTCTTGCCGGATTTTCCCTGTTTCTGTTGCACTCTTGCCGTTTGCAATACGGTGTCCTGATTCTCTGACAATTCTCAGATCGCGCTCACATCCATATCAGGTTCCATACGCTTACATACAGCAAGAGCCTCTTTCTCAACCTTGTCAAAAACGCCCTCATCCGCTTCCAGCGTCAGCTTCTGCATCATGTAATTGACCTTCACTGATGAGACACCATCTACCTCACTGATCGCGTTCTCCAGTTTCAGAGCGCAGTTTGCGCAGTCGATCTCATCAAGCTTATACTTTTTCTTCATAACAATCCCTCCGCGTTCTTGTTTTACTGTTGACACTGTCTTTCTACACGCTTTGTTCTCTGTCGGCAATGCCTTTCTGCATGTTTTGTATTCTGTCGACATTGCCTTTCTGCACACCATGTTCAGGCGCGGCACATTTTCCTGTGCGTTCATATGAATGTGTATTCATATGTTCTGAAGTAATCATACTATCCTTCTGTGAGTAATGCAATACCTTTTTATATTTTTCCGTATATTTATGTCGCGATGATTTGATGATTTCGCTTATACAGATATTTTTATTCCCAGACGATTCTGCTAATGCCGGAGCACTACCACTGTGCACTATTGTTTATGCTGGAGCACTGCCACCCCTGTTCGTTATTGCATACGCCGGAGTACTGCCCCCCTGTTCGTTATTGCATACGCCGGAGTATTGCCCCTGTGCGCTCTTGCTTATGTCAAAACCATACTCATGAGAAGATGAAGTGCGTCATTCATAGCCTGAGTGCGC
>DFHY01000011.1 GCA_002371345.1 Lachnospiraceae bacterium UBA3711
CTTTGCGGATGAACTGGAAGAAAAGTTGGAAGAGATCTGTAAGATACCAAAAGCAGGCCGGCCGGTTCACAATCCTTATCTGAAAAGACAAGACATCCGTCGCGTTCTGGTAAAGAACTATATCGCCTATTACCTGATCTATGAAACCCAAGGCTGCATCGTTGTCCTTCGCGTTGTCTATAACCGCCGCGATCAGGATAAGATATTGAAAACTATATGATAGGCACTGGAAGAATATGGCGGTCAATATACCGCATTTTCTTTACTTTTATCGGTGTCATAATATGGTATAACACAAAGTTACAGGCGCGCCGAACCTGGCGCTTTATTCCAGATGAGTAAAAAGAGCGATGAACAGCTCGACACGACAGTGAACTATATCTACGCGATCTGCAGATTTCGGGAAGAGTATTATGTAGCCGATGCTGTATTTGCCCACGCCTGTTCATCCCGATAAGATTGTGCTGTAGAAGCAGGCGCGTTCGGTTTCAAACCGGGGCAGTGTTGCCACGAACAACAAGGAGGCAGACTGATGATCTTATATGTTAACACCTGTGTCCGAAAAGACTCCAGGACAAAAAGGCTGGCGGAAAAGCTGCTTAAGAAGCTGAATGGCACTGTGGAAGAGGTGAAACTCCCGGATATCAGATTTCCCACGGTCGATCAGGGCTTTCTCCGGCACCGGGATGAACTGATTGCGTCCGGGAACTTTGATGATCCCATGTTTGACCATGCCCGCCAGTTCGCGGCAGCGGAGGTGGTTGTGGTGGCTGCTCCATATTATGACCTGTCCTTCCCTGCTTCGCTGAAACAGTATCTTGAGCAGGTCAACGTGGTCGGGATCACGTTTCGGTATTCAGATGCCGGCATACCAATTCCGCTCTGTAAAGCGAAGAAGCTGTATTATGTAACAACCGCCGGAGGGAATTACGTGCCGGAGGAATATGGCTTCGGATATGTGAAGGCGCTTGCAGAAGGGTTCTACGGGATCAGGGATGTTGAACTGATCAGGGCCGTGGGACTGGATATCGTTGGCGCGGATGTGGAAGGAATCATGAAGGAAGCTGAGAAGCATATATGAGGACTTGCCATCGGCACATTTTCAGAAATGGGAAACTGACATCATGAGAAAACGTGCTGTGCTGCTGATTCTGCTTACGCTGCTGCTGATCGCAATGCCGGCAGCTGCTGTCTGGGCGGAGCCTGTTGACGAGACAGAGTCATCCGCGGAAAACGTTGCGAGATCTTTTTTACAGCCTACACACTGGATAATGCGGACAATCAGTCCGAACGTCCGATTACATTTGCGTTCAATGGAGGGCCGGGATCCTGCAGCATGTACATTCCCGCACTGTTTAAGGGAAGCCGCTGCACAGAAGAAGAACTTGACGCCCTGGCTGAAAAGTATTCCGGATACACAGGCCTCAAGAAAGAGTATGTTCTCGGATCCAGCCTGCGTGTTACTCTTGATGATTTTATGACGGAACTTCTGAAGGATAAGAAGCTTATGATCGGAAGATACGACGGCAGAATTACCGGTCCGGCAGGTATTGCTTCTATTGAAGGCGGGTATCTGTCCCAGGAAAAGATAATAAATGAGTGCATTTCTAAGAATCCGTTCCTGAAGGTGTGGGTCCTTTGCGGATATTATGACGCAGCGACCCCGTTCTACGCTGCCGAGTACACCTTTGATCATGTATTTCTGAATGATGATCTCAGGGATAATGTGTCCTTCACTTATTATCACAGCGGACATATGATCTACATGGAAAAAGAATCATTTGACAAGTTCCGGAAGGACGCGGAGGCATGGTTTTGACCCTGTCATCATGTTATAATTCGAAGAAGACTGCTGACGTGAGCTGCGCGCAGCAATTCGTAATCTGTTATTGCAGGGTATTCACGGGCGCGCGGGACAAGGAGATGCTGTTATGGGTGATAAGAGAATCATATGCGCGGGACATGTATGCATAGACATCACGCCGGCGATACCGGATCTAGGGAGGCGGCCTATCGGTGAGATGCTGACGCCCGGGAAGCTTGTGCAGGTCGGAAGGGCGTCTCTTTCAGTAGGTGGGAGCGTCTCCAGCACGGGGCTGGGGCTGAAGGTGCTTGGCGCCGATGTCTCACTGATGGGAAAGATCGGAAGAGACGAGTTTGGTGATCTGGTTCTGAAGGAATTCAGAAAGTATGAGGCGGAAGAGGGCCTCATAATACAGGACGAGGACGCAACCAGCTATACGGTCGCGATCGCGATTCCGGGAATCGACAGGATATTCCTGCATCATTCCGGGGCAAATGACACCTTCTGCGACAGGGATATCCCATGGGAGAAGGTTGAAGGCGCGGCTCTGTTTCATTTCGGATATCCGCCGATCATGAGAGCTGTGTATGAAAACCGCGGAGAGGAACTGGTGAAGATCCTGTCTCATGCCCGCGGCGCCGGAGCGGCAACGTCGCTGGACCTGGCGATGGTCGATCCTGATTCCGATGCCGGAGCCCAGAACTGGAGAGAGATCCTTGAACGGACGCTTCCTCTGGTTGATTTCTTCTGCCCGAGCATCGAGGAGCTGTGCTGGATGCTTGATCCGGAGCGGTTCGATGAATGGAAGGCGCGCGCCGCGGGCAGGGACGTGACGACGGTTCTGGATGTGGACAGAGACATCAGGCCGCTGGCGGGTATGTGCATGGAGCTTGGCTGCAAGGTGCTGTTTTTGAAATGCGGCGCCCCCGGTATGTATCTTAAGACCACGGGCAGGGAAGTTCTTGAGAAGATAAGCCATGGAACCGGACTTGACAGCGGCTTGTGGGCGGAAAGGGATTTCTTCGAGAGGAGCTATGTTCCAGCCAGGGTTCTCTCGGGAACCGGGGCCGGCGACACCAGCATTGCGGCGTTTCTGAAGGCTGTTCTTGACGGGTATGATCCGGAGATGAGCATGCATCTTGCCGCCGCGACAGGGGCCTCATGCGTTGAGGCATATGATTCCCTCAGCGGGCTGAAAAGCTTCGAGGCTCTCAGGAAGAAGATCGACGCGGGTTGGGAGAAGGCAGGCAGCTGACATAACCGCATATTCTGATAACTCAGTAAAAGCATCAGAATCAGCTGTGCGCTGGATGAACCGTCATAAATGGAGAGCCAGGGGCGTCTGCTATGGATGCGGAGGATATAAAGGCTTAAGCTTATATCTAAAACAATCGGTATTATTTGAAGTACTTCAGTCTTAGAAAATCCAGGGGGAGGAAGAACTTATGAAAAAGGCATTATCACTGACGATGGCAGTAATTACGGCATCGGGGCTTATGGCCGCGGCGCCCGGAGCGGCTCTTGCCGCGCCTGTCGAGGACGGGCTTCTCAGGGTCGCGGTTCTGTACGATATGTCCACCATGGATGTAGCGAAGACGACCGACAATTACATGGTTCCGATGAATGTATTTGACCGCATGTTCGAGACCAGGATGGTTGACGGAACAGCGCAGGTTGTCGGAAGCCTCTGCACAGACTATACAGTGAGCGATGACGGACTCACTTATGATTTCACACTGAAGGACGGCGTCACCTTCTCAAACGGGAACAGCCTGACAGCGTCCGATGTCCTGTATACCTTCGAGCGTCTGCTAAAGGCCGGTGAGGAGAATATGGATATCCCCGAGGAGGTCGTCGGTTCAGATGAGGTAGAGAGCGGGAAGGCCGATTCACTGGAGGGATTCAAGGTTACGGACGATACGCATTTCACAGTGACTCTGAAGGAGCCGAACGCGGGCTTTATCGCGGAGCTCTCCGCTCCGGCCATGTCGGTTGTGGACGATGAGACCATGGAGAGTGTGAAGAATTTCGGCAAGGATCCGGCTGACACTATCGGCAGCGGTCCGTATGTAGTGACTGAGTGGAAGGCAAATGACCACTATACGCTCGAGTACAATGAGAATTACTGGGGAGATGAGCCGTCTGTCAAGAAGGTTATAGTGAGCGTCATCCCGGACGCGGCCACCCAGAACCTTATGTTCCAGAACGGGGAGCTTGACATGATCGACCTTCAGTCACTCGACTCGATCATCGTGGAATCCACCTACAAGACCCAGTACGCTGATCAGATCGTGAGCACTCCGAAGGTAGGACTGGATTACCTGACCTTCAATGAGAACCAGGAATACCTGAAGGACGTCAACGTCCGCAAGGCGATCAGCATGGCGATTGATATTGATATGATCATCGACAGCATATACAGCGGCAACGCGATCCGCGAGGCGGGCATTATCCCAACCGGAATCTGGGGGCACAATGACTCTCTTGAGGCTCCGGCATATGATCCTGAAGCCGCGAAGTCGCTGCTTGAGGAAGCCGGCTACAAGGACGGGGAGATCTCGTTCGAGCTCTCCATGGACAACACAGCGCCGGACAGCAAGAAGCTGGTATATCAGACAGTCAGCGAGCAGCTGAAGGACATCGGGATCAATGCGAACATCAAGAGCTACGACCACGCCGCGTGGCTGGATCTTCGCGGAAGCTCGGAGATGGATTCGTTCATCGCCACCTGGGGCATGGATTACAATGATCCGGCGAACATCATGTACACCTTCTTTGGCAGCGAGAAGAACACAGCCCAGAGAAGCCTGAACTATCCTGACAAGGAGATCATCGGCAGAGTCGCGGCCGCTCCGGCAATCATCGACGATGACGAGCGCAAGGCTGAGTACCAGGATCTTGAGAAGAAGATCATTGGCGAGGATTATGCATGGCTGTCAATCTGCGAGATGATGCATCTGTACTGCATCGGTGACAGAGTTCAGGAATTCATTCCGCAGTGGGCCGGCTTCACGGACTTCTACGCATCGGACGTGACTCTTAAGGCATGAAGCCTTTCGCTCTGACGGCACCTGTTCGCTTCAGCCTCAGGGCGCCGGCGTCCGGTGGACGCTCGTTTAGCTCCGGCCGGAGCGGAGACTTGCGAAGCAACGAAGCGATCCGTACATCATAGTTGGGGGCAAAAGGTACTTTTGACCCCAACATCATAGTATTCAGGGAGATGTTCCGGATCAGTTTTACGTGGGTGAAATATGTTTGATAAGAACGGCCGCAGGATCGATTATCTGCGCATTTCCATAACAGACCGGTGCAATCTGAGATGCATATACTGCATGCCGGAAAGCGGGGTCTGCGCAGTTCAACATGCGCAGATTCTGAGATACGAGGAGATTGTGCGTCTTGTGCGGATCATGACTGGCCTGGGAATATCGCATATCCGTCTGACCGGAGGTGAGCCTATGGCTCGCAGAGGGTGTCTGGATCTGGCTCAAAGTCTTCATGAAGTCAAGGGAGTCGAGAGCATCTCAATGACCAGCAATGGCATTCTGCTCAAAGATAAGGTACACCGGGCTAAGCTTGCAGGGATTTCTTCTCTGAATATCAGCATTGACGCATTGAATCCTTCTGTCTACTGCCGTCTGACTCGCGGAGGGGATGTCAGCCAGGCGCTGAGCACTCTTCAGCAGGCACTGGCGGAGGGATTGAATGTCAAGGTTAATACTGTTCCGGTTCGCGGCTTCAATGAGAAAGACCTGACTTCAATCGCTTATCTTGCGAAGGAGTCGCCGGTCTGCGTGCGGTTTATTGAGCTTATGCCAATCGGGTGCGGCACGCAGGTTGAGAGGATCCCTTCCGCTGAGGTGTCACAGCGGCTGAGAGAGGCTTTTGGAGAACCGGCCGAAGATACGCAGCCATATGGATATGGGCCTGCCCGCTATGTAAAATATCCGGGCTTCAAAGGAGCGGTCGGATTCATCAGTGCCGTCAGTCATGAGTTCTGTGTGTCCTGCAACAGGGTACGTCTGACGGCGGACGGGCAGCTCAAGCTGTGCCTGAATCATACAAAAGGACTTGATCTGCGCGGTATGCTAAGGCAGGGGGCGGATGACAGGGAGATTCTGGACGCGGTTCGCAGGGCGATAGAGGAGAAGCCGGCCAGGCACGCATTCTTTGAGGAGATCAGTGATCATGAAGCGCGCAGCATGAACGCGATCGGAGGATGACATGACAGGAGATATACTTGCCGTATGTACGAGCGATAGGAAAGGAATCCGGAAAACTAACGTCAGACA
Source organism: Lachnospiraceae bacterium UBA3711 (assembly GCA_002371345.1). Classification (GTDB taxonomy): domain Bacteria; phylum Bacillota; class Clostridia; order Lachnospirales; family Lachnospiraceae; genus Porcincola. The sequence goes on from DFHY01000011.1 coordinate 6,097, forward strand.
GGCGGTTTTCTTAGAGAACTTCGGGATTCAGGGAGACGCGCATGCGGGCAGCTGGCACAGGCAGATAAGTTTGATCAGTGCAGATAAGATCGAGGAATTCCGCGGCAGGGGAGCAAATGTGACATATGGCGCATTTGGAGAGAACCTTGTTGTGGAGGGGATAGATTTTCGTTCGCTGCCTGTCGGAACCCTGCTGAGGTGCCGGGATGTGCTTCTGGAGATTACGCAGATCGGAAAAGACTGCCACACTCACTGCGCGATCTATCACCAGACCGGCGACTGCATCATGCCAAGAGAAGGAGTGTTTGCCCGTGTACTGGAGGGCGGAACTATCCAGGTGGGCGACAGGATGGTGATTGAGCCGCGTACCAGGAAGCTGCCGTGGCAGGCTGCCGTCATTACCCTAAGTGATAAGGGCGCGAAGGGCGAGCGGGAAGACGTGAGCGGTCCGGCGATCGCGGAGCGGCTAAAAGACAGCGGATATGATGTGATCGAGCAGCTTCTGATCAGTGACGAGCCCAGGCTGCTGACGCAGCATCTGATCCGGCTATGTGATCAGAGGAGGCCGGATCTGATACTGACGACAGGCGGGACGGGTTTTTCTGCCCGGGACACGGCGCCGGAAGCAACACTTGCTGTGGCTGAAAGAAATGTGCCGGGGATTGCCGAGGCTATTCGCGCCGAATCGCTGAAGATCACGAAGCATGCCATGCTTTCCAGAGCGGTTTCTGTGATCCGGGGCAAGACGCTGATCATCAATCTGCCCGGCAGCCCGAAGGCATGCATGGAAAGCATGGATGTTTTTATGGATGCGATCCCGCACGCCATGGGTTTGCTGCGCGGAGATGTACAGGATTGCGCAGGATAGCTTTCGGACGTTAATGGGCACCTTTTTTATCGTAATTAATCCGGCCTTCTTAATCAAAGAGAGGCATGGAGAAAAAGAATGCAAAAGATGGGCTTTCCAAACAATGTTTTTACGGATTTTTAACGCTTTTTCAGGTACAATAATTTTGTATGGGCTTACAATGATTTATACATTATTAAGAAAACAATTCATAGTGGAATTTTGATTCAAAAATAATGCGGAAAGGAGAATAATCAGAAAAAATCCTGGCAGATACAGAAAGGAGGTTTTTGGTAGTCATATTATGAAAAAGAGCGAAAGAGAAAGACACGAAAAGATAATGGAAAGTCTTAAAAACGGAGAGCTGATAGAGCAGCCGTCATGGTCATTTATCAGGGATCTGAACGCTTACAGTGATGAGAGCCTGGACAACATCGCTATCCATGACGGATACCGGCAGTATACTTACAGGCAGATGTTCCGCTATTGGGAGAAATACGCGGAAGCATTCTCCGGTATGCATATTTCCTGGAGGAGACGCTCAAGGGTGGCTCTTGTCGGCACGCCGCTGACGGAAACGATTTTCGCGTTCTACGGACTGAATATGACAGGCGCGTCCGTATCTCTGATTTATCCCTTTGATCTCTTCGATGAGAAGCAGATTGAGAGCATGATTGAGAGAGAAGGAATTACTGACCTGCTTGTCTCCGAGCTTTATGCTTTCCCGAAGCTTATGAAGCGTCTTCTTCGTGACCGTGAGCTTCTGGGCCTGCGCAGCATTATCGTGCTGAGCAGTCCGATGGGAGGCGAGTTCGGCGTTCCGGCTCTGGAGGCTGTCCGCAATACGAATAAAGCGCTGTTCAAAGAGATGTCCGGCGGCATCCTGATGGAGGATATGCTGAAGGAGTATGAAGCTTATCCGATCACATACAGCAAGGACAAGTCCTCCGATTCTGCAGTTATCCTTCATACGACCGGTACTGTCAGCGGCATGCATAAGCCGGTTCCGATGTCCGACAAGGCAATGAACGCTTTTGTTGCGAGTGCCATAGAGGCGAAGGAGACCTACGAAGATTTTGAAAAAGCTCCGAAGCACATGATCAGCTGTCTGACGCTGAACACATCGTGGGTCTATGCCATGGTCGACATGCTGCATACACCGCTTGGCCTCGGCATGGAGATTGTGTGCCTGCCGGTCGGCGGCTCCAACCCGCGTTATGCCGAAGCAATTGAGCATTATGGAATCAATATACTTTTCACAAGCAAGAGCATCCTGGATTCCTGGCTCAAGAGCATGCCGGATATAGACCTGTCAAAGCTGAAGTTACTGTTTATGGGCGGGACCTATATCTCTCCGGAATACAAGAAGAAGTTCAACGATTATCTGAGATCCTGCGGTTCGAGTGCGCGTGTAATCAACGGCTATGGCCTGTCCGAGGTCGGCGGAGCATGCATGCTCTCTCCCTCGTCGCGGGAGGATGACGCGATCGGATTCCTTCTTCCGGGATTCAAAGCAAAGATCTATTCGGAGGATGAAGACTCCTATTACGATATTGATGACGGTCCGCGTACCGGCGTACTCCTCATCTCCTCACCGACGATGAGCAGCGGAAGACTGGGAGATACGGTTTTCTTCAAGCTGGAAAAGATCGGAGACGATGAGTACTTCAATACCAACGATCTCGTGCGCGTGAACGAGGATGGAAGCCTGACATGCATCGGAAGGTCCAATAAGTTCTTTGTCAACAACGAGGGCGTCCGCTTTGACGCCGGCCTGGTTGAGAACGCTGTTTCATCACAGCCCGGCATTGTAGCCTGCGGAATTGCTCCTGAGCTTCACAAGACGCTTCATGACAATATCCCTGTGCTCTACGCCCAGACGAGAGAAAGAGGACCGGCCGCGCTGACAACTCTGCGCAAGGCTCTGATACAGGTGTTCATCAAGGACGAATTACTGAATGACACAAACATGCCCGGCCAGTGTGTGCTGACAGACAATATCCCGCTGAATTCCAGCGGAAAAGTGGACTCCAGGATATTGGCTTCGGGTTCGGTGACAGGAGACCGCTATTCCGTCAAGCCCGTTAAGGTGGACGGCAAGATTCAGGATATCCTGCTTATCCAGGCCGCTGAAGGTGAGCTCGCCACTATGGGCGCGGGAATTCCTGAGGAGCTGGAAGGAGATCCTTATAATATCCTGTCTGAGGTGTTTGCCGCCATCCCCGAGATTCAGAAGGACGGTATCTCCAGAATCTTCCGCATCCGCGGACTCAGAGAACTTGTGTTGAAGCTTACGGGCTTTGACATTAAGAATATTCCGGGCAGCATGATGACGATGACGCCACAGATGCTCGATATGGCATTCCGTAAATACATCACACCTATCATGAAAGGAGATAACAAGATGGGTAAAAAGGTGAGCAAGAAGATGAAAGCGTTCAATGGCTTCAAGCCGATGTTCAAGGGTGGTATGCCGATGCCTCCGGTGCCTCCGATGCCTTTCGCAGGCAGAAGGTTTGGCAGTCAGAACGTCAGCAAGGAGAAGGAGAGTGACAACAACACTCGGAAGGAGAACTTCAAGTCCACACTTAAGAGCTTCTGGAAGCAGAACATGGATATGCAGAAGATCTCTGTTGACAGCGGCAAGGAGCAGTGGAATCAGTTCTTTACTTACATGATGGATCTGCAGGACACATTATCTGCGTCTATGCCGGAAGATACATCTTCCCTGCCATTTGCGATATCTCCGAAAGCTTTCATGAAATGGGCCAAGGGTTTCCAGGAGATGGCGAATGAGCATTTTGTCGAGCAGGTTGATTCCTTCATGGACTTCTTAATGCAGGGACAGCAGCAGGTCTATGATATGGTAGCCTCTGCCATGAGCGGCAGCGATGCCGAGGATGGCGAAGTCATTGACGAAGAGGATATTGTTGAGGACGTAGCTGAAGATCAGGAATGATTGACAGGCTGCATACATTATGTACCTGATCCTGCTCAGCGGAGCGAAGAGGATGCTGGCGTGATTAACCCAAAGAGGATATTCACGACGAAGTTAAGCCTGAAGACTTGAAAACAACAGGGGGTGTGCATTTTCAAAATGCACACCCCCTGGTTATTATAGATATATGCGGGTAATGATTACGGCTGGAATGTGGACACGATCTGGTTAAGCTGATTCTGCACCTGCGGGGCGAACATAAGGATTCCGCTGTACAGACCTTCGAGTGTTACAAGGAGCGCGATAACAATTCCGCCGACCGGAATAAGAATATCCGCCTTTGGATTCTTGTGCCTCCTGGTATAAGACAGAAGCAGAATGAAGGGAAGGATGATGATCAGCTCAAAATGTTTTCCGAATCCCCACGAATAGACCGTCATGCTGATCTCATTGAACAACCTACGTATAATCGAGGAATCCTTAACATTGGCTGTATACTTGGCGGTATAGAAATATGTAAGGGCGAAGAAAGCAATCGCGTCAATTACGCAGGTTACGACAAGCGATACTGACGCAAACAGAGAGAACTGAAGCGAATTCGCGTTGGTCGCAAGAAACGCCTGATACTCTTCCTTGGTTTTCCCGTTCTTTTTAAAGCGGACCTCACGAATCTTAATGAAGAGCGCCAGACTGACGAACATTATGAAACTCATAGGCGGCTTGGTGGTGAGGAACGGAAATACATAGAAAGAGGGATTGATAAGCTCATGAGCTCCCAGTATGCGCAGGGTAAGAGAACCCACTTCATAGGCGACAGGAAGAATCGCCAGCATCCTGAAGACCTTCATATGAGAAGCAAAGAAACCCTTTTCCGGTTCATAGTTAAGGAAGAACATGAACAGGGTGCACAGGAAGAGGTCAATGAACAGATTGAATGTGATTGACCCTGTGGATATGGCATACCCCAGGAAGGTTTTGATGATGTCCATGGACTGTGCTTCGTTCTGAACAAAAATATTCAGAATACCGACAGCATAGCGGCGGAACAGAAGAAGATAGAGGACAATGATCAACAATGAAAGCCCGCCGTATTTGAGAAGGAGGCTCTTATAGGTCTTCTTATTGTCCAGGATAATGCAGAAGTTGGCGAGCAGGAACAGCGGAATAGCGAAGCTGCCTATAATTGTTGACACCATCTGGAGCGAAAACATCCACTTCGGTGAGTTCGGATCCATCTGTATTCCGGTATTGCAGAGCA
>DFHY01000065.1:0-468 GCA_002371345.1 Lachnospiraceae bacterium UBA3711
ATTCGGTCCGACAGATTCAGACGGGCCGTGCACAGTAACCTGTAATCATCATATGCAGCAGAAAGCTCCCGGGCCGCACATGCTGCAGGCAATGCTCGCCAGGCACATCCTGGGACACATATCGGCGCCCGCATCCATCGGATAGCCATAGGAATTGCCCATTCCCTGGTACCAGCTTCCTCCGCTCTCAAGGCGCTCAAGCAGCTGGCGGTACTGTATATTTCCCGGTTCCAGCTCAGCCGCGCGCTGCGCCATCATCTTGGCCTGAACGTTATTGCCGTATCCGAGGTTGGCAACCGCGCTGAGGTAATACCATCTTCCCCCGCGCTCAGATATCTGCTCCAGGACATTCAGCGCCTCGGCGAAATGCCTGCTGTTGATATAGTTCTCGGCCGCCTGCAGATGAAGATCAGCCTCGCTCGCGCTGCCTCTTCCTGCATTTCCCTGTCCAAAACCGCCGAACCCGCC
>DFHY01000065.1:555-11258 GCA_002371345.1 Lachnospiraceae bacterium UBA3711
GATGAGCCATATCCGCCGTAAGAGCCGCTTCTGCTGCTTCCCGGGCCATAGCTGCTGTAGCCGCCGTCCTTCTCATGCTGGATCGCGTCATAGGCCTGCTGTACTTCCTTGAACTTCTCCTCCGCCTGGGCCTTATTCGGATTGTTGATATTCGCGTCCGGATGGTATCTCCTGCTCAGAGTCCGGTAGGCTTTCTTTACCTCATCATCCGAAGCGCCTCTCTCCAGCCCCAGAACATCATACGGGTCTCTCATCGATTATCCTCTGCATCGTCCCGCCGGGTTCATTTCTCCAACGGGACCTCCCTTACTGTTTTTCTCATTCTCTCCGGCACTGATCGCTGTAAACCTTATCCAAATCCCCGAATACAGGATATTGCGCAGGAGCTCCACATCTCTTATGATCGGAAGACGCTCAAAAGCACGGCAGCAGCATGCGGCCGTGTCAGTCAGGATCTCCTTCAGAATTATCTCAAAACGCTCAGGCTCAAGTGCCTTCAGCTCTGAGAGCACATTGAAGCTTCCGCTCTTCTCATCGGACTCAAGATCATCATAGGCGTCCATCAGACTGATAAACTTCCCCAGATAGAAGCCTGTTTCCCTCAGGTCCTTCTCCCAGTGGTCCCTTCTCGGTACACAGATCTCTCCGAAGAAGTTTCCGGTGCATCCTGCCGTCAGTTCAATCCTCTTCAGGATTCTCTCCAGCTTCTCACTGTATGAAATATCATCCTTGCCGGACTCTGCCGCCTGTACGCGTCCCTGCGATTCTATCTTCCTCAGCGCGCGTATGTTCACGGACAGGGCTCTCTCCTGCCTCCTGTAGCGTACACGCAGCCTGCAGTAATCCTTATACAGAAGAAAAGCCGTGAGCCTGGCTGAATGCTTCCTGTCATCCTGCCAGTCATCCAGCGCCTTTCTGTATGCAAGCATTACATTCATATCCGCAGCATATCGTGTATACGGGCTTGTCACCTCAAGATGCCTGACAGCCGGATGAACGACACACCTTCTCCTGGTCTCATCCTCCTCCGGCTCATACAGCCCTGACAGGAGAACAGCGAGAAATGCCGCGTCGTATGACAGAAGCAGCTGCCCGCGCCTTCCATACCTCTCGTGCAGTTCATGGCACAATCCGCAGTAATACCCGCGGTACAGCTCCAGGTCCCTGACCTTCATCTCGGGACGGTTGACATTCACGTATCCGAACATACTCAGGTCCTCTTGCGGAATCTGGTCCTGCACCTGGGACAGGTGATCTCAACCATTCCTTTCCCGCACGGAATACGGATCTTCTGACTGCACTTGGGGCACCGGAAGATCATGTTGTCTCCCTGCCTTATACCGCTTCCGCCGCCTTTGCCGAACAGTCCCATGACCTTGCCCTTAAGCTCCAGATACTTCTGATTCTCAGCATATCTGGCAGTCACGTTCCGCGACAGCATCCTGAAGTACACATATCCCAGAAGAAGCAGCACCAGTATACTAAGCAATGGGATGCGCACAAAGAAGCTAAGCAGCAGAAGTATCAGGCACACCACAAGCAGAAACCTGGAAAACTGGTCCTGTCCGTAGCGTCCATACATAAATCGATTCAGCCGGTCTCTCCAGTTCATTCTTACACCTCAATCCCGTATAACAATCAGCCGGAATACTGTACTCAGTATGACAAACGTCAAAGTTCATTTTACTCTGTCGTCTGCCGCGCGGGATTCGCGCCGTCTTTTGGCGGCACACTTCCTTTGCGTATCCGCGCGCATCCTGCCGGAGATTTACAGTCAGCGCCAAAACACTTTCGACATTGACTATAGGATAAATACTTTGTTCCTTTCAGGCAATAAGCCTGCGGCAGAATTCACTAAACGTTCACGGTATGAATTCCTTTACGGCTCTTCAGGAACTGGTGCGGATTCAAATGACAATTCGGCACAGAATGTATCTGACGTCGTCCTGATCCTGAAGTCTCCCTCCATGAGCTGAGTCAGGCTCATGGCTATGGACAGCCCGAGGCCGCTCCCCTCTGTGCTCCTGCTCTCGTCTCCCCTGACAAAACGCTCCTGAAGTTCCTGCGCGCTCTTGCTGAGTGTTTCCTTTGACTCGTTTTCAAATGAGCACAGCGCCTTCTGATCCCGCGACAGTATGCGGATCCTGACGGTGCTGCCCGGCATCGCATACTTGACTATATTGCCGAGGAGATTCTCCAGTACTCTCCAGAGCATATCCCCGTCCGCCCTGATCCACAGCGCACCCGTATCCTCTATATCCATCCTGAGCGGTATCTGCTCGAAACGGTCCTCGAACTCTCCCGCCGCCATACGCACCATTGACCTCAGATCAAGAACGGTCATATTAAGCTCCACATTTCCCGAGCTTATCCTGCTGACATCTATCAGATCCGTGATGAGGCTCTTCAGTCTGAGGGACTTTCTCTCAAGGATATCGATGTATTCGCGGGTTCTCTCATTCTCAGGCTCCTCACGTTTCAGCAGGTCGACATAGCTGATAATCGAAGTCAGCGGGGTCTTCAGGTCGTGGGACAGGTTTGTGATAAGCTCAGCCTTCAGCCGCTCGCTGCTTATCATCGAATCCACCGCTTTCTGCAGACCGTCTCCCATCTCATTTACCGCGTCTGCCATCTCCAGACTGTCCCCGGTCAGTGAGCCGGTGTCGATCCGGTAGTCCAGCCTGCCCATAGACAGCTCCCTCAGTCCGGCCCTCACACTCAGCTTGCCCAGGCGGTCCCTCAGCATATACAGAAGAAACGCAAGATCAAGCACAATCACGCTGACGATCCCGACAGTTCCGAAAAATCGCAGAAACACAAAATTCAGAAGAATGAACACCACATACAGGATCATCATCCTTGTCGAGGCGGCTCTGGCTTCCAGAACCTGTGAGCTGACCCTGAGTATCATGCAGGTCACACTGTTCTTCCACAGGCTCTTATGCCGTATTCTGCGGATCAGGCTGAGCAGTGACAGCAGGCATACCGCATACTCGGCAACCACCGTTACGCTTATCCACGCTCCGCGCCACTGATCCGGTATATAAGAGCGCAGAATCATGCGGCTGAGGTAGAACCAGGACAATCCTGCCACCAGACACAGCCCTGCGGCTATCTCGGTCGCCAGAAGATCGAATCCTTTCAGCGGAATCAAATCTTCAACCGTGCTTTTTCCTGTTATATAGACGCTCATCGCAAAGAGCAGGACAAGCATAACCAGCGCGGCCAGAGCACATGACAGGGCCATCGTCACAGCCGGCTTCCTCTTCTGATATGAAAGGTAATCTCTCCTCAGCTCGTCGCCTGTCGGATAGGACAGGTTCACCGCGATCGTGACACGCTCATTTGCGCCCTGGAAAACCGTATCCATGAACCAGCTTGCGGCCTCCTCATTCATGGTCAGCTCAGTGTTTGCCACCATGACGTCCATGGTGCGCACCCCGTCAAACAGGAACGTCAGGCCCGGGTCGTCCGCAATCGCTCCCCTGGCGGCCGCCACACCCTTGACCCCGAGATTCGTGAACGACTGCTTGGTCGAAGTGTTCTCAATATAGTAAGCTATATTACTTGGCGCAAATGCATTTCCGGCGTTCTTCCCTGCCTGGTTGTCCTCCTCGTATGCCCTGTATCTGTCGTGAACATCCGTACTCGTCAGTATCAGACTCTGATAATACATCAGCAATGTCTCAAACGGAGTCTGTGACGCCCTCGCGGTCTCAGACAGCGGCAGGCCAGATACAGGAAGTATCATATCGCAGGACTTCTCGGCTCCGACCAGAGCCTCCCATGAATCACGGGCTCCCATTATCGTACCGGTTCCCTGTGCCGTTATGGCTTCTTCAAGAGCCTGCGCGAGTACCGGAATCTGCGGATAAAAATTGATAAGGTCGCTCAGCCGGTATGTAAGGTTTTCGTTCCTGTTAGCCTCATCATTTACGCCCGATACATACTGACGGATATCAACCTCTTTGTTCAGGTCCGTTACTCCGTCTGTTCCGAACAGGGCCTCATTCAGGCTCCTGTCCACCTCACGGCGGATAATAGTCTCCGTATCACGCAGAAATACGGCCGTCTCCTCAAAGGAGCGGCCTAACTGCGAGAGCTGCCAGGTACCGTCCAGCCAGTAGTTGACTGTCAGAAGCGCGGCCGATATAATTCCGACACACACGCACTGAAGGGCCACTATGGCAGCCTTTAGTCCGAAGCTGTAGCTGCTGTGTTTCATAGATGTTCAGAACTTCGTCGTGCGGGTTCCGTCAGGCGGCGCCTGTCCGCCGGAAGCGCATGGCAGTAAACCTTTCCGGTCATCAGCCCAGGTCTTCGACCTTGTAGCCGATACCCCACATAACCTTGAGATACCTGGGGTTCTTCGGATCAATCTCTATCTTCTCGCGGATATGGCGTATATGCACCGTAACCGTATTGTCCGCGCAGAAAGCCTCCTCCTTCCAGATCTTCTCGTATATCTGGTCGATAGAGAACACCTTTCCCTTGTTCTTCAGGAGAAGCAGGAGGATATTATACTCAATCCTCGTAAGGCGTACGCTGTTTCCGTCCACGGTAACTTCCTTGCGGTCGTCGTCGATGACGAGTCCTCCGCTGTGATAGGTGTTGCGGCTGTCCTCATCCGTCTCCTGCATTGTCCCCAGAGAAGTATACCGGCGCAGCTGACTCTTGACGCGCGCCACAAGCTCCAGAGGACTGAATGGCTTCGTTATGTAATCGTCCGCGCCGTAATTAAGCCCCATGATCTTATCCGTGTCCTGGCCCTTGGCCGACAGAATAATGATCGGTATGCTGGACTTCATGTTCTTGCGGATCTTCAGTACGGCGGTCATCCCGTCCATCTGAGGCATCATGATATCGATTATGAGCAGATGTATCTCCTCATTCTCAAGGATCGAGAGCGCTTCAGCCCCGTCGTAAGCCTTCCGCACTTCGTAGCCTTCCTGCGTCAGATATATCTCAATCGCGTCAGTGATCTCCCTCTCGTCATCGCACACAAGTATTCTGTAGCTGTCCGCCATAGCTTCGCCTCCCTCTTCAATCTGTCTCTCTCCGCACCTCTACAGCAGGTCGTGGTTCCTGTCAACCATCTCCTTGACAACCTGGCGGCATTTCGCGCCTATTCCCTTGAGTTCTTCTCTCGACAGAGAAGCGGTCTCGATCGGCTTGCCGTATTCTATTATGACATGGCCGGGGATTACTCTCGGAAACTGCCGCTCAAAGCACTCCCGGGTCCCATTTACCGAAACCGGAACGATCGGGCACTTCGTCTTCGTCGCGATCTTGAAAGAGCCCTCGTGAAACTCCAGCAGCTCGCGCTCGTCCTCGCCGGTACCGCGCTTTCCCTCAGGGTAAATGCACATCGATACGCCCTGCTTCACATTCTCGATAGCCGCCAGGATCGACTGAAGGTTCTGACGAAGATCACCCTCCACCAGAAACTGGCAGTACAGCCTCTTCATCCATATAGGAAGGATCGGAACCCTGGTAAAGTCATTCTTCGCGACGAAGCCTGTCATGGTCGGAAATAACGGATATCCCAGGATGACATCAAGATAGCTCCTGTGATTTCCGATAAAAAGGCACGGACGGTCTGTCGGGATGTTCTCACGGCCGATAATATCAAGCTTGATGCCCAGCGGCAGGCTCACCGCCTTGAACGCGAACTGGAAAAAGCGGAAGCTTCCACGCTCTCCGAAATGAGGCCGCTTCCTCTGAATCAGCCACTGTATTCCCAGAAACGGCAAAGTCGCGATGAGAATAACCGCGGTCAGTATCACCGCAATGATAACTCTAATCATGATCTGTATCCCTGTCTAAGCAACTGTCATGTACTATAGTCAACGTCAAAGCATTATGGCGTTGACTATACATCCTCCGTCAGGATGCGCGTCATTACCTGTCGTAAATCCTGGTGTAGCGTCTCAGCCAGTCGCGGCGCCACGGCTCATCTATATCGCTCTGCTCATAGCGGAACGCCCAGTTCGCCTGAGCCACTCCCGGAGTATTCATGCGCGACTCGCTGCCCATCTGCAGCAGATCCTGGATCGGAAAGATCGCGAACTTCGCAACGGAGCCAAGAGCGAAACGGATGAAGTCCAGGGAGACGCCGCCGCCGTCACAGTTGCCCATAATACGTATGCGGTTCCTGACCTCCTCACTCTGGTTCTGATACCAGCCGGATGTTGTGTCGTTGTCATGGGTTCCTGTATAGCACACGCAGTTCGAAGTATCATAAAAATGAGGAAGGTACTTATCGTCGTTCATGTTTTCGAATCCAAACTGCAGTACCTTCATGCCCGGGAAGTTGAACTTAGTCCTGAGCGCATCGACATCCTCTGTGATGACTCCCAGATCCTCAGCTATGATAGGCATCTTCTCCCCAAAGTGCTTCTGAAGGGCCAGGAACAGCTTTTCTCCCGGGCCTTCCTTCCATGTTCCCTCGATGGCGGTCTGCGCGTCGGCGGGAACCGCCCAGTAGCTGACGAACCCGCGGAAATGATCTATCCTGACATAATCAACCAGCTCAAGCTGGCGGGCTATGCGGCGGATCCACCAGTCAAACCCCGTTTTCTCATGCCAGTCCCATTCATAGAGCGGATTGCCCCACAGCTGTCCGGTTGCCGAGAAGTAATCAGGCGGGACTCCCGCAACCTCCAGCGGATATCCCTTCGGATCCAGTTTGAACAGCTTCTTCTCCGCCCATACGTCGCAGTTGTCGATAGCCATGAAGATCGGAATATCGCCTATAATCGCCACATCACGGTCAGCGGCATACAGCCTCAGCGCCATCCACTGCTCCTGGAACAGGAACTGTGTGAACTTGTAGTAGCGGATCTCCTGCTTCAGCTTATCGGCATATGCCTTCTTCGCGGCGCTCCTGCCCTCGCGAAGCTCCGGATCCCAGTCAAGCCAGCAGCGTCCCTCAAAATGATCCTTCAGCGCGCAGAACAGGGCATAGTCATCCAGCCATCCCGCCTGAGCGGCGCAGAAGTCCCTGAACCTCTCGCTCAGGGTCGGCTCCAGGTTTCTCTCAGCCGGAGTATGGGCCTCTATCTCAACGAAATGAGCGAATGCTTTTTTCAGAAGGCGTACCTTGTACTCGATAACTGAACCGTAATCTATCTTTCTTGGATCCCAGGACGGCTCGTCCTCCATGTCCTGGCTGGTAAGAAGGCCTTCCTTCTTAAGTTCCTCCGGGCTGATGATATATATCTGTCCTGCAAAAGCGGACAGGCTCTGGTAAGGAGAATCACCGAATCCTGTCGGTCCCAGTGGAAGCACCTGCCACAGATGCTGCCCTGTATCATGCAGAAAATCTATAAAATCCCTTGCGCCCTGTCCCATATCACCGATTCCGTGAGGGGAAGGAAACGAGGTCGGATGTACCAGGACGCCGCTCATGCGGCGCTTGAGGTGCCTGGCTTCAAGTGTTTTTTCCAGTTCCGTATGATCCATATGCTTATGTACTCCTTGATTGTATTTATATCATTCGATTAACCCGCCAAAAGCCGATTACGGATTATGTTGCACGCTATTCCACTAAGGCCCGTAAACCCGCCAAGTGGAATATGTGTGTTCCGGACCCAGCACCGGGCAAGCCGGCTGGCAAAACCCGGCAGAAGCTGTGTGCACGGCTCAGCCGGGGCAAAGGTCATGCTTTTGGCGCTGTAATCATTCTATCCCAACACATGCTTTTTCGCAACTGCGCCGGATTCAGGGCATAATCGGGCAGGGGGATAGCTATCCCCCTGCCCGCTGCATGCTGTTTTGAGGAGCCTCCTTCGCGGAAGCCGCCAACTCTCAGCCATTATCTGATATTATTCTGCTTCTTCTTCTGTCGGAATGGCTTTCTCATACTCGTGCAAAATGACATCCTGCATCTGCTGTCTGGTCTCTGAATTGATTGGATGAGCAATATCACGGTACTCCCCGTCAGCAGTCTTCCTGCTCGGCATCGCAATGAAGAGGCCTTTCTCGCCCTCTATCACCTTGATATCATGAACCACAAACTCGTCGTCCAGCGTCACCGAAACAATTGCCTTCATCTTGCCTTCTTTAGCAATCTTTCTAACCCTCACATCAGTAATTGTCATCTTTTACTCACCTATCAGACTTTCCTTGTTCTTTCAAAACTGTTACAAAACATACCGTTCATCTGATTCGATGACAATCTTGATACCATCATCCCCGTTGTAATAAGTATTTGCCCGAATGGTATCGCGACTTTCCACGATGCAGTTCTCCAAATGAACATTGTCGCCAAGATACACATCGTTCAACACGATAGAGTTCCTAATCACACAGTTTTCACCAACAAATACATTCTTGAATATGAGAGAATTCTCTACATATCCATTGATGATCGACCCTGCGGAAACGAGGCTGTTCTTCACTTCGCTCCCCGGATTGTACTTGGCCGGCGGAAGGTCGTCGACCTTGGAGTGAACCTCAGGATACTGGCGGAAGAAGTAATCCCTAACCTCAGGCCTGAGGAAATCCATATTCGTCCTGTAGTACGAATCTACAGAAGCGATATTGCTCCAGTAGCTGTCGATCTTATAACCATAGATCCTCTTGACGCTCTTGTAACGAATCAAGACGTCCCGCACGAAGTCGAACCTTCCCTCCCCCGCGCTCTTCTCAATCAGCTCGATGAGCTGACGTCTTCTGATGACGTAGATACCGCAGGAAATAGTGTTGGAATCGGAAGCCATCGGCTTCTCCTCAAACTGCTCTATCCTGCACTCCTCGTTCATCTTCAGAACTCCGAACCGCGTCACGTCCTCCTGCGGCGGAATCTGCTTGCATACAACCGTAATGTCTGCCTTGCGGGCGATATGGTACTCGAGCACCTTGTTGTAGTCAAGCTTGTACACACAGTCGCCGGCAGCAATTACCACATACGGTTCATGGCAGTTCTTCAGGAAGTCGAGGTTCTGATACAGCGCGTCAGCCGTGCCCCTGTACCAGAAATTATTGTCGATCGTGACGGTCGGCGGAAAAACGTACAGCCCCCCCATCTTGCGTCCGAAATCCCACCACTTGGAGGATGACAGATGCTCGTTCAGGGATCTGGAATTGTACTGGGTCAGCACCGCAACCTTCTGTATGCGGGAGTTTGACATGGAACTCAACGCAAAGTCTATGCTGCGGAATGACCCCGCGATCGGCATTGCGGCGATCGCTCTCTTATTGGATAACTCTTTCATACGGTAGCTGTTGCCACCGGCCAGGATCATACCGACTGCTCTCATGTCACAACACCTGCCTTATCCAGAATCTCGCCGCTCGCGAGGTAGCCGTCCGGATAATCATCCGGAACTGTGACTCCGGTTACCGCGGTATTCCTTCCTATCCTGACGCCGCCGGGAATCGTTGTGTCCTCCCCGACCACCGTCAGCGCGAAAGAATAGATATCCGGCCTGACCCGGTTGGGTGCCTGATCGCCCCATCCGACTACGCTCTTCTCCCCGATCACGCAGTTCTCCGCAACAATCGCCCGGTCAAGGATCGCCCCGGCTTTTATCACGGTGTTCTGCATGACGATGGAATCGCGCACCACCGCGCCGGTTTCGATCGTGACTCCGCTGCCTATGATCGAGTTTGAGACATCGCCGTACACTTCCGTCCCGTCCGATATCAGGCATCGGAACACCTTGGCGTCCGAAGAAACATACTGCGGAGGAATGATGTCGTTCTTGGTGTATATCTTCCAGAACTCCTCGTACAGGTTAAACTCGGGAATGATGTCGATCAGTTCCATGTTGGCTTCCCAGTAGGATCCGAGAGTTCCGACATCTTTCCAGTAGCCGTTGAACTCATAGGCCGCCAGATTCTTTCCACGGTCAAAGCAGTACGGGATCACGTGCTTGCCGAAATCGCATCCCTCCTGCTCGCTGAGCGCTATCAGGGCATCACGCAGCACAGGCCAGCTGAAGATGTAGATCCCCATAGAAGCCAGATTGCTCTTCGGGTGCTCCGGCTTCTCCTGGAACTCCCTGATCCTGCCGTCCTCACCTGAGACAACGATCCCAAACCGGCCCGCCTCCTCCTGCGGTACAGGCATAACTGCGATCGACACATCCGCATTGTGTGACTTATGAAAGTCAAGCATCACCTCATAGTCCATCTTATAGATATGATCTCCCGAGAGGATCAGCACATAATCCGGATGGAAGCTCTCCATATATGCCAGATTCTGGTATATGGCATTCGCTGTTCCAGTATACCACTCCGTCTTTCCGACCTTCTCGTACGGCGGAAGAACCGTGACTCCGCCCTGGTTCCGGTCAAGATCCCACGGAATACCGATACCGATATGGGTGTTCAGCCGAAGAGGCTGATACTGAGTCAGCACGCCCACCGTATCGATCCCGGAGTTGATGCAGTTGCTCAGCGGAAAGTCAATAATACGGTACTTGCCGCCGAACGCAACAGCCGGTTTTGCAACTTTTGCTGTGAGAACACCAAGTCTCGAGCCCTGGCCTCCCGCCAGCAGCATTGCAATCATCTCTTTTTTTACCACGTTATTCCCCCTCGACAAGTTGATAAGAGATATTAACATGCACATTATAGCACACGCCTTTTTATTTGTGAACAAAATTTACAATTCATCGCTGATTCCTTGCGTTAAGTTTGTCACAATTTAAAAAAATTTCATTCTCAACGGTTGCAAATATTCTATGTGCCTATAT
>DFHY01000065.1:11311-25314 GCA_002371345.1 Lachnospiraceae bacterium UBA3711
TCAAACCGTCCGGATTACTCAGAGCAAAGTCTTGAATCATATTGTTCCTGAAGTGTATACTTAGGGGAGAGCATATATATCCGTGCCTCATATGATTGATTATATTTAATAAAAGAAAGGATACAAACCATGTATCAGATAGATTACAGGAATCCGGTCCATGTTCATTTCTGCGGAATCGGAGGGATCAGCATGAGCGGTCTTGCTTCTGTGCTGCTCGGAAGGGGGTTCACCGTGACCGGGTCTGATTCGAAGCTTTCCCCGCTCACAGAGCTTCTTGAAGAACAGGGCGCAAAGGTTTCCTGCCCTCAGAGCGCCGATAATATCACCGATGACATCGACGTCATGGTATGCACAGCGGCAATTCACCCTGACAATCCCGAGTACGCCGCCGCTCTCTCGGCAGGGATACCGATTCTGACGAGAGCACAGCTGCTGGGTCAGATCATGGATCACTATGAAAACTCAGTCGCTGTTGCCGGCACTCACGGCAAAACCACGGTCACATCCATGATCTCGTGCATTCTTCTTAGCGCTGATCTTGATCCCACGATCTCAGTCGGAGGGATATTAAAGGAGATCGGCGGCAATATCCGGGTAGGCCGCTCCGAGAATTTCATCGCGGAAGCCTGCGAGTACACCAACAGCTTCCTGAGCCTGAAGCCGCGGATCGGGCTGATTCTGAATATTGACGCCGATCATCTTGATTTCTTCAAGGATCTTGACGATATCCGGAACTCTTTCCACCGCTACGCATCCAACATCAAGGACGGCGGCATACTTATCCTGAACGCCGGTATTCCTCATCGGGAGGAGATCACGGATGGAATCGGAGCAAATGTGATTACATATGGAGAGGAAGGTGCCGATTATGTGCCCTTCGGCATCTCTTTCGACGATTTCGGCGCCGGCACTTTTCACGTGCTTCACGACGGAAAGGATCTGGGGTGCTTCTCTCTCCATGTCCCCGGGAAGCACAACATCTCAAACGCGGTATGCGCCATTGCTGCCGCGGATCAGATGGGGATCTCAATGGATGACTGCCGGAAAGGCCTTGACGCTTTTCACGGGGCCGACCGCAGGTTCCAGATCAAGGGCAGGCTCTCCTGCGGCGCGGTTGTCATAGATGATTACGCTCACCACCCGACGGAGATCAGGGTCACTCTCGAGGCTGCCGCCAACTATCCTCACAGGAAGATATGGTGCGTTTTCCAGCCTCATACCTACACAAGGACAAAATCACTGATGAACGGGTTCGCCGATGCCCTGTCCCTGGCCGACGAGGTTGTCCTGGCTCCTATCTATGCAGCAAGGGAGACCGACACTCTCGGCATCAGCTCCGACACTCTTCGCCAGAACATAGCCAACCGTGGCACTGACGCCTGGTATTTCCCGGACTTTGAGAGTATCGAAAGCTTTCTGATATCCCATGTGTCAGACGGTGATCTGGTAATAACCACCGGAGCCGGAGATATCGTGCGGGTCGGAGACGAGCTTCTGCGTATGGATCAGGCATGATGTTCCGCGCCTTGTGGACAGCTGTGGATTTCTTTGTAGATAAGTCGTGGACAGATTCACTTATAAGTACCCGCCTGTTATGATATACTTCAAATCGTCGATGGTACGCCGGCGGGAGGAGACGCCGGATATTGTCGGCACGGCTTAAGGGGCCTGGGGAGAGAGTATGAAATCATACACTATGCGCTTGGATGAGGGGAATAATCTGAGTAAGAAAGGCGGTGTTTTCATGCGGGTTCATCTGCCGGAAAGCGGCGGCATGACCATGATTGAGAACACATTTATCGATCAGTTCATGCCCTCGTCAAGCGGGGATTTCGTTAAAATATATCTGTACCTGCTGCGCCTTGCGCAGAGCGGCCGGAATGATGTTTCCATCCAGGATATCGCGGACGCCCTGAATTATACCGAATCTGATGTGAAGCGTGCCATAGGATACTGGCAGAAAAAGAGCTGTCTGGACCTTATTGATGATCCCGGGGAAGAAGCCGCAACCTCAGCTGCCTCCCAGGCTTCTTCGGGAAGCAAGATCACAGAGTTCCGTCCGGCGCAGAAGTATTCGAAAGAAGAGCTGCGCAGGGTGATATTCGTTGCCGAGAGTTATCTCGGAAGGCCCATATCTCCATCTGAGCAGGAGACGCTGGTTTATTTCCTCTCGGATCTCGGAATGAGTATCGACCTTATCGACTATCTCCTGGATTACTGTGTCTCTATGAACCATACCAGCTTCAGGTATATGCAGAGAGTCGCTGTAAGCTGGGCGGAGCAGGGCATTTACAGTGTCGAGCAGGCGCGTAGGGAGGGTTCCTCTGCACGCAGCGAATACTTCACCATTTTCCGGGCTCTGGGAATAAGGGATCACGCTCCCACCCCGGCCGAGCAGGAGTATATGGACCGCTGGATGAAGGAATACACACTTCCAATGGATGTGATTCTTCTTGCCTGCAGCCGCACGGTTCTGCAGACCGGCAAGGCCAGATTCCCTTACGCCGATTCCATTTTAAAGAGCTGGAGCGAACAGAACGTCCGTACAGTCCATGATGTTGAGGCGCTTGACCGTATACATGAGAAGTCCGCGTCTCATCCTGCCCAGGAGGCTTCCCGCGCGCGAAAGGCTCAGAAGGCTTCCACCGGACGCTTTCTCAATTTTGAGCCTTCCGGCACAGACTGGAATGCCGTCGCGGAGAGTGTAATGAAAGTCCAGGATGAGCAGGACCGCATATCACAGGAGTCCTGACGGATGGGTATTACCAATGCACAATACGACGCGGTCATGCGCGTCTACGAAAAGAGAAGGATCGACAACCACCATGTTGAGGAAGAGCGCCGGCGGATTGCCTATGAGACAATCCCGGAGCTTAAGCAGCTTGACAAGGCGGTTGCCTCTTTGTCTGTTCTCGCTTTGAAGCGTTCTCTCTCAGACAGTTCAAAGCAGGGTGGTAATCCGCCTGACGTGCCGCGTCCGGCTGTCAGTGACGTCACACCGGCAACTCTGCGTGAGCACATTGAACTGGCTGCCGGAGGGATGAAGCCGGAAGACAGGCGCAGACAGCTGCTCAAGGAGCACTCATTCCCTGAGGATTATCTTGATCCCGTGTATACCTGCAGAGACTGCCGGGATACGGGATGGATCGGAAACAGGCACTGCCGCTGTTTCGAGCGCGAGGTCGTATCGCTCTTCTATACCCAGTCGGGGCTTTCAGACGTCCTTCGGCGTGAGAACTTCGATACATTCGACATTAATCTCTATCGGAGTGATCTGATCGATGAGCGGACCAGGAAGAGCTCGCGGGATATAATGACCGCAGCCCTGAACACATGCCGGAGGTTCACCGAGGACTTCGGAAACGGCTCACAGATGGACAATCTGCTCATAAGCGGCGCCGCCGGACTGGGAAAGACCTTCCTCACCCACTGTATCGCTAAAGAACTGATTGACAAGGGACGCTCAGTCATCTACTATTCTGCCGGAGAGTTATTTGACTCTCTCGCCAGATACCGGTTCGGCAGGGACGATGACGCGGAGGAGGCTCCATTTGACGATGAATATCTGACCGGCAGCAGCCTGCTGATCATAGATGATCTCGGGACCGAGCTCACGAACAGCTTTGTCGGCTCGGAGCTTTTCCGGATACTGAATACGCGCATAAACCAAAGACGCGGAACTGTCATCTCGACAAACCTGTCACCGACTGAGATCGGCAGGATTTATTCCGACCGTATCTCCTCGCGCATCATGGAAAGCTTCACCCTGATACGGGCTTTTGGAGAGGATATCCGCATTCTTAAGAGACTTGGCATGCACTGATCCGGCAGCACTATAGAGCTGCAAGCCCGGCAGGCAGAGCCGCCCCGCTGTACGCAGGGCCGGACCGTCAGTTCCGCCCGGGCTTAGATACAGTACATATGACACTGTGGCAGGAAGTATCCGTTATATACTGCCAGGCTTCGATACTTATGACAGGACAGGAGGCTATTACGATATGACAAGCGGCACAAAGAGCTCCAGGACAAAGAACTCCGGCACCAAGGCAGCTGCCAAAAAGAACCGTGATGCCCTTCCTCTTGGTAATCTCGGAATCATAGCGCTTCCTTCAAGCGAGGAGATTGGCCGCAAGATCAACGATTATATCGTCGGCTGGCGCAGGGAACGCGATCACAAGCATTCCGCTCATCCTCAGCTCAGCGATTACGAGCGCGACAGCTTCCTGATACGCACACAGACTCCGCGCTTCGGCTCCGGGGAAGGCAAGGCCACCATCTTCGATACGATCCGCGGATACGACATCTTCCTTCTGCTGGACGTCTGCAACTACAGCATCACCTACACCATGCGCGGGCAGACCAACCATATGTCCCCGGACGATCATTTTATTGATCTTGAACGCATGATCGCCGCTATAGGCGGCAAGGCGCGCCGTATCAACGTTATCATGCCCTATCTCTACGAGAGCCGCCAGCACAGACGCTCGGGCCGCGAATCGCTCGACTGCGCCCAGGCCCTGAAAGAGCTGGTGCGGATGGGGGTCGACAACATCATCACATTTGACGCACATGATCCCAGGATCCAGAACGCCATCCCGCTGTCAGGATTCGAGAACTTTCTGCCGACGTACCAGTTTATCAAAGGGCTGTTCAGGGCAGCTCCGGACTTCTCGGTCTCACCTGACCGCCTGATGATCGTCAGCCCTGACGAGGCCGGAACCTCCCGCGCCGTATATATGGCAAATGTGCTCGGCGTGGACATGGGCATGTTCTATAAGAGGCGCAATTATACCATGACAGTAAACGGGGAGAACCCGATTGTCGCACATGAATTTCTCGGCGCTCCCGTAAAGGGCAAGGACGTCGTGCTCCTCGATGACATGATATCCTCCGGAAACGCCGCCCTGCAGATCTCACGTGAGCTCAAGGCTCTTGGAGCTGAGCGCATCTTCATCTGCGCAACATTCGGGCTGTTCACCGACGGGCTTGAGAAGTTCGATAAAGCCTGGAAGGAGAAGGTCTTCCACTCCATCCTCACCACCAATCTGGTCTACCAGAGGCCGGAGCTTCTCTCAAAGCCCTACTACCACGGCTGTGATCTCAGTAAGTTTGTCGCCCTGATCATCGATTCGATCAACCACGACAGTTCGCTGAGCGACCTGCTGGATCCGGTAGACCGCATCAACCGTTTCCTTGCGTGCAAGGGAGTGAAGAGGACAACACAGTAAAACTATGCTTTTTATATTTGCAATGGCGCATTTCTTCCTCAGTGGTGGAACAGCCGGATTCCGGTAAAGACCATCACCATGCCGTAATCGTTGCACCGCTCTATCACAAGGTCATCCCGGATGCTTCCGCCAGGCTCGGCGACATACCTGACGCCGCTCTTATAAGCGCGGTCTATGTTGTCCGAGAACGGGAAGAATGCATCGGAGCCAAGGGTAACGCCTTCCATCGTGTCCAGCCACGCTCTTTTTGCATCCTTTGTAAACTCCGCCGGTCTCTCTGTGAACACTCTCTGCCACGCTCCGTCCGCGAGCACATCCTCCGGCCACTCTCCGATATAGACGTCTATGGCGTTGTCCCTGTCCGCTCTGCCGATATCATCACGGAATGGAAGGTTCAGAACGGTTTCACTCTGTCTGAGATACCAGTTGTCAGCCTTCGAGCCCGCAAGCCTCGTGCAGTGTACGCGTGACTGCTGTCCCGCGCCGATTCCGATCGCCTGTCCGTCCTTGACATAGCAGACTGAATTGGACTGTGTGTACTTCAGGGTGATCAAAGAAATCTTTATATCGCGAACCGCCTCCGGAGTCAGGTCACGGTTCTTAGTGACGATATTTTTCAGAAAATCATCATCGATAACAAGATTCTGGCGGCCCTGCTCAAATGTGATTCCGTACACCATCTTCCGCTCAAGCTCCTGAGGACGGTATGACGGATCCATCCTGAGGACGACATAGCTGCCCTTTTTCTTTCCCTTCAGGATCTCCAGGGCTTCCTCTGTATATCCGGGAGCGATAACGCCGTCGGACACTTCACGCCTGATCAGCATTGCCGTATCCGCGTCGCACTCGTCCGACAGAGATATGAAGTCTCCGAATGAGCTCATCCTGTCAGCTCCCCGCGCTCTCGCGTAAGCGCACGCAAGCGGCGACAGATCTTTCTTCAGGTCGTCGACCCAGTATATTTTTCTCAGCACATCGGTGAGCGGAAGTCCGACCGCCGCTCCTGCCGGAGATACGTGCTTGAAGGATGTGGCCGCCGGAAGTCCTGTCTCTCTCTTCAGCTCGCATACAAGCTGCCAGCCGTTCAGGGCGTCGAGAAGGTTGATATATCCAGGCCGGCCGTTCAGCACCGTCACCGGCAGTTCGCTGCCGTCCTGCATGAACACTCTCGACGGCTTCTGGTTTGGATTGCACCCGTATTTCAATAATAATTCGTTCATATCAGTCTCCATTCCGCCGCCTGTGCCAGACGGCACTGTAGTCATGAAACACCAGCATTCAAAAGGACCGGCACTCAGCCGCCCGCGCCAGGAGCAATATATACCCTGTATGTTCCGCGGCATGGACATTTACATCAGCCCGCCTTCGTGCCTGTTTACGATCCTCGTCTCATACTTTCCCGTCTGTATATCAATAAAGCGCACAAACAGCGACACCTTGTTGTCTTCGTTCAGACTCTCCCAGACGTTCTTTGTGAAGTCATCAATCTCTCCGCTGATGTCTACACGCTGCGGCTCCCCTTCAAAGCTTGGAAGCGGATTGCCGTCGGACTTGTAGGTATGTATGAAGCGCCCCTCTCCCGCAGCAGGATCTTCATATGAAAATGTAAAACGCTCACAGGATGACGGATCTCCGTCCGCACTCTTGAGAATGCTCATCTCATAGTAATATCTGCCCTCTTCTATATTCATAACAGCAGAGATCCTGGGCGTGTAATTGGGAGCGTCAGGTTCAAATATCCGGCTTCGCAGCGATTCCTGAAATGACATCCCGTCCATAAATCCCTGATATACAGTATCTGTCTGGTCGCCGTTTGTCACTATGGTCCTCGTCCCGAGAACACGCACCGGCGCGTAGATAATCAGGCTCGGGTCCTCCATCTTGGACGGGTCGTAAGCCTGCGTACGTATCCCCTCTCCATCACGCACAAAAATCCTGTTCCTGCTGTTTGAGGATCTTCCCATAATAAAATACGCGGTAACCGCTGAACGTCCGTCCTTGGAGCGTCCGACCACGATACCGCGTCCGGGATAAGTGCTGCCTCGAAGTTCCTCCGAAAGAGTTTTCCTTATCATAGATATTCGTACCTCACTCGTATTCACGTCTGCAACGGAGTCATCATACATAGAGGCAGTATAAAAGTCAATAATCGAATCAGGAAACACCCCGCTTAATGTCGGACAGGATGTCCAGCTCCCTCGTCTGGCAGGTGAACAGGATAACCTGGCGCGAGCCGGCTGACAGCAGCTTAAGCGCACTCTTGAGGTGTTCCTCGTCATACATGGCAAAGGGCTCGTCAAGAATGACCGGAACGCTGGCGTCCTCCGCGAGAAGATAGGCCGACGAGAGCCGCAGGGCAAGGTACACCTGCTGCATCGTACCGAAACTGACCTGCTCGAGAGTGAGCAGTCTGTCGGGAGTATTAAGCCTGACAAGATTCTTTTCATCCAGGGATATCCTGGTATAGCGCCCAAGCGTCAGCATGGACAGCATGGAGGATACCTCTCTCTCAAAGCCAGCGCCGCTCTCATGGTAGATGCTTCCCGACAGGTCGCTGATTCTCTTCCGGGCAAGATCTATCGCCCTGATCTCCTCATCATACGAAGACAGGGAAGCTTTCTTCCTGTACAACTCCTCCAGCGACGATCTCAGCTCGTCAAGCTTCTCCCTGCGAAGCGTGATCTCACGGTCCAGCACCTGCGATCTGGCGATCCTCGCCACATCACGGCCGCGCTTCTCCATATCCTCCTTCTCACGGATCTCAATCAGCTTATCAAGCCTTGCCCTGCGCTTCTCCTCAGCAAGATAAGCTTCTCTCTCCTCCTCCTGTCTCGCCCTGAGTATCGCTTCCCTCGAGCGTTCCTCCCTCCGCATCTGTTCGGCACGGCCGGCAGGATCATCGGGGTCATCACGGAACCCGAGAGTCCTGTTGAGGAAGTCCTCTCTCTTCAGCCTTCTCATCACCCTCTCCGACTTTGATACCGGATGAAGCAGCCTCCACAGCAGAAGAATTGCGACCGCTCCCGCCAGCAGAGCCCCCGCGCCCGTCAGGAAACGCATCTTAATATCCGGAGCAAGAAATGCGCAGGCACACATCATGACCGCGGC
Source organism: Lachnospiraceae bacterium UBA3711 (assembly GCA_002371345.1). GTDB lineage: Bacteria > Bacillota > Clostridia > Lachnospirales > Lachnospiraceae > Porcincola. Next base: position 19,651 of record DFHY01000065.1, read on the forward strand.
CGCGAATGACAGCAAAACCATCACCGGCATCAGAACCCCTGAAGTTTCAACGCCTTCATCCGGCGGAAAGGTCTCAGGAGCCTCATCCTTCGCGTCAGGTTCACGCACTTCTCCGCCCTTCGTTTTACCGCCGCCTTCCGCAGCATTTCCGCCGGCTGCATTATCCTGACCGGAATTATCCCCGGTGTCATCGTTTTCCCTGATATCATCCTGATCCGCGGATATCTCACCGCCGCTCTCACCAACTCTCTCAAACGGCGATACCACGCCCCCGGCATCCGTGTCATTTGATCTCTTCTCCAGAAGCCGCTCCAGATCACTGCTTATATACTCAGATTCGCTGTGCTTCTCAGAGATCTCCTTCTCGATCGAAGAAAGGGCGGCATTTTTATCGTTCTCAATCTTTTTGCGCTTTTTCTTCAGATAATCAAGAGAAGCCGAGACGTCCAGGGAATCGTCCGCCGCCGTCTCCCGGTTTACAAGATAATCCCTCAGCCTTGCGCACAGCTTGTCTCCCGATATCGTCTGAGCCTGCCGGATAAAGACCGTATTGTCAAAATCACCTTCATCAAGCCCGCCTGTAAAGCGGCGGATCATTGACGAAGGATCCTCTTCCTTCGTGCCGTCCGTCTCACAGACCACCTCAACGCTCTCCTGAGAACGCTGAAAATTCCTGTCGATACGGTATATCTTCCCGTCATACAGAAGCTTCATGGAACCGGCGAAATAACCCGGATTGTCCCAGGGCTCGCGCAGCTGGTACTCGTCCAGGCTCTTCGAACGGTTTCTCGTCACTCCATACAGCATTGCCCGTATAAAAGCATGAAGGGTACTCTTGCCGGTTTCATTCCCTCCGGATATGATATTGATTCCGGCATGCAGGTCCAGACGGTAATCGGTGAACTTCCCGAAATGTTTCAGATTAAGCTGTATGATCTCCATCTTATTCAGTCAAACCCCTTATACTACTCAATGACATTATATTAAGCCGGACCCTTCCGTCCGTACAGCAGCGCCTCCAGCCCATACTCAAGAGCTTTCTTCTCGACCGGATCCGGGCTTTCCCTGTCAAAACCCGCAATATAGTATTCAATCAGCCGCCCCCGGAACCTGTCCACAAGCTCATCCAGATTAAATGCCGGCACCGACTCATCCCTCACATCCAGGATCATTCCTGCGGAGCGGACAAGTTCGGTATCAAACCGGACAAGAGGATCTCTCTGGCCGCTGATCGTAACCCTGTATATATTCTCCCTGCCTCTGATGTCTATAGCCGCCTGTACTCTGTCCCTTATGGAAAACACCGTGTCCGATTCGTCTGCCTTCACTTCGCATGAGACGTACTCCCGGCGCGCCTTTTTGACAAAATGAGCCTCCACGGCCCTTCCGTGAGTCTCGCACATCAGATAGCCGTGCGGTCCCTCATCCCCTGCGTCAATCGGAGACAGCGCTCCGGCGTACAGCGCTTTACCGTCTATCACAACCGTCGGCTTATGAATGTGCCCGAGCGCGATATAATCGAATCCGCTCCCGTCAAGAGAGCGCGGATCGATCGGAATATGGTCACGGTCGCCTCCATGAGCCAGAAGGATGTGGAACAGGTCATTTTTCGCCGGCCTCAGGCTGTCATATCTTGGCTGGGTGATCCTGCTGCGGTCATAGGAGAATCCGTAGACCTCACATGACAGGGAGGGAAAGCGTATGCATTCTGTCCGGGGGCTTCCCAGAAACGCGACGTTCGGCGCGAAATCAAAATCCTCCCAGGCGCTTCCGGGGCTGCAGCAGTCATGATTTCCGGCTATGAGCGCAAAGCAGACTCCAGGATATGAGCCAAGCAGATAGTTTACCTCCCTGAGCTGTTCCACATCCGGTGTGTGGTGAAAGAGATCTCCGGCGATCAGCACCAGATCAGCCTTCATGCGCCCGGCATCCTCCACCGAGTCACGAAAGGTCTCCCAGAGCTCTCTCTTTCTCTCCTGTGCCCATTCGGTCCGCCCGTCCGGCTCACATCCGAGATGAACATCAGCCATATGCAGAAACTTCATAATTACGGTTTATCCTTTCAGAACTATTACGGCGACATTGTGAATGATTCTACATTTTATCATGGAAACGGACATGAATCCATGATATGATATTAAGGTCGTTAGTGCCTTATGCCCTGACTGTTATATGCGGGGCCGGACAGGCGCTGCATATTTTAAAACAGAAGGGAGTTGAGTATCATGGGAATGGTAAGTGAATTCAAAGAATTCATCATGCGCGGCAACGTCATGGATATGGCAGTTGGTGTTATCATCGGCGGAGCTTTCAATGCAATTGTCAGTTCACTCGTTGATGACATTATCATGCCTGTAATTTCTCTGGCGACTGGAAAGATTGATTTCACGAATCTCTTTATCGCGCTTGACGGCGGCTCTTATAAGAGTCTCGCGGCTGCCAAGGAACAGGGTGCGGCTGTATTCGCATACGGAAGCTTTATACAGCAGGTTCTTCAGTTCCTGATCGTAGCGTTTGTCCTGTTCATGGTTATCAAGGGCATGAACAAGCTCCGCAGGCCTGAGCCGGAGAAGGCTCCGACCACCAAGATCTGCCCGTTCTGCAAGAACGAGGTTCCGATCGAAGCGACACGCTGCGGATTCTGCACCAGCGAACTGACAAAATAACTGTCCGGCAGGCACCTGCCTTTGCCGGTGTCATTTAACTCAGCAGCTGAAAAGGGATCAGGCTCTCACGCCTGGTCCCTTTTCTGTTTCCAAGTACAGTGTAATCATTCTTCCGCTTGCGGTCTTCTCATCAATTCCGCCCTGGCAGAACCGCGTCTGAACGCGCGGCAGCCTTAGCTGCCGGACTTTTATTACGATCCGGCCGCAGCAGGCTTCCTGAATTCAATCTCACCCGTCTTCGCATCCATACTGTCGATAATGGCGAGAGATTCAACCCTGATCCCCTTGCTCCGGATGAGGTTTCCTCCGGTCTGGAAGCCCTTCTCGATCGCTATGCCGACTCCCTCTACAGTTGCGCCGGCGGAACGGATAAGGTCTATAAGCCCGTTAACCGCGCAGCCGTTCGCAAGGAAATCATCTATTACCAGAATGTGATCGTCGCTGCTGAGGAACTTCTTTGACACGATAACATCGTAGGTCCTCTTATGTGTAAATGACTCAATCTTCGTGGTATACATCTCACCATCCAGGTTCACGCTCTGTGCCTTCTTGGCGAATACCACCGGCACGTGAAAATGCTGCGCGGCGATAACGGCAATTCCGATCCCTGATGCCTCAATGGTCAGAATCTTGTTTACCGGACGCTCCGCGAACAGCCGGCGAAATTCCTCTCCCATCGCATTGAACAGGTCAACATCCATCTGGTGGTTCAGGAAGCTGTCAACCTTCAGGATGTTTCCCTCCTTGACGACTCCGTCCTTCCTGATGCGGTCTTCAAGCAATTTCATCTTAAACAATCCCTCCTTTTCCTGCGCATAGATACTTTGCCGGTTGCTGTTCCGGTTATTGTTCCCCGCCGCCTGCCAAGGCCGGGAACTCCCCTGCTGAGTTGTTATTTACAGAAAACGGCAGGGTTAACCCTGCCGTCTGATATCATATTCCGTTAAGCCTCAGACTCCGTCTCGACCTCAATCTCCGTCTCAACGGTAACCTCCATGTGCAGCTCTGTCTCGACAGATGCCGTCACCGCCTCAGTCTCCTGAGAAGCGGCTTCAGTCTCATCAGAAGCCGGCGCAGTATAGCTGCGCTCCTTAAGGATCTTTGAAAGCTCCTCAGTATCCACATCGAAGCTTTCTTCCGCTATCCAGCCATCGTAGACCTCATCGATCTTGTCGGCCTTACGCTCGTCAATGATGGACTGTTTCTTATCCTCTGTCGCCTCCTCGTCGAAAGCGTCCTTCACATAGAGGATGTAGAAGGAATCGTCAACCTCGACAAGCTTCTCCACAAGGGTATCGTCCTCAAGATCGTTGGTCGCCTCGATGATGGCGGCATCCGGATACGTATCGTCCTTGCCGAATGTATAAGAGGATGATGTCACGCCTGTAACGGAGTTTTCATTCACCTGGCTGACCGCAGCGTCAAAGTCGAGTTCGCTGCTCTTAAGCTCATCGAGCATCTCCTCAGCCATCTCACGGTACCTGACCCTGGCCTCGGCCATCGCCGGATCCTCTGCCTCGGTCTGTTCCTCGGTCAGGCTCTGCTCCGCCTCAGTGGCCGCCTGCTCTGTCTCGTCGGCAGCCTTCGTCTTCGAAGGCTTCTCAGTCTCAACCGCCGCAGTCCCGGCTTCGGACTCAACCGCAGTCTCGGCTTCGGTTTCAGCAACAGTCTCCGCCTCAGTCTCCACGGTATTCTCCGCCTCGGCCTCGGTTCCCGCCATCTCGCTCTCAGACTCCGCCTCAGTCTGCGCCTCGGTGCTCGGAGTATAACGGATGTATTCCACTGTTCTCTGAGCAGCCTCCTCATCAGATACGTTGGTATCCACGTCAGCGGTCATGCCTTCCTCGACCTTTGACTGAATCGTGCACAGTGTCAGATAGCGCTCAACAATCTCCTGCGTCGCGCTCATAGATGCAAGGGCGGCCGCGTCGTTGTCCGACATGAACTTCGACGCTGCGTCAGTGATGGCCTTCTTCTCGTCATCCGTCAGGGAAACATCGTAGTCTGCCGCATGCTTCTCAGCCAGAAGCAGTTTCTCGATGTCCTCGCCGACCTTGTTCTTAAAGTTATCCCATGTTGTGATGCCAAGTCCCTGGCCGTCATCCATGGACCAGATGTCCTGCTGCATCATCGACGCATAGTAGGCATAGATGTCGTCCAGCGAAGCCTGCTCATAGCGGAGCACAAAATTCGTCAGGTCTCCGTCGACCTTATCTCCGTTAAACTTAAAAACCGAAATTGCTTCCGACTTCTTCCCGCATCCGCTCAGGGCTCCCGCGCACATGACAGCCGCAAGCGCGATAACAGCGCCCTTCTTCCAAACCTTGCTCATTGCCTTTATCTCCTTCTTATATCAGTAACTGATATGTCCCTGAGGACACCCGATTATTATAAATGTTTTAGATGGGAACTTCAACCGCTAATCTCAGAAGAGCTCATTCTTCATATCATTCAGAAGATCATGGGCCTGTGTAAGCACATCCGTAACCACCCCGCCCGTCACGGGCAGCGCATATGTGAAATAAGAATGCGGCCCGGCGACAAAGCGCATCCTGCGCCTGTATCTCTCCATAAATGGACCGACCCTGTCAACGTTGATCGGTGCCTTCTCCCAGAAGGTGAAGCGAAGCTCTGCTCCTTTCTGGGACAGCTCCGTCAGAAATGTCTCGTGAGCCAGACTCTTCAGCAGCGCCGCTTTCAGAAGGTTCTGCACATTCAACGGCGGTTCACCGTAGCGGTCCATCAGCTCATCCAGCATGTCCTCATAATCATCCTCATTCCCTATTGAGGCTATCCTCTTATAGAGATCCAGCTTCTGGTTCTCATTCGGAATGTATGAATCCGGAAGAAACGCGTCAATATTCAGGTCCAGCGTGGTCTCGAACTCATCCTGGATCTGCGACTGTCCCCTGAGCTTCATCACCGACTGGTTCAGCAGCTTGCAGTATAGGTCATAGCCCACCTCGGCCATATGGCCTGACTGCGCCCGCCCAAGCAG
>DFHY01000099.1 GCA_002371345.1 Lachnospiraceae bacterium UBA3711
CTCGGCATACGGAACGAACGGAGAAGGAAGAGCCTGGCAGACGAGATCGAAGCTGATCGATCTGATCGAGGCGGTTTCCGGGATCGAAGGAATTGAGCGGATACGCCTTGGGTCTCTCGAGCCCACTATCATCACGGAGGAGTTTGTTGAGAGGCTGAGCCGGATACGTGAGGTGTGCCCGCATTTCCATCTGTCGCTGCAGAGCGGGTGCGACAGTGTCCTGAGGAGAATGAACAGGCACTATACCACTCAGGAATATATGGGCTGTCTTGAGCTTCTTCGCAGTGCTTATGACAGGCCTGCGATCACCACTGACGTGATAGCGGGCTTCCCCGGGGAGAGCGGAGAAGAGTTTGAGAGCACGGTCAGATTTCTGAATGAGGCGCATTTTTATGAGACTCACCTGTTCCGGTTCTCAATGCGGGCCGGGACAAGGGCTGCGCGCATGGAAGGCCAGATTCCCGAGAGTGTCAAGGAGGAGAGGCTGAAAGCTCTCGCTGAGCTTGACCGCAGGATGCGCGGCCGCTTCGAGTCATCGTGGGACGGGATGAGTGTTGAGGCTCTGATTGAGGAGGCCGTTCATATCGATGAGAATGGAAGAGTGTCCACGCCGAACAGCGGCAGGGCAGGCACAAGCTGGCCGGAGATCCATCTGCCGCCGGGAGAAACACTGTACACCGGGTATACGCGGGAGTATATGAGAGTATTCGTGCTCTCCAAAAATGACCTCAGAGGGAAGATAATCACCGGAAAGATCAATACAAAGTCGATGGTGATTGAGATTGACGGTTGAATCTTTGGCTGATATCGAATATACTAAAACCAGCTGTAAGGCAATGTGAGAAGGTATTGAGGACTGCAGAATATGGCTGATTTATATAATACCCAGTATTTTAATGTCGAGACTGATCCAGAGATGCGCGTGAAGAAGGTTCTTGAGCTTGTTTATGTCGCGATGACGGAGAAGGGGTATAATCCGGTGAATCAGATCGTCGGCTACATAATATCAGGTGATCCGACGTACATTACCAGCCATAAGAACGCGCGCAGCATGATTATGAAGGTCGAGCGCGATGAGATCGTCGAGGAGCTGCTCAAGGAGTATATCCGGAACGAGTCGTGGAAGATGCGTGCATGACACAAGAGACAGTTGCGCAGGATCGATCAGACAGTTATTACGGCCGGGTCTTAGGGCTCGACTATGGTTCAAAGACGGTTGGGGTGGCAGTGTCGGATCCGCTGCGCCTGACCGCCCAGGGTGTAGAGATCATACGCAGGAAGAGCGAGAACAAGCTGAGGCAGACTCTCGCCCGGATCTGTGAGCTCGCATCCCGGTATCAGGCCGAGACGATCGTTCTCGGGTTTCCCCGGAATATGAACTCAACAATCGGAGAGAGGGCTGAGGCTGCGCTTGCATTTGGAAGGATGCTGAAGAAGCGCACGTCGCTTCCTGTTGTCATGTGGGACGAGAGGCTGACTACGGTTGCGGCTGACCGGGTTATGGACGAGACAGGAGTCAGGGATCACAAGGAGTACGTGGATGAGATAGCTGCGATGCTGATCCTGCAGGGGTATCTCGACCGGCTGAACGCCGGGCTGCCGGTTCCCGGAGGTATAGAAGATGATGACTGAACGAAGCAGGATAAAGCTCACGTCCCCGGAGGACGGCCAGGATGTGGAGCTGTTTGTGCTTGAGCAGACGAGGATCAGCGGAACCGACTATCTGCTGGCTACTGACACGCCGGACGGAGACGGCGAGGCGTATATCCTGAAAGACACCTCCCGCGACGGAGATGAGGAAGCAGCGTATGAGTTCGTCGAGGACGACAGAGAACTGGCTGCGATTTCAGATGTATTTTCCCAGATGCTGGACGATATAGCACTGGTTTAAGAATGCAGAAGCTTACTGATGAGACACCGGCTGATTGATGATCCGGTGTTTCACTGACATGTTCCCGGATGATCCGGGCTGTAATTGAGAAAGAGAGGATTCTTTTGAGTAAGACATCAAAACTGAAGATTATACCGCTTGGCGGTCTTGAAGCCATCGGTATGAATATCACTGCGTTCGAGTATGAGGATTCGATCGTAGTGGTTGACTGCGGCCTTGCGTTCCCGGAGGACGATATGTACGGCATCGATCTTGTGATACCGGATATCACCTATCTCCAGGATAACGCTGACAAGGTCAAAGGATTTGTATTTACCCACGGGCATGAGGATCACATCGGTGCTCTGCCCTATGTTCTGAAGGTATTAAATGTTCCCATCTACGCGACTAAACTGACTATGGGCCTCATTGAGCTGAAGCTCGCGGAGCACGATCTCCTGAAAACGACCAGGAGGAAGGTCGTGCGCGCCGGGCAGACGATCAATCTGGGGCAGTTCCGGGTGGAGATGATCAGGACGAATCATTCGATCCAGGACGCTGTAGCGCTGGCGATCTACAGCCCGGCCGGCACTGTGGTGCATACGGGGGACTTCAAGGTAGATTACACGCCCGTATTCGGTGACGCGATAGATCTGCAGCGCTTTGCGGAGATCGGGCGAAAGGGCGTTCTGGCGCTGATGTGCGATTCCACGAATGCGGAGAGACCCGGATACACGGCGTCGGAGAAAACGGTCGGAAAGGCGTTTGACACTATTTTTTCCGAGCATGGGAACAGCAGGCTGATAGTAGCCACATTCGCCTCGAATGTGGACCGTGTGCAGCAGATAATAGATGCCGCCTATAAGTACAGGCGCAAGGTCGTGATCGAGGGACGTTCCATGGTGAATGTCATCTCCACTGCCCAGGAGCTTGGATATATACACATTCCGGACAATACTCTGATCACGCTTGAGGAGATGAAGAACTATCCGGATGAGCAGCTGGTTCTGATCACGACAGGAAGCCAGGGCGAGTCGATGGCGGCCCTGTCGCGTATGGCGGGCGGCATTCACAAGAAGGTTCAGATCAAGCCCGGTGATACGATTGTATTCTCGTCGCATCCGATTCCGGGCAATGAGAAGAGCGTGTCGAAGGTTATGAATGAGCTCTACAGCAAGGGGGCGGAGGTCATTTTCCAGGATACTCACGTCTCGGGACATCCGTGCCAGGAGGAGATCAAGCTGATCTACACTCTGGTGAAGCCTGAGTTTTCCATCCCCGTGCACGGCGAATACCGCCACAGGGTCGCGCAGGCGAAGATCGCGCGCTTCCTCGGCTATGATTCACAGCACATTATCATGCTTTCCAGCGGTGATGTCCTGGAGATATCGGATGAGGACGGCGGCAAGGCCGAGGTGACCGGACATGTGCCGAGCGGAGGCATACTTGTGGACGGCCTCGGAGTCGGAGACGTCGGCAATATAGTTCTGAAGGACAGGCAGAGGCTTGCGCAGGACGGAATCATCATAGTGGTGCTCACCATGGATTCGGACGGAAATGTGATATCCGGGCCGGATATTGTCTCAAGGGGCTTCGTGTATGTGCGCGAGTCAGAGGAGCTGATGGATGAGGCGGCCGAGGTTGTCTATTCGGCTATTGAGGAGGCTATCGGCAGGAAGGGCGGAGAGTGGTCCCGAATCAAGAATGCGGTCCGTGACGAGCTCAGCGACTTCCTGTGGAGAAGGACCAAGAGGAGCCCGATGATTCTTCCCATACTTATGGAAGCCGAGTAAAACACGGGCCGGGAAGGCTGCCACACCGATTGCCGCAGGCTTACTGAGTCTGTTGTGTTCGGCAGACCGCAGAAGGACAGGCCAAAGGAGTCGCATATGGATACAGAGGTCAGGCGCAGGCTGGATGATCTGGTCAGAGCGATCAGGTCGAGTGAAGAATACAGGATGTTCGAGGAGGCCAGGCAGCTTCTGAACGCAGAGCCTGAGAAGCGCAGGAAAGCGGACGAGTTCAGGAGGAAGAACTTTCAGTTTCAGAATTCCGAAGAGAGTGTGTCCGCGCAGGCGCAGGTGGCAATGTACCATGAGCGGGAGGAGCTTCACCGGGATATGCTGATAGATTCGTATCTGAAGGCGGAGCTGATCATGTGCAGGCTGCTGCGGCAGGTTGGCCTGGGCATCATGGAATCGGCCGACCTTGATCTTGACTGCATGGATGATCTGCTGTCATAGCGCGCCGGACGGGTCCGGCATAACGGAATCTGCTGACAAGGATCATGGCATGATGGACGACCTGCTGCCATGATAAGAACCTGGCAGAGGGATGAGTTTGGAAAAGTTGTAAGGTAAGAAGAGGGTCTGCGGCAGGCAGACGGTATTAACCGGCAGGTAAACGGATATGCACATACAGGGAAAACTTCCGGAGCTCCTGATTCCGGCATCGGATCTCGAGACGCTGAAGGTCGCCGTCCATTACGGCGCCGATGCCGTCTATATCGGGGGAGAGGCATTCTCACTGCGCGCCAAGGCGCGCAATTTTTCTGAAGAAGATATGCGCGCGGGCGTTGCCTGGGCACATGACAGAGGCGTGAAGGTCTATGTGACTGTCAACATCCTGGCTCACAACAAGGATCTTGATCAGGCGGACAGCTATCTGGCTTTCCTCGGCGGCCTTCAGCCGGACGCTCTCCTGGTGGCTGACCCCGGCATTTTCATGCGTGCCGGGAAGATATGCCCGCATATACCGCTGCACATTTCCACCCAGGCGAACAATGTGAATTACGAGACGTTCCGGTTCTGGCATGAGCTTGGCGCCGAGCGGGTTGTATGCGGCAGAGAGCTGAGCCTGGAGGAGATAGGGCAGATAAGGGAGCATATTCCGGACAGCCTGGAGATAGAGGCGTTTGTGCACGGCGCGATGTGCATTTCTTATTCGGGACGGTGCCTCCTGTCGAACTTTTTCACGGGACGGGACGCGAACCAGGGTGCATGCACGCATCCCTGCAGGTGGCAGTACCGTGTATTCGGGGGAGAAGGATACTCCGGCAGACCTGAGCCGGAAGGCTGCTCAGGCGAAGCCGGCACAGGAGGATGCTCGGGCGAGGCTGACGGGGATGGGGGTTCCGGCGTATGGATTGAGGAAGAGACACGCCCGGGAGAGAAGATCCCGGTCTACGAAAATGAGCGCGGCACATTTATCTTCAATTCCAAAGACCTGTGCATGATTGAGCACATCCCGGATATGGTCGATGCGGGAATAGACAGCCTGAAGATCGAGGGACGCATGAAAAATGCCCTCTATGTCGCGACTGCTGCCCGGACATACAGAAAAGCTCTGGATGACCTCAGGACGGGGCGCGAGGTCTATGAATCCAACATGAGCTGGTACAGGAAACAGATCCGGGACTGCACCTTCCGGCCGTTCACGACAGGCTTCTTCTACGGCAGGCCGGGAAGCGATTCCCAGATATATGACAGCAACACCTATGAGAAGTCGAGCACTTACCTCGGATGCGTGCAGGACGTGGTTCAGATCGACGGACATCAATATATTGAAATCATTCAGAAAAACAAGTTCTCCGTCGGCGAGACGGCGGAGCTTATGGCATCTGACGGGGAGGACAGGAGGTTTGTGATAACCGGTATGCTCGATGAGGACGGGAAGCCGACAGACAGCGCGCCGCATCCCCGGCAGAGAATACTTGTCAGAACTGATATCAGGGCTGACAGGTTCGATATACTCAGGCGGCCGGAGACGACTTCATAAGACGAGATCTCCTTTTCGGTATTTTAACAAAAGTATCCTGTTAAAAGCATAATGTATATATCATATTTTCGCCATACAGTTTTTGACAGGGGAAAGGCATTGTAAAATACTGACTGTACACGTATAATATTATCATCAGTTATTTGGCTGAATGAAGCAATCATTTGAGCCATGCACGTGTGCAATTGTTAAGGAATACGGTTACGAGCTTATGTACATGAAAGGAGTAGGCTTATGAAGATTCTCGGTATCGTAGCAGGCCGCCACGGAGGAAACAGTGAGATCCTGGTCAAGGAGGCTCTTCTTGCAGCCCAGGCAAAAGGCGCGGAGTGCAAGATGATCAACCTGTTTGACTATCACATCGAACACTGCACCGGCTGCGAAAGCTGTACTATGCAGATGGGTGAAGTGGCGATGGATCCGACAAAGAAGTACAAGGGCTGCGTCCTGAAGAACAAGGACGACATGGACAAGATCGTCAACGAGATGCAGACCTGCGCCGGCGTCATTATCGGCGTACCGACATATGACCTGACGCCAAGCTCCCTCTATCTCAAGTTCGCACAGAGATTTCTTGCCTATGAGCTTTCATTCAGACTTGAGATCGGCGATGTGAAAGAGGATCCGCATACGGTCGCGGGACTCATCGCGGTAGGCGGCTCATGTCATGACTGGCAGACGCTCACGCTCGAGGCGATGGGTGCGACGATGTTCACCCAGTCTGTTGTCGTCGTGGACCAGATGATGGCGACAAGGAACGGCCGCCCGGGCAACGTTCTTCTTCGTCCGGAACAGCTTGAGAGAGCCCATAAGATGGGTGAGAATGTCGTAGAAGCAGCGTCTACTCCGGTTGAGGAGCGCAAGTGGCTCGGAGATCCGGACCAGGGACTGTGCCCGAACTGCCATTCCGGCCTCGTATTCAGAGGCGAGGAGCACTGGGACGGCCTGCAGTACCCGTTTGAGTGCGCGGTCTGCGGAGCCGGCGGAGACCTCGTCAAGGGAGAGGACGGAAAGATCCGCTTCGTGCTGGCTGAGAACGGACTCGCACGTGACAGGAACGTAAACGAATCAAGAGCCCTTCATCTGAAGGAGATCGTCGAGACGAGGATTGATTTCATGAAGCGCCAGGGAGAGATCCAGGAGCTTAAGCAGCACTATAAAGAAGTGACATTCCCGGCGATCTGACGCGCACAGGACCGGGGACTTGACAAAAACTGTCTTAGACAGTATATTGTTAGAGTAATCTAACTAAACCGCAGCAAACCGGCTGCGGTTTATAAAAAGGCATAGGTTAGGAATGGCTAACCAGCAGATGGGAGTTTGCTCTATGAGTATAGTTATTTTATTTACTCACACGATCTCTCATAAGATGGTACAGTGCGCAATGAACAGTATATGCGGGAATACGAAGATTGTCCGTTCGCATACCAGTTCCATGAATTCCCTGAGAGACATCCTTGAGGAGCATGCCGGCGCCATCGCGTGAGACGGGCGGCTGATGCCAGCATGGAGGATGGCGTAGTGGGCGCCGGGCGCGTCCGTGCCGGCCCATGAGAAGAGTGTTTCTGAAAGGTAATCATTGCTTTTTTCCACCCGATAAACTACATTGTAGTTTATGAGAAAGAAAATATCTGAACTGATAAAGGGGATAATGAGCAGGGATGTAAGAACGCATGCATCCAGCATTGCGTTCTTTTTCTTTATGTCTTTTATACCGCTGCTGACCCTGCTGGCTTCCGTACTGCCGTTCTTCGGCATAAGCTCAGGCAATGTAATACGGTTTTTCCATGAGATATTTCCTGATGATTCAAAGCAGGTGGTTGACGCAGTCATCCTTGAAGCTTTTGATCATTCAGGGGCGGCGTTCTCTATATCTGTCATCATGCTCTTGTGGACTGCGTCAAGGGGCGTATCGGCGCTTACTGACGGCCTCAACGCAATGTATGACGAGAAAGAGGAGCGCAGGTTCGGCGTGCGGACGCTGCTCTCATTTGTCTATACTCTGGTGCTGATGGGCTTTATGACCGTCGTTATATATCTGATATTTGACGGCCGTATCAGAGCCATCCTCAGGACATTTTTCCCGGGTATCCGCATACAGTCAATTGCGGGGACTTTCATTGAGTTCCTGATGCTTCTGCTGGTAGGCATACTGTTTTTCTGTATAGTCTACCGGTTTCTGCCGGCAGGCCGCAGGGACTTTCTGCGGCAGTTCCCCGGAGCTTTCATAGCGTCCGCCGGCTGGGTTCTGTTCTCCATGGGATTCAGGGTATATGTAAGTATGTTCAACAGCTTTACCAGGTTCTATGGAAGCCTCGCGACGGTAATTGTCCTGCTGTTCTGGTTTTACTGGATATTCTTTATCCTGCTTACAGGGGGCTACGTCAACGCCCATATGAGTGAGATTGTTCCGGGAAGGTTTCTCACTCTTTTTTCCGAGGAGAAGAAAACCGGCACAATAACGGCGGCGCTGTTTGTGCTCGGGTTTATCGCATTTCTGTCAGACTGCTATCTGAACTGGAAGTTCTCATTGGTCAGCAACAGCAGATATTTCATAATACTGCTGAGAATAATAGCTGTCGGAACCTGGCTCGCGGCGACGGCTGTACTGTCCAGAAGGATGAATGCGCCTATTCCCAGATGGTACAGAGTGGTTCTCATTCTGCTGGCAGCAGGGGACTTCATTCTTATGCGCAGGGCCCTTTTCCCAAATGTATATATCTTTCTGGCTGTTTTCGCGGTCTGGAATGCCATGCTTCTGCTTCTGTGTATGAACGGACCGTTCCGCAGGAAGCAGGGTAAGGCTGTCCGCCGCAGATAGCTGATTCCTCTTGTATGTTGATACATTGCGGGTGTATTATGATTGCATAGTGTTGTACGGGGGGTTTGCTTCTTGATGTCTGTTGGGTGGTATTGCTATGGGTGAAAAGAGAATCCATATCGCGTATCTGACTGCCGACTGGAACCGGGAACTGGTCAGTGTCGCTCTTGGCGCGGTTCTCAAATTTCAGGAGATTCACAAGGATGTATATGTCCATGTCTTTGACTGCTTTTCTTTTGCGCTGTACAGCGGCCGGGAAGGATCAGGATATCAGATCTACGATCTTCCCGATCTGAGAAGGTATGACGCGGTTCTCATTCAGGCACATCAGATTATGGATACGGAAGCCATAAGGAAGCTTGAGCTGAGGCTCAGGGAAGCGCGTGTTCCCGCGATCTCTGTCGGCGCGAAGATGGAGGGTTGTACCTTCATCGGCACGGACGACTATTCGGCCGCGAGGGAACTGACGGAGCATGTGGTGAAGGCGCATGGCGCCCGGACTTTCATGTTCCTTAAGGGATGTGAACGCGATGACGGCAGAGGAGAGGCCGAGCTGAGGCGGGAGGCCTTTGAGGACGTCTGCCGCGAGAACGGTATTCCCGAAGAGAACATTTCCTACTTTGAGGGCGGCTGGGAGAGCCGAAGAGGAAGAATAGCGGCCGAGGAACTGCTGGCGTCGGGAAAACCGCTTCCTGACGCTATTGTGTCGGCAAATGACGAGATGGCGCTCGGAGCGCTCGGAGGCCTGATAGACGCAGGAATAAAGGTTCCGCAGGATGTGATCGTAACAGGCTTCGACGGCATCCTGAGCGCGTCGCTGTCGGATCCGGGGCTTACGACCATATCCCGCAATTTTGATACGCTGATAACAACAGCGCTGGAGACCCTGCTGGCGAGGATCAGCGGTGAAGACGTATCCCGCAGGATATTCAGCCCGTATAAGATAATCTGCTCTGAGTCATGCGGATGCTCGGAGAACGCGCTCAGCAGCCTGAAGAAGATCAAGAGGATGTATTATGAGAATGCGCGTCTGCAGGAGAGACTGTACTTCCAGCAGGATACCATGACTGCGGATCTGTTCCGTGCTGACAGCAATATGATCCTGGAGACCATGGAGAATCATTACCGGATCTTCGGGGAAGGGCGTCTGTACCTGTTTGCAAATGACTATTATTACGATCATTATAAGGGAAAAGAGTCAAACCATGATCTTGAAGGAAGATCATATTCAGACTCGCTGCTGATGGTCGGGTGCGGCGGCAGAGACGATGCCGTGCGCAGGGAGGACGGGACATATCTGCGCATTTCCAGACATGAGCTGATAGAAGCGCCTCTGCTCAGGGATGAGAGGCTGCTGATCTGCTATGCCCTGCATTTTAAGAATGTCAACATGGGATTCCTGGCTCTGACACAGCCTCCGTCTGTTGTGGAGATGCATCTGCATGAGAACATGGTGAACCTGTGTGTGTTCGCGATGGAAAACGCCAGGCACAGAATCAGGTCCCATGAGCTGAATCAGAAGCTTAACGCACTGTACATGCAGGATCAGATGACGGGACTGTACAACCGCTTCGGATATGACCGTCTTGCGGGGGGACTGTTTGACGATATCAATGACCGCGGTGGAGATGTTCATGTCCTGTTCCTTGATATCGATGATATGAAGGAGATAAATGACCGGTACGGCCATGACAAGGGCGATCTGGCTATCAGGACGGTATCAAAGGTTATGAACGGGTCGTGCCGGAAGAGCGATTTCAAGATGCGATATGGCGGAGATGAGTTTGTGATCATCACGGAGGCCGGCAAGGTCGATCTCAAGGGGCGGCTGACTGAGAATTTCCGCCGTATAAACGAGAGCGGCGAGCTGCCGTTCTACCTTGGAGTCAGCATAGGCGATTATACGGTAAAGGGAAAGAACCCGGAAACACTGGATGAGCTGCTGCGGCACGCGGACGAGCTGATGTACCGGGAGAAGAGCCGGAAGAAGCGGGTGAAGAAGTAATTACAACCCTGTTTGTGCCTGCCGAAACAGGCGGAATGGAGACTGATATGCCTGATATTAATTATCTGCTGTTTCTTCAGAATATGAGAAACGCGACCGGCGGAGCCTTTGACGAGTTTTTCAATGCCCTGTCAAAGTTTGCCGTCGACATCATGCCCTTCCTGCCGTTTGTGGTTCTGTGGGCGGTGGACAAAAGATGGGGCCGCCGCTTTATGGCAACGCTCTGGATCGGCGAGTTTATAAATGGACTGATTAAGCTGACGGTGTGCGCGTACCGTCCCTGGATACGGTCGGATAAGATCGAGCCGGCGGGGGATTCGAAGGTCGCGGCTACAGGATACTCAT
Source organism: Lachnospiraceae bacterium UBA3711 (assembly GCA_002371345.1). Classification (GTDB taxonomy): domain Bacteria; phylum Bacillota; class Clostridia; order Lachnospirales; family Lachnospiraceae; genus Porcincola. Next base: position 10,819 of record DFHY01000099.1, read on the forward strand.
TTCCGAGCGGTCACAGTATGGTTGCCACCGGGATGTACGGAACGACTGCGGCGTGGCAGTGGAAGAAGCGCAGATGGCTGAGCATACTGTTCATAGTATTGATAGCGCTGACCTGCTTCTCAAGGAATTTCCTCGGAGTGCATACCCCTCAGGATGTTGTGGTCGGCTTTTCCGAGAGCCTGCTCCTGATATTTGTGGTCGGTTATGTGCAGAAGAGAACCGAGAACAGCGAGAGAGCGGCGAACGTGCTCTCCGTGATCGGCATTGCCGCGATTATCGTGGGTATTATCTATGTTAAGATGAAGCCGTACCCCATGGATTATGTGAACGGTGCTCTGCTCGTGGACCCTAAGGTTATGATGAACGATTTCATCTTTGGCTGCGGGGGACTGGCCGGCTTCATAGTCGGAGATCTGATTGACCGGAAGGCGGTTCATTATGAGATCCCCGTCGGATCGAAGAACCTGCCGATACTGGCCTGCACCGGCGCCGCGCTCGCATATGCATGGAGGGCGTACTTCCTGGGAGCGACTTTGATTCCTCTCTTCGGACCGCACTGGGGAAGATTCACGGGAGCTTTCCTGATGGTGATGTTCGGGATGGTGTTCTGGCCGCTCTGCATAAGGAAGTTTACGAAGGAAGATGCATCCGCGCAGCAGATGGCGCGGTGAAGCGGTCTGTTTATTGTGCATTATTGTCAGGGGTGAAAGCTGCTTTTGCTCCTGGCATTTTTTTCGGGAAAAAATCCCGTTAACAGGTTGACAAACTGCCGCTTCTGGCACACAATGAAGTGTGGAATCCGGTAAGTAAGGCTACCGCAGGGATATGGATTGCTGCCGCGAAGTAGTGGAGACACTATTAGAGGGTCAACAGGGGATATCGAAGCACAAGGTATCACTTAACGCAATTGCACCGCCCTGCGATGCTGAAGCTCAAACGGTGCAGGAGTGGCGTAATTGATTATGCGTAAGGTCCGCATCCGTTTGGGTGCGGTTTTTTGATATACGCAAAGAGCGTACAGG
>DFHY01000090.1:0-6499 GCA_002371345.1 Lachnospiraceae bacterium UBA3711
CGTTAACTACACGGTCACCGATCTTAAGTGTACCGGATGAAATCTCCTCCAGTCCCGCGACCATGCGGAGAGTTGTGGACTTTCCGCATCCGGACGGACCGACGAAGATGATAAATTCCTTATCAGCGATCTCAAGGTTGAAATCCTTAACTGCTTCAAAACCATTCGGATAAACTTTGCAAATGTGTTCCAGGGATAAGCTTGCCATCTAAATTTCCTCCAAATCAGGACATAGGTTAATGCAACTGTTGTCAGTATACCTCAGGCGGCAAAAACACACCATTGCTTAAGTTTACAAAATTTTAGATAAACAGCCGTGCAAAACGACTACAAAAGTCGAACTGCCATCAGCGCATGTAGGATTTGACGAAATTTTGCAACAATCGTGAGCAAATTGACGAAAAGGGCGATTACCGCTATACTAAGAAAACACTGATTTAACTTAATAGCCGGAGGGTCCTGTCCGGCAAGCGTAAAGGCTTAAGTTAATGAGATTGTGACTCAGTGTGACTCAGCTGATGACAATGCATTAGATAGAAGAAGAGATACGGTTTGGATTACATAGTTCTGGATCTGGAGTGGAACCAGTGCCCCTGCGGAAAGAAAAAGGAAGACCCGAAACTGCCCTTTGAGATCATCGAGATCGGAGCGGTTAAGCTTGATTCTGCCTTCCGTGAGATCGGGACCTTCCATGAGACCATCCGCCCCGTTCTCTACCGGAAGCTTCATTATATGACACGCAGCGTCATCCATATGACAGAAGAGGACTTCGAGGGAAAACGCACATTTCCGCACGTATTCGCGGACTTTCTCATCTGGTGCGGCGACTCCCCCGTCTTCTGCACGTGGGGACCGGGCGACCTGACCGAGCTTCAGAGAAATGTGCGATGGCACATCAGTCACGGGTCCCTGACAGGACGCTGGCCGTTTCCGTTTCCGTTCTTCTACAGGGATATCCAGAAAGTGTTTTCATATGTATATGAAGACGGTAAGAACAGACGATCCCTGGAGTGGGCCGTAGAATATCTGAAGATCGAGAAGACGGAGGAATTTCACGACGCGTTCTCGGACGCATGCTACACGTCGAAGATCATGCAGCTGCTTCCTCCCGATGATGTGCGCCGGTATTCCTCTATAGACACATACCGGACTCCGCTGAGGCGCAGCGAAGAGATCCTTGTTCGCTATGACCGGTATTTTAAGTTTATCTCAAAGACATTCCAAAACCGGGATGACATCATGAAAGACCGTGTCGTCACATCGACACGGTGCCTCAGCTGCGGTAAGAAGATACGACGCAATATCAGATGGTTCTCAGATAACGGCAGGAACTACCTGTGCATCGCGCAGTGCCCGGACCACGGGCTGTTCCGCGGCAAGATACGGATACGGCAGAACGCGGACGATCAATGGTACGTTGTCAAGACCATCCGGTATGCCTGTGAGGAGGATGTGGACGCCGTCAGGAAGAAACAGGAAACACTCCGCCATCGCAGGCGGATGCACCGCATGAGTTAACCGGTGCCTGCACCACCTGAACCAGCCGGAGTTTGCACTACTCAAACCATCCGTCGGTTAACTGCTCGAACCATCCGGCTGTTACACTGCCTGAATCCGCAGGCGCTTACACCGCCCTGTCAATATAAAAATCGCTGATCAGATCCTCAATGCTGTGGAGAAGCGCTTCGACCCTTCCATAGAACGCATCGTCGTTTCCCGGGTTCTCCATCTCATCCTCGAGCAGATTCATCGTATCTTTGATTCTTTCCATCCTGATAATGCCGGAGCCCTCCTCGAAGAGTCCCCTTCTGGCACGCACATTTTCCTCTGGTGTCATCGTCGCCGCGATAGTGTCCACCTTCGGCTTCTCGCCGATGAAGCGGAAGGTGACAGACGGTGAGGCATGATTGAGCAAATGAGTCAGATACGCGATGTCTCCTGTATTCTTATAGTACTTCCACGCGAATGTCTTGCGCATCGTCTGTGCTCCGACGGACCCGAGGCCAAGCCTCTGCCCGGCTGCCTTCATGGCGCGGTATGCCTGCTCTCTCGATATCGGCCGGTTCTTGTGGCCTGTAAAAAGAGGCGCCATGTCATCCTTATCCATCGTATACTCATCAATGACCGCTTTCAGATCCTGCTCAAAACGGTATGATCTCTTCACTTTCCTGGTACCCAGGTATACCGTGATGGAATCAACTCCGCGTACATCCTTGACAGACAGCTTCAAAAGCTCCTGTACCTGCAGTCCTGTCCCTACTCCGAGACGGAACATGATAAAGTACTTAGTGTCAAGATTCATCAGTTCCTGCTCATAACGTCTCAGAGTTTCTTCATCCTTAATCGGTGCAACCCAGTTCATAATTCAAGCTCCATTTCTGTGACGTTTTCATTCTTCACTGCGCTTATCCCCATCTCTTTTATCCGTCTTTATCATCGGAAAGATCGAGATCACTCAGCCCCGGATCTTTCTTCCAATCGTCCTTGCCGCGCATCTCTTCCTCCTCAGCCATTGCCTGCCGAAGCTCAGCCTCTATCTCAGCCGTCGACTTGGCTTCTATCTCATCCTCAAGCCTCTGGGCCTCCTCTCTCGCCGCGCGCAGCTTCTTTCTCGAGCGGTAATCCCTCGTCGAACGAAGCAGCAGCATCAGCAGAAGAAGCAGCAGCACGATGACGATCAGGCCTATGATAAGGATCAGCGTCTTGCGGTTCTTCTCGACAAAGACCGTAACCTTCCCGGCCATGTTATTTGCAAATGACCCGACGTCCTGCCATACGATATCGCTGGTATCCTTGATACTGACCTCCTTATCGCCGGTCTCACCCTCTGCTCTCACACGGACCACTACCTGCCACGGATACGATACGCCCAGGCTTACCGGATTCACGCTGAGAGTCATGCTGCCGACAGGCCAGTCATGGAACATATACGGGACACGGCCCGGTTCTCCCGGAACAGGCTGAACATTTCCGGAAGATACAACGACATCCGCCGCGGAAGCGTCAGCGGGAATCGACACAGTCCTCACGCCGCCGACATGAGACGCAACCTGAGAGAGTTCAGGCGCTTCAAGGGAAGCCGCCTTGCCGAGATACTGAACCTTCATCAGCGAAGCCAGCGTCCTGTCGTCAGGCCCCGAGCCCATGTAGACATGCTGGAAATTATTGAATCCATAATTCAGCAGATCTATAGTCTCCAGATAATTCTGATCGGCGCCGTTTCCATGAAGAAGCACGCACACCAGCCGCTTGCCGTCCCGCTCTCCGTAGGTTACCAGCGTATTCCAGGCCATCTGGGTGAAGCCGGTCTTACCGCCTGTACACCAGCTCGTATAGTAGTCTGTATCGCCCTTCAGCATCTGATGATGATTCGAGAGATACCTTGTCTCCTCGTACATATTCGTCGGAGGAACCTCATACTCGACCGTGCCGCACATAGTACGGAACGTCTCATTCGCGTAGGCTGCCTGGGCGATCAGCGCCATATCATGGGCGGTAGTGTAGTGATCATCCGCGTGGAGTCCTGACGGATTGGAAAAATGCGTGCCCGTACAGCCAAGGGACTCTGCCTTCGCGTTCATCATCTGGGCAAACCCTTCCATCGAACCGCCAACATATTCCGCCAGAGCATTTGCCGTGTCATTTGCCGACTCCAGCATGAGCGTGTACAGAGCGTCGCGTATAGACATCTGCTCACCTTCGGAAAGTCCTGTGTTCGACGCGTTTTCGTCCAGCTCGTACACGATCGGGGAACAGGTCATGACCGCGTCCAGATCCGCGTTCTCGAGAGTCAGAAGACAGGTCATGATCTTGGTGATCGACGCCGGATACAGCTTTCTGTCACAGTTTTTTGAATAGAGAAATGCGCCGGTATCCATATCCAGAACCACGCCAGCCGCGGCCTGGATCGCCTGACCCTCCGGCCACCCGGCAACGGAATTGGACTGAACCGGTTCATAATACTCTTCAGGGATATACTCCTCCTCTTCATCTCCCTCGTCGGCCCACGCCAAAGACAAAGACCCGCAGAGAAGAAGAGCTGTCATAAGAAAGCATGACAGTGCACGAAAAAAGAAAGGCTTTTTGATTATCATGATACTCCCCTTAATTATTTATCCGCTCCCCAGCAGAAGTAATTGATGAAGGTATTGTACCATCTTAAGTAAAAATATGCAACATATACTGGCAATGTTGCGTTTATACCTTATTGCTTTTTTGATTGTATCATGCTATCTTGAACATATAGCAAGTCAGATCATCTAATGGCTGCGGTAACATATGCAGCTGTCAACATGCGGTATTCTCCGCGATCACCCTTGCTTGTCACATATTCATAGCAGGGGAACCGCACCGTGTACCGCAGGCGCCATACCTCTGCAGATTGTTTATCCAAAGGAGGTAGTTTCAATGGCGGCCGCAAAGCGTTATGAAGACCTGACATTTACTGACGATTTCATGTTCTGCAAGATTCTTCAGAACAATCCGGACATATGCAAGGAGCTGACAGAGCTGATTCTCGGCAGGAAGATAGGGCTCATTGCAGATGTCAGAAACCAGCAGGCAGTCACTATCACCGCTGACGGGCATGGCGTCCGGTTTGACGTCTATTTCGAGGATGACAGGAATACGATCTTCGACATTGAGATGCAGCAGGGAAGCATTGAATATCTGCCGAGACGCTCCCGTTACTATCAGGGAATGATTGACCTGAACCAGCTTGAGCGCGGAGGGGCATACAAGGATCTGAAAAACAGCTATGTTGTATTCATTTCCAGGAATAATCCCTTCAATGAGATCGGGCTGCACAAATACAGTTTTCGGAATATGTGCGCGGAAAAGCCCGATCTCGAGATGGGAGACGGAGCAAACAAAGTCTTCCTATGTGCGGAAGGTAATCAGAATGACGTAACCGGTGAGCTGAAAGCCTTTCTTGAGTATGTTGCCGGCAGGGCACCGTCCGCAGAGATAGCGAAGAAGCTGGATGAGCTCGTTCAAAAAGCCAGACAGCACAAGGAATGGAGGTTAGAGTATATGACATTACTCGAACGCGATGAACAGATGCGGGAAGAAGGTCGTAAAGAAGGACGTGAAGAAGGCTTCAGAAAAGGCCGCGAAGAAGAGCGCATCAACACTAAGAAGGAAGCCACCCGGGCTGACGTTGCTGAAGCTGCCGTTAAGGCCCTTGAAGTCAGGGTCAAACAGCTGGAACTTCAGTTGGAAAAACGAACACAATAAAATACAGTCAGAAATCAGACTGCAAACATATATCAAAAGGCAGTTAGACATAAAACTGTAAGAGACAGATATCATAAAGGGAGGGGCAATTGTGCCCCTCCGCTTACTTGTCTCTTTTGTATATACTATTATCCTTTATTTTGAAAACCTCTTCACGATATAGTCGTTTGCCTCACGCTCCTGCGTGTCGTCAAGCTCAGCAAGAGGTTCCGTTATCCCTCTTCTCTCCAAAGCATTCTTCAGAAGATAGTCGCACACATGAGGGTTCTTCGGAAACAGCGGACCATGCAGGTATGTTCCGACAACGTTCTTATAGAGAACGCCTTCCTGGTGATCCTCGCCGTTATTGCCGTATCCAAATCTAACCGTTCCGAAAGGTTTTACGCCGTCTCCAAGATACGTCCTTCCGCCGTGATTCTCAAAGCCCGTCACAGAATACGGAAATATCGGATTCTCCAGAACGATATTGGATATTAGTCTCGGACTTCCCTGCTTCGTGGTCAGATCCACAAGGTGAAGTCCCTCCATATCGCCATCCGGCGTACTGTACTCATGTCCCAGAAGCTGATAGCCGCCGCATACGGCAATCACAACACCGTTATCCTCCACATACGCCTTGAAATCCCTCTGGATCTCCTGAAGCCTCCGGCACACAATCATCTGTTCCCGGTCGCTCCCTCCTCCGAGCAGAACAATATCCGTCTTTGAGAAATCAATACTGTCGCCAAGGTTATACTCCATAACCTCAGGCTCATATCCACGCCATAAAAGCCGCATCCTCATACACTGAATATTTCCGCGGTCTCCGTACAGATTCAGAAGATCCGGATACAGATGCGCTATTCTTATCTTAGTACCCACTTGCCATCACCATTTTTTGAAGATTACGCCATAGACTTAAGAATATTGTGAGTTGAATACAGGGCCGTATAATTAACCAGCACGTACAGATTGCCGCAGCCGTCATCGAGCTTCTTCTCAATAGCGCTCTTCACGTCCTCAACCAGATCTGCATGAATAGATACATACTTCAGCCTCAGCCTCATATCCTGGCAGCGCAGTCCGCTGACTGTTATAGACCGGATACTGTCATCCTGCAGCCTGTCAAAGTCAACATCCCACAGCCATGAGATATCTCTCCCGTCCTGCGCATTGTCGTTTATGACAATAATGAGATCCTTAGGACTCTTATCCTCCATGACAGAAGAAATATTCTGATTGAAGCCCGCAGGATTCTTCGCCAGATTCAGCAGCACATCAGTAT
>DFHY01000090.1:6624-9108 GCA_002371345.1 Lachnospiraceae bacterium UBA3711
TCAAAATGCTCTGTAGGAATCCCGGCTGTTCTGACCGCCGCCCAGCAGGCCAGAATATTGTAGATATTGTAGAATCCCCGGTAATTCGCGTGAATTCTCTTTAACTTATGATTATCAGCATATCTATTACTCTCCCTGACATCGAAGCCAAGGCCATCCTTCAGCTCGATATTACAGGCATCAAAATCAATCTCCGGACGCTTAAATCCGCACTTCGGACATCGGTATATCCCAAGCTGGCTGTAATGATAGAACTCATACTCCAGCCTCTCACCGCAGCGCTTACAGAACTGTCCCTCACGAATCTCCCGCGAGCTTCCTGTATCACTTCCCTGCGCGCCGCCGACTCTCTCACTGATGCCATAGGTAATGACAGGATGCCCGCTCTCCTGCGCCAGAAATGTGCTCAGCGAGTCATCACCATTCACGACAATCTTCATATCCGGAGCCATGTCGAAAGCCTTCTTCAGAAGATCCATCGTGATATCGATCTCACCGTACCGGTCAAGCTGATCTCTGAACAGATTCGTCAGTACGCACAGATCAGGCTTAAAATGAGGAAACACCCGGACAGTTGACGCCTCATCAATCTCAATCACAGCATTATCGGCGTCAATCTCACCCGAGATTCCGGCACTCAGGACAAAAGCCGCCGCCACACCCATAAGCATGTTGGAGCCGGTGTGGTTGCAGATAACCTTACGCCCCTCAGCCTCAAGCGCCGAGCAGATCAGATTATTCGTAGTAGTCTTGCCGTTCGTGCCGCATGTGACGATGATCTCGCCTCTCACCTGGGAAGCAAGTCTTCTCAGAATAGACGGATCAATCCTCATGGCAAGCTTGCCCGCCATGGTCACACCCTGCTTACCCGCAATCTGGCACGCCCGGCTCAGCATCTTCGCGCTGAGAATCGCAGCTGTAGTTCTTATACCCATACATACCTTTCCGATCTGCCGCACTAATGACTAATGCAATTGTCCCTTTTTTCTTCACGAGCCTCTTATGACGAAGGCATCCCGCAAACACGTCGGCTGCGCGCGTGCATGCATCTGGCCGGGCTCAGTCGGCTCCTATTGTTTGCTGAGGATGCCATTCGTCATTGCGAGGCTGAAATATGCCTGCCGTCATACTTCCGCAACCGCCTCAATCTCGCACAGAACACCCTTCGGAAGATCCTTCACGGCCACACATGAACGCGCTGGCTTCGACACGAAATACTTCTCATAGACGGCATTAAAAGCCGCGAAGTCAGCGATATCGGCAAGAAAACAGGTGGTCTTAATCACATGCCCGAAAGAAGAACCGGCCGCCTCAAGAAGCGCTCCTACATTCCTGCAGCTGCGCTCAGTCTGCTCTTCAATCGTCTCTCCTGAAACCTGACCGGTAGCAGGATCAATCGGAATCTGGCCTGAGAAAAACGCGATACCATTAACTACAACACCCTGCGAATAAGGTCCGATCGCAGCCGGAGCCTTATCTGTACTTATATAATTCATATACCATTTCTCCTACTATTAATTATGATGATATAAAGGTCAAAAGCCCTGCAGCCATAGCAAGAAAGATTTTGACCCACCGAACACGGAATACGTAGTAATCTGTTTTGCAAATTGCAAGATTACAGAGTGACAAATGAGCGCCAGCACCATCCGAATATCAACTCCTGCAAACGATAGGAAGCCGACCGCGCTTTGCGAGTTGTTGTCGGCGCGGAGGCGACCACGCATCTATAGGAGCCGGGAGCGCCGACAATACAACCGAAGCAAAGCAAGGGTAGGCGACGTGTTTGCAGGAGTTGATATTCGGATGGTGCTGACAAACACGTCGTTTAAAATTTCACTGATACTGCTCCGTATACCACTGCGCGACCTTAGCCGATATCTGCACAATCACATTGATCGCCTCGGAATTCCTTCCTCCAAGATCATTGCTCATAACGGTGAGGACATAACCTTCACCCATTCCCTCAGGCGGGAACACGATCGCGGAGTCATTTTCTATACACCCAAGACCGTAACCCTCAGGCATCTCACCGGTCTTGTTGCCGCAGGAGAATCCGGCAGGAAGACCCGACGGAATCTTGTTTCTCCTGGTCTGTCCCTTGACGATCTCCAGCATCTTCGCGGAAGCCTCCTCGTTAATAAGCGTTCCGTGATACAGATCAGAGAGGAACTTCCTCTGGTCAGCCGCCGTCGTATAATTGTCTCCCGACGGATTCTGCTCCAGGAACCTGCGCCCTACAGACGTTCCCATGTATCCGTTCTCCTCACAGAACTCCTTGATCCTCTGGGCGCCCAGAGCAAAATCACCTCCGCCCAGCTTATCGATAAGAAGATTCGCGCAGTCATTATCCGAAACTGTAATCATGCTGACAATGGTATCTCTCAGCTGACCGTCATAACTCTCATTGAACGGAATCACTTCCTCACCTTCAGGCGGATAGCACATATACCTGTACACCGCGCCCATAATGAAGAGCTTCAC
>DFHY01000052.1:0-25496 GCA_002371345.1 Lachnospiraceae bacterium UBA3711
TGTGCCTGGGCCTTCAGCTCTTCCTTGATCCTCTTATTTCTCTTGAGCCAGTAGACAAATGTCGCTATGGTTATCGCGAGCAGTATCAGCTGAGGCACTACCGTCTCCACGCACGGGTATATGCCGAGGATCTCAAGCACCGGATGTGACGGGATCCATGCCACCCACGGCGGTGAGTGCATCGTGATGACGTCGCCCTCGATCAGCTCCTTGATGCCGCTTCCGAGGAACGCGATAGCCATTATCGCCATCAGGATACTCGTCACCAGGAAGAACGGCTTGAGCGGCAGCTTTACGCCGATCACGCGGATTATCAGGTATACAAACACCAGACACACACAGCCGACCGCGAAGCCCAGCCACACCATCTTAGTGTTTCCACTCGACAGCAGCGGCTGATAGAACAGGATGACCTCAGCTCCCTCACGGTAGACAGCGAGGAAGGCTGTGAAGGCAAGTGCAAATGAGCTGCCCCTCTTCGTCGCGTCTCCGACCTTGCTCTTGATGTAGGCGTCCCACGCCTCGGATTCGGACTTGGAAACCATCCAGTTGCTGACATAGAACAGAACCGCCACGGCTATCAGGGCAGTTACGCCCTCGATCACCTCCTGGGACGCGCTGTTCGCGAGCTTGAGCTGATTCAGCAGCCACGCGGAGACGAAGCTCAGCGCTATGCCGAGGAGTGCGCCTATGTATACCGTCCGCAGCTGGCGCTTTCTCTCCTGTTCGGAGGTCTGCGTCGTCTTGAACAGATACGCGATGATCGCTCCGACCACCAGGATAGCCTCAAAGCCCTCACGCAGAATGATCGTGAAGCACGCGACGAAGGTCGCGACGGCAGCGGATCTTCCGCCTCCTGTCGAGTTGCCGTTCTCGTCAACGCCGTCAAGCTTGTTGGCGTCCGTGCGGATCATCGTTCTCAGGATATCGACGGCCTCGTTGAACTCCTCCTGAGTGCCGCCCTTTGACGCCGACTTAGCCGCGGAAAACTGGAGCTCCACCTCAGACTTGCGTGCGCCTGAGATATAACCCATGGTATTGCGCTCGAAGCCGGTCGTCTCGTAGTATCCGTAGTAACCGTCATTTACACAGTTGTAGGCGGAATCAGCGTCACCCTCTGCGAAACGAGCCTTTGCGGTCCTGAATACCTCTGTCATCGCGTCCGCGACATCGTTCCAGGTCCATCCGGATTCCTTTCCCGCCGCGGCCGAGTATCCGGCCCAGTCGTTGTAGTACTTCTCCTTGAACAGGGCTGTCGCTGCCGTTTCATCCTCCGAAGCCAGCTCCACATCGACCTTGACTCCGTCGAGCTTGTTCGCGGAATTGCGCAGATCGGCGACCAGCACATCCTTCGCGGTCGCGGCATCGTCCGCGCTGTCTCCGTTCTTGATCGCCTTGGTCAGCGCCTTGAAGTCGGCAAGCGCCGTACTCTTGTGGATGCCCGGAAGCTTCTTCTGCATCTGGATCTTGAATCCCGACGCGCCCCAGTAATTATTCTTGGCATCCGTGATCTGGGCAAGAGCGCTGTCAGCGTCCCCGTTCTCGTAGCTTTTCACAGCACTCTCAAGCACCGGAACCATGGCGTCAAGCACCTCGTTCCAGGTATACTCGGAGATGCCTTTTGCCTCCTTGTACTCCGCCCAGGTCGCAATATAGTCCTCGCCGGCAAATGCCGTCAGCGGAAATGCCATCAGCATTATCGCGAGGATCAACGCCAGGGTCTGTCTGATTCGTCTCATGTAGCCTCAACCTTCTTTCGGTCTGATTCGAATTGCCTTCTTAGCATTTGTCTAAACGATCTGTCATTCGCCATGTCAACCTGCATTTCGGCTATTCAATCATATATAAGTTGTACGCAATATAAATTAGCCTAGGCTAACCAGCGCACATAATGTATCACTCGCATAAAAAAAAGTCAAGCAATGATTTGCCTGACTCAAAAAGCTTCAGGGGATGCCGCTTATACGGCTGCCCTGTTTTTCTATCCGAACCTCTTATGGCGAAGGCATCCCGCAAACACGTCGCCTGATTTGATTCATCTCTCCTTAATCACCTGGAAGATGAAAAACTTCAGATAATACGACTCGTCGACTCCCCACAGAATCGGGTGATCCGGCGCCTGGGTGCCGAAGTATACCTGCCTTAGCCTCCTCCCGGCTCCACGCGCCGCTTCCCTGAGTGTCTTCTTCAGCAGCTCCTCGTCCATAAAATGCGAGCACGAGCAGGTAGCAAGATAACCACCGTCTCTCACCAGCTTCATTCCGCGCAGGTTTATCTCGCGGTATCCCTTAACCGCGTTCTTTGTGGCCTGCCGTGACTTCGTGAATGCCGGCGGATCGAGAATAACCACATCAAACGGATCTCCCTGTTCAAGCTTCGGGAGAAGCTCAAATACATCCGCCACGCGGTATTCGATCACATTTTCCAGGCCGTTCGCCTCCGCATTCTTCTTAGCCATCTCAATAGCCGGCGCGGACGCGTCAACAGACAGCACATGAGACGCACCGGCCCTTGCCGCGTTCAGGCCAAATGATCCTGTGTGAGTAAAGCAGTCGAGTACCGTTACTTTACGATCCGCGTTACTAATCCCGGTACACTTCCCTGTTTCATCTCTTATGCCGTTGTCTTCGTTTCTGCGGCCGTCGGCCAGATTCCTGACCAGTCTGGCCACTTCCCTGCGGTTGTACTTCTGATCCAGGAAGAATCCTGTCTTCTGTCCATCCTTCACATCGACCATATAGTGTATGGAGTTTTCGGCTATCGGAACCATAGTGGCAAATTCCGGTCCGATGAATCCCTTCACACGGTCCATCCCTTCAAGCTGGCGCACCCTTGCGTCGCTGCGCTCATAGATGCCGCGGATCCTGATCCCATCCTCCTCAAGTACCTGCACAAGGTCAAGAAGTATCAGTTCCTTCAGCCTGTCAGTGCCAAGCGCGAGAGATTCGATGACAAGGACGTCAGAAAACTTATCTATAGTAATACCCGGCAGATAATCGGCTTCCCCGAATATAACCCTGCAGCTGTCTGTATCAGGCCCCATCACAGCCTTGCGGTGTTCCCATGCCTCCCTGACTCTGCGCCTGAAAAAAGAGGGAGTGATCCCAGCCCTCTCATAGCGGGCAAGCATCCTGACTCTGATCTTTGACACAGGGTTGAAGATCCCGTATCCAAGCGTGAAGCCGTCAAAGTCCAGTACCCTGACGATATCCCCGCCCCGAATCCCAGACTTACTGATCTCACAGTCACTGTCTGCCCCGGCACTGTTCAGACTATCTATGGATCTACCAACCGGCTCCGGGCTGTTCATATCATCTTTGTATGTATCGGCCGGCTCCGGGCTGTTCATATCATCTTTGTATGCTTCAGACGGCATCGCGGCCTTTATCCGGCCGTTTTTTCCTGGCTCATCAATATACTCCACACGATCTATCTCATTGTCATAGATCCAGGGGCCTCCGGCCTTCATGCTTCTGGCGCCGCCCTTCTTCACGATCACCTGCATCCCGCATGAAAGATCCTTATCAGACTCAGGGCATCCTGATCCTGAGTCCTTAACACGCCTCTCAAGCCATTCCTTTACACTCACCTGCCGGCTCCTCTACTTTCCGTTAATTGTTTACTGGTACATGGATCTATCTCCGCTGGCAGGCATATTCAACTATTGGCATCTTCCTTCAGCTTTACGACAACATCCTGTGCCGTCATGTACTTTCCTTCGTCCTTCTCACGCCGTCTCACATCCCTGCTGATCAGAGTATAGATCGTTGCCGCAATCGGCACCGCCAGGATCATTCCCAGTATTCCCCCGATGCCGCCGCCGACCACTACAGACGCCAGCACCCAGATACCCGGCAGTCCCAGAGAAGTTCCGACCACTCTCGGATATATCAGATTATCCTCGAACTGCTGCAGGCAGAAGATAAAAATACCAAATTCCACAGCCTTGACCGGACTCACTGACAGACACATCAGGATGCCGATAATCGCCCCCAGATAGCAGCCCAATACCGGAATCAGAGCCGTCACTCCGACTACAGTTCCGATCATCGCCGCGTACGGAAGCCTGAAGATCCACATGCCAAGCGCACAGAGTGAGCCGATGATAATCCCCTCAACGATCTGGCCGACTATAAAGTTGTGGAAACAGCCGTCAGCAACAGACAGGAACGGGCCAATCTTTTTCATCCACCCGCTGCTCAGATAGCTGTGGAACAGCCTTTTAAACTGATTCTTCAGTTTCTCTTTGCTTATCAGGATATATATCGAGAATATGAACCCCATGAATCCTGTCATGAATCCCGAGGTAAGAGTTCCTAAAACTCCTGTCAGGCTCCCCATGCTCTTTGTTATGCTAGCACCGTTGGTCAGGAAGTTTATCACTCCCCCAACCAGGGCCTTATAGTCAAGCGACCGTATGGCCTCCTGGATATTGGCCGGGAACAGCTTCATAAGCTTCTCATTTTTTGACAGATTTGTCAGAAGCCCCGGAATCTTCTGGTTAATCATGTTAAATGCGCCAATCAGCTGCGGAATAATGACCCACAGCAGCAAAGCCACTGCTCCGAGAATAGTCGCGATCGCGCCGATAAGGCACACTGCGCGGCGGCTCTTCTCAACCCATTTCTCACCCTGATGCTTCCGGAAATAATGCTTCTCATACAGACTCATCAGGATATTGACAATATAAGCCAGAGCAAAACCTATCAGCAGAGGCGCCGACGCGCTTATGATCCTCCCGATCAGGCCAAGCAGCGGCTTCCACAGGGTTATTGCCAGATATACCAGGAATAGACACACCCCTATCCTGATACATGTATGATTGGAGATACTGATTAAAGTCTTCTTCTGCGGCTCTTCCATCTGTTCTCCTCCCCGCACGGTTCACGGTTCCGCATGCTGTTCAGCCTGCTTAGCTGCCAGCATCCTGCCATTTCCGGCTGCCCATGTCCTGTCGTCAGTCACGCGCTGTTTCCGGCTGCTCATGCCCTGACGTCAGCCACGTGCCCTTCCCCTGCTGCTTCTGTTCCGCTGTCAGTCATGCGTCCTTTTCCGGCTGCTCCTTCGCTGACCGTTTGTCGGCTTCTTTAATAAGCTTCTCAACCGACACCAGCTTCGTACACAGAACAAGCACCTTCGCCGCCGTCTTAAGATCATCGAGCGGCGGGAATGACGGCGCGACACGAATATTCGAATCATGAGGGTCCCTGCCTCCCGGCCATGTAGCGCCGGCACCAGTCAGTACCACGCCGGCCTTGGCACATTTGCTGACAACATCTCTGGCACAGCCATCCATCGTGTCAAATGAAATGAAGTAGCCGCCCTTCGGCGCAGTCCACCTGGCGATTCCGAGTCCGCCCAGTTCCTCCGAGAAGATCTCCTCCACCGCCTCAAACTTCGGACGCAGGATGTCCGCGTGCTTCTTCATATGCTCCACCATTCCGTGAATATTTCCGAAGAAACGTACATGGCGGAGCTGGTTGACCTTATCATGCCCGATGGTCTGAACCTTCAGCTGGTTTCTTATGTCCTCAAGGTTATTCAGAGAAGCTGCCAGCGCGGCAAGTCCGCTGCCCGGGAATGATATCTTAGACGTCGACGCAAACTTATACACCATATCGGGATTGCCCGCCCTCTTACACTCCTGCAGCATCTCGACAATGCGGTCCTGGTCGAGGTCATACAGATGATGCACGGTGTAGGCATTGTCCCAATAGATTCTGAAATCCTTCGCCGCAGGCTTCAGGCGCGCCATTCTCATGACGGTCTCATCCGAATATGAATTACCTGTCGGGTTCGAATACTTTGGAGTACACCAGATGCCCTTGATCGACTCATCCTCGGAAACCAGCTTCTCAACAATATCCATATCAGGACCTGTCGAAAGCATTGGCACAGGAACATTTTCTATTCCAAAGTATTCCGTGATCCTGAAATGCCTGTCATATCCTGGCACAACGCAGAGGAACTTAACCTTGTCAAGCTTGCACCATGGGGTATTGCCCATGACCCCGTGGCTGTATGACCTGGATATCTGGTCGTACATTACGTTCAATGAGCTGTTGCCGTATATGATCAGATGATCTTTCGGAACCTCCATCATGTCAGCCATAAGCTGAAGCGCCTCCGGAATTCCGTCCAGGACCCCGTAGTTGCGGCAGTCGGTTCCATCCTCACAGCGCAGATCCGACTCGGAATTAAGGACATCCATCATCCCCATCGAGAGATCGAGCTGCGCGATGCTCGGCTTGCCTCTTGACATGTTCAGGTTCAGGTCAAGATCCTGAGCCTTCTTATACTGCTGCTTCAGCTCCTTGTGAAGGTCTTTCAGTTCCTGTTTCGTCATCTCCGAATATGCTTTCATATTGCTCTCCTGATAATTTTAAAACATTCTAACTCTTCAGCACCCCTACGCTCAGAACACTTCGTGTTCTTCGCTGAGGGCGGGCAGAGCGGCTTCGCCCCTTGTCCGCCCCTTGTAATTGACCGGTTCCGCCCGGCAAGCAGGCTTGCCGGACTGGATCACGGTCAATTACAAGGGGTGCTGAATATATACATTTTATGAAAGCACTGCGGAAAAGTAAAGAAAAGATACAAAAGAACGTGGTATACTTATACAATGATACAGAGGTCAAAAGCCATGAAACAGAGGCAGACATCATAGCCGGGCAAGAGGTTTTTTCGCCCGCAGGTATGATTATTATTCTTTACTTGAGGAAAAGACAACTCATGAAGACTATCAGAGCTTTTAATTGTGCAGTTATCGCGGTTATGTCCTGCAGTTTCGCAGTCCTTCCGCAGATCCCGTCTTCCATCCTGCCGGAGGAATTATCTTCTTCAATTCCTGAAGCATTCTCATCAATGCTTCCCGGGGCCGGGACCGTCCTTGCCTCCTCCTATTCGCTGGCGGGCGCCGGCTCAGATGAGGACATAGATCTGGGAGATGCTGATTCCTCTTCCGGCAGTTACGGATCCGATGCAGGCTCTTCGCCAGACAGTTCCGGATCCGGCTCAGGCTCTTCATCAGACAGCTCAGGATCCGGCTCAGGCTCTTCATCAGACAGCTCAGGTGAATCCGCGCCTCCGCCGGGGACATTCAGAAGCTTCGGATCAGATGTTGAGATACTTCCCGATGATGAGATGATTACCGTTCTCGGATCAAACAGCATCCTTACCAATGAAATGGTGGCTGGAGAATACGAGTGGATCAAGACCAACATGGCCGGACGTTTTATGCCTTATGTTATTCCTCACGCAGAGGGTAATCCTAACGTTATTCATTTTCTTTATCTCTACGGGCACGATGTTTCGTCACCGGAAAGCTTCGAGTACACGGATAACGAGAGGCAGGCTCTTCTTCCGCTTCTCGGAGATGACGTACACGGGCTTGTTCCTCTTCTTATGCAGTGGGACTGGCGCTGGGGGTATGACTGGTACGGCGGGGGTCCTGCCGGGCTGACAGGCTGCGCGCCCACCTGCATGACGATGATCGGACTGGGACTAACAGGTGATGAGTCATTTACTCCCAGAGACATGTGCGCTTACTCAGAGAGTGCAGGATTCTGGGTTCCCGGTTCAGGGACGTCATGGAGCCTTGTCACCAACGCATTTCCGAATCATCCGATTCGTTCTGCGCAGATCAGTACCGATGAGGGGACCATACGCTCAGAGCTCCAGGCCGGACATCCGGTGCTTATCAATGTCGGTATCGGTAAGTTTTCGGCGGTCGGACACTTCATGGTGCTCGCAGGACTGGCTGATGACGGCACTTTCATACTGAACGATCCTAACAACCTCGAGAATTGCTCACGGACCTGGCCCTGGTCCGATCTCAGTACAGAGGTCGTCTCTGCCTGGAGTTTCTGGCTGGACGCATAGGTTTTTTCGATTATTATTGTGTTGACAAATTAAACTTGATTCTGCAGTATTTCAACAGCAGGCAGCTGTGTTATCGGGCGTTTCGAGTCTGCATATACGGCAGCAGTATTGAGATGACAGAGATTTTTCATAATGACGGGAGGAAGGAACATAATATATGAAAAAATCAAGCTATATAAGAGCCATATCATTCGCAATACTTTTCAGCATACTTTCAGGATGCAGTGTATTCGCAAGCACCATCCTTCCATGTAACACAGACACTCCTTCGGATGGAAACATATTTATGGGCGTTGAGGGAAGCTATATTGCCATGCAGCAGACCGGCCTTGACCGGATCAACGCTATCCGGTATGAAGCCTGCGCGGAAGGCGTACGCAACCCCTCCAATCCTGAAAAGAACCTTACATTGGACGATTATGTCCCGCTGAAATGGTCTGCTGTTCTGGAGAAACACGCACGGCTCAGAGCCGCCGAAGCTTCAGTTGTAACAGGTCATACCAGGCCAAACGGAAAGGCAAGTTATACCGCATCTCCTTTAGGCTCAGCTCCTGCAGCGGAGAATCTTGCGTGGTCAAGCACATCGGAAAATATCTATGGAACCTTTACACCTGATATTAATCGTCTGATAGATCTGTGGTACGGTGAAAAATCAACATGGGTCAATAAACAGTCCGGTGTTACGGGGCATTATACAAGCATGATCATGCCCACTTACAGATCGGTCGGCCTTGGTTATTTCTTCTCCCTCGAACAGTCTTTGCAGGAGACCCTGGCAGGAGAGTTTTCTGCAAGAGAAGACAGGGATACATCCTTTATCGGCGGAATGAATGACATTGTTCAGACAATTGAGATCAACCCTTCTGTGTTTGTCAAATGGGATATCGCCACGAATAAATGGCAAACCGTGTGGAGAGATGACGGGGACTTCTATGACAGCTGTGAGCTGGAGACGACTGTTATTACGGAGGGTGATAATGTTCCCCTGCACCTGAGAGCTAAAACTGATCTATCCGCAGAAGACAGTAACTATTGTATTCCGCTTGGTACTACCTCATGGTCCAGTTCTGATCCGTCTGTTGCCGCCATAGGCTCAGACGGAGTGCTGCACGCATTGAAGGGAGGAACAACAGTCGTAACAGCTTCGTGCGAATACGGCAGCGCCTCCGTAACGCTGCAGGTCAGAGATAAGGTTACGATCAAAAGCACACCGGCAGTCAGGAAAGCAAAGGTATCAAAACGCAGGGTAACAATAAAAGTAAAAGCATTGACTGCAAAGAAGGCAAAGAAGCTGAAGGTCAAAGGCATAGAGATTCAGGTTGCATCGGATCCGGAATTTGTTCACATCCAGAAAATCAAGAAGATAAAATACAACAAATCATCCTGGACATTTAAGGGGAAGAAGAAAGCCACATACTATATCCGTATCCGTTATTACAGCGGGCAGAAATATGGTAAATGGAGCAAAACCATGAAGGTAAAGGTCAGAAAATGACCCGGCGCTTCGAATAAGCAGCATGCGCAAAGGCAGAGAAATGTCCGGGTATCCGGCTTTCCTCTGCCTTCATTAATATTGATGCCGGGGCAAAAGGTGCTTTTGCCCTGGCATTTTCATTTCAGAAATGCGCTAACCTGAGCATACACTCCGTCGCCGTCAAGCTGATGCTTGTGCAGAAGCTGCGCCGCAGTTCCGGACTCGCAGTAAGTGTCCCTGACGCCGATGCGCAACATCTTAGTCGGAAGCTTCTCTGAGAGCACTTCAGCAACCGCGCCGCCAAGTCCTCCAATGATAGAATGCTCTTCCACTGTCACAACCTTGCCTGTCTTCTTCGCGCTTGCAAGGATGATCTCCTCATCAAGCGGCTTGATAGTATGGATATTGATAACCTCGGCGCTGACGCCATCAGCGGCGAGCTTCTCAGCAGCCTCAAGTGCTGAGCTTACGCACAGACCGGTAGCGACGATCGTCACATCTTTGCCCTCACGCATCATGACACCCTTGCCGATCTCAAACTTATAATCAGGAGTGTCATTGATCACGGGAACTGCAGCTCTTCCGAATCTCAGATACACCGGGCCGACATATTCATAGGCAGCCCTGACGGCAGCCTTAGCCTCGATATCGTCCGACGGATTGAGGATAACCATTCCCGGAATCGTACGCATAAGCGCGATATCCTCATTGCACTGGTGCGTCGCGCCGTCTTCACCGACAGAAACCGAAGCATGTGTCGCTCCGATCTTCACATTCAGATGCGGATAGCCGATAGAGTTGCGCACCTGCTCAAATGCGCGTCCCGCGGCAAACATCGCGAATGTCGACGCGAAAACAACCTTCCCGGTTGCCGCCATACCGGCAGCGATACCCATCATATTCGCCTCAGCGATACCGCAGTCGATATGACGATCCGGAAATTCCTTCTTAAACATGCCAGTCTGGGTCGCTCCCGCAAGGTCCGCGTCCAGCACATACAGATTCTCATACTCCTTGCCAAGCTCTACGAGCGCGCCGCCGTAGGAGGCTCTGGTCGCAATCTTCTTCACTTCCGGCATAATGCATCCTCCACTTTCTTCAGATCATCCATAGCAACCGCGTACTGCTCATCATTCGGAGCCTTTCCATGCCATCCGGCCTGATTCTCCATGAATGACACATTCTTGCCCTTGACGGTCTTGAGAATAATCGCCGAAGGCTGTCCCTTGGTATTTCTGGCCTCCTCAAAAGCGGCCTTAATCTGCTCGATGTCATTTCCATCAGCGACATTGATCACATGGAAATTGAAAGCCTCGAACTTCTTATCGATCGGATACGGAGAGCAGACCTGGTCTACCGGTCCGTCAATCTGCAGATTGTTGTTGTCAACTATCACGCACAGGTTATCCAGCTTGTGGAAGCCGGCGAACATAGAAGCCTCCCACACCTGTCCTTCCTCGATCTCGCCGTCTCCGAGCAGAGTGTATGTCCTCCAGCCATAACCTGACAGCTTCGCCGAGAGCGCCATACCGACAGCAGCGCTGATGCCCTGTCCGAGCGAACCCGAGCTCATATCCAGCCCCGGAGTATCCTGCATGCACGGATGGCCCTGAAGCCTGGTGCCGAGGTGGCGTAGCGTCTTCAGCTCATCAACCGGGAAGAATCCCCTGTTTGCCAGAGTGCTGTACAGTGCAGGCGCCACATGGCCCTTTGACAGGACAAAACGGTCGCGGTCATCCTTACCCGGATTCTCCGGATCGATATTCATCTCGTCAAAATACAGGACCGTCATGACATCAGCAGCGGAAAGTGATCCGCCCGGATGACCTGATTTGGCACTGTAGACTGCGTCAATGATACCTCTGCGAATCTCATTCGCCTTCAACTGCAGCTCAAGTGTGGTCATTTTATCAACCTCCTTTTCATAGACCATTTATGTATAGATTAAAGCACAAAAATGACCCCCGGTACAGAGTCCATTCAAAACTTCGTCGAAGCCATGACCGATATGTCAGATCATGCTGGCCTTATCAAAGAACCGCAGCAGCTCACGGTAGTACTTCCTGAGCGACTCCGGATCACCGGCGTATATCTCATGCTCCGACTCAGGGAATTGCACCAGCTTCACATATCTGGCATTTGCGGCGATCTCATTCTGCCCCTCATTGTCAACATACGCGTCCTTGCCGGCCTGACATACGAGAAGCGGTATCCTGATATACTTCTCACGCTTCGAAACAATCTCCGTCGCCTTGAGCGCGGCCCTGACCCAGCGGTAAGTTCCGCGGTTCATCGTATATATGCCGCCGTTGGAGGGATCCTTTCTCATCCTGAACTGGTACATGAAGCGGGGCATGGAAGAAGCTCCGCTCGCCTCGAAGTTCGGATTATCCGGATTAAACGCGTTCATTACCGGAACAGGTTTCTTTCCCATCCCCGGCAGCATTCCCGGCGCAAGCATAAGCTTCACCTGCCACAGAGGAGTTTTCCCGAAGGTCATCTTCAGCATCGGCGAGGACAGAACCGCCGCGCAGAAATACTCCGGGTACCGCTCAAGAAACAGTGTCCCTACACATCCGCCCATGGAATGCGCGTACAGAATCAGATTCTTTGCAGGTATCTTCGCGTTTTCCTCACCGCTGTCAGCAAAACTTATATTGATGTCACCCCTGTTGTCACTGCTCACACGGATCGATGAGCGGGTCTGTACCCCCGGGGTCTGCGGTATCACTACCTTGTCAAGGAAGCACTTCAGATCATCGACATAATTCGAGAAGCCGGCAACGTCAACAACATCAGATACCGGCACAGTCCGCCCGGAACCGCCATGTCCGCGCTGCTCTATGAAGAATACCGTATACCCGCTCTCCCAGAAATTGTACGCGGTCTCATGAAACTTCCCGAAGAACTCCGCGAACCCGTGCACCATGACTATCACCGCATTCGCGTCTTTGCGGACCGCGCTGTAGTACTGTATCCTGGTCCCATCGAAGCTTGAAAATGTTCCCCCTTTAACCTGCTCCTTAAGCCATGGCTTCAAAACAGTGTCAACGGAGTTCTCAAAACCTTTATCGTCAAAAGGTATCATAATTAATACACCTGTCTTTCGTTTGTCAATTGTATCGCTTCTTGATCCCCCGGCTCGTTAAGGCAGCTCTCCTGCTCCAGGGAAACGCTGATTAATAAGTGTTCCATTATGTGAGCACACCGATATTACTGCCGGGGAGCGAAAATCATTCTTACACTCCCGACTCGTTCAGGTAACGCTCCTGCTCAGGCGTGAGGACGTCGATCTCCTTGCCAAGGAACGAGAGCTTCTTCCCCGCGACCTCCATATCGACCTCGGCCGGTACATCGATCAACATCGATGTTATCTCAGAGCGGTGCTCTACCAGATACTTCGCCGACAGCGCCTGAATCGCAAATGACATGTCCATGATCTCGGCGGGATGCCCGTCTCCGCATGCGAGGTTCACAAGCCGGCCCTCTCCAAGCACATATATCCACCTGCCGTCAGGCATGCGGAAGCCCTCGATATTGTCCCTCATCATAGCTGTCTCGACAGCCGCCTTCCTGAGATACGCGATATCCACCTCGCAGTCAAAATGTCCCGCGTTGCAGCAGACAGCGCCGTCCTTCATGTTGGCGAAGTCCTCCTCGTCGATCACCTTCTCGCAGCCGGTAACCGTCACGAAGAAGTCTCCGACCTTGGCGGCCTGTGCCATCGGCATCACGTCAAAGCCGTCCATGACCGCCTCGATAGCCTTCACCGGATCGATCTCAGTCACTATCACCCTTGCGCCGATACCCTTGGCCCTCATGGCAACGCCCTTGCCGCACCAGCCGTAACCCGCAACCACTACAGTCTTGCCCGCAACGATCAGGTTGGTAGTACGGTTGATGCCGTCCCATACCGACTGCCCGGTTCCGTAGCGGTTGTCAAAGAAGTGCTTCATCATCGCGTTGTTAACGCGTACCATCGGGAACTTCAGCTTCCCTTCACGATCCATCGCCTCAAGACGGATTATGCCCGTTGTGGTCTCCTCACATCCTCCGATCACTCCCGGAATCAGATCCTGAAGTTCAGTGTGCATCATATGAACCAGGTCGCCGCCGTCATCAATTATCACATTCGGGCCGCACCCGAGCACCGCTCGGATATGTGAGAAGTATTCCTCCTCAGTCGCCCCGTGCCAGGCATGAACCTCAAGCCCCTTCGACACCAGCGCAGCAGCCACATCATCCTGAGTAGAAAGCGGATTGGAGCCTGTCACATACATCTTCGCGCCGCCGGCGGCCAGCGTCAGGCACAGGTACGCGGTCTTGGCCTCAAGATGAACGGACAGAGCGATCTTCTGTCCCGCAAAAGGTTTTGTTCTTTCAAACTCCTCAGTCAGCATACCAAGAAGCGGGCAGTTGCGCCTCACCCACTCGATCTTCCGAAGTCCTGACTCAGCCAGATTGATATCTCTGATTTCACTCGCCATATTTTTCCTCACTTTTCTATGCCGCCCATGTTTTATTCTATGATTAACCCGCTCAAAGCCGCGCCGCTCAGTGAGACATCCGCCGCGCAGCACTGCGCTCCGTCATAGCTTCAGGAAAACATTTACAGAAGCTATGTTTCTTAAAGTCCAAGCCTTTCCTGCATCCTGCGCATCTCGGCGTACACCCTCTCCTCATCAATCGTCTTCAGCTCCCTTCCATGCATCACGATCCTGCCGTCAATGATCACAGTATCTGTCTCAGAGCCGTCCGCGCTGTAGCAAAGCGCCGCGAGAAGGTTGTTCGTCGGCATCATGCTCGCACAGTCAGTCCTCAGAATCGCAAGATCCGCCTTCTTTCCGACCTCGATCGAACCTGTGTCAAGGTGAAGAGCATCAGCTCCGGCGCCTGTCGCCGCATGGAAGACTTCCTGTGCTCCGACACACTGGGGAGTTCTGTGCGTCCCCTTGTGAATCAGAGCCAGATGGCCCATCTCACGAAACAGGTTCTGGGCATTGTTGGAAGCGGCGCCGTCCGTGCCGATGCACACATTAACCCCCGCCTGAAGAAGCTCAGGCACCGGAGCAAATCCATTTCCAAGCTTCATATTTGACGCCGGGTTTGTCACCACGCTCACGCCGTTTTCAGCAAGGATGGAAATGTCATCGCCCTCAAGCTGCACACAATGTGCCGCAATCACCGGCACATCAAAGACTCCCGCCTTCATGGCGTACCCGATCGGAGTGCAGCCGTGATCCCTGCGCATGTTTTCAAGCTCTGACACGGATTCGGACAGGTGAATATGTATGCCGAGTCCCTTCTCCTTCGCGACGTCCGCGACCATCCTCAGATAATCCGGGCCGCAGGTATAAGGGGCGTGCGGGCCGAGCAGGAACGTCAGCCTTCCGCAGTCCTTCCCGTCCTCCATCTCCTCCAGCGCTTCATTCAGACGAACATCCCCTCTGTCATAGGAATCTCCGACCAGGCCTCTGCATATTACAGCCCTCATACCGCTCTCCCTGACAGCCCTGGTAGTCTGATGGATGTGCATCTGCATATCATTAAAGGTCGTTGTCCCGGATCGAATCATCTCGATCTGAGAAAGCAGCGAAGCCCAGTACGCGTCCTCTCCGGTCAGCCTGCCCTCGATCGGGTCAACCCGCTTGAAGAGCCAGTCCATAAAGGAAAGATCGTCAGCGCAGTTGCGCATCATCGACATATACGTGTGCGTATGCGCATTTATCAGGCCGGGAATCACCAGGCGGTCTTTACCGTCAATCACGGTATCCTCGGAAAAATGCTCCGGCCTTGCGTCAATCCCGGAGATCCTGTCATCCTCAATATAGATCGTGTGCCTGGAGACCTGGGCGGAAGGCGTTGACGGAGCACCCTCACCGGTACCGCTGCAGGGCAGAACCGCCAGCGCGTCCCTGATCACAATTCCCATGTGTATATCCTCCATATTTCCTATAATCGAAGCTATGTGTTTCCCACCGGGGCAAATATAACGGTGGGGCAGACCTCAGCGCCATCCTATCCATCCCAGCTATGCGTTACACGCTGAGACGTGCCTGAATCTTATAGATTCTATCATATGTAGTTCAAGTCCGCCATATGGATATGAAGAGCCGCCTCTTCGGCATGAAAAGGCGGCTCCAATGTACAGGACAGTTATTATTCGTTCGCTTTAAGACTGCTGACCATGTCGATCCTGCGTATCTTCCGGCTCATGATGTCATTTACCAGGACAGACACCGCGAAGATCCCGATCCCCGCGATTATGTATGTCACAGGCCGGATATATGCAGGGAAATCATAGTTGTCTCCGAGCGCTGCCTCGAAGATATAAGCGACCATCCAGTATCCGGCAGGCAGGCCGAGTACTACAGAGATTATCGCGAGTATCCTTCCCTGCTGGTTGAATATCTTCCTGAGCGCTCCGGTTCTGTATCCGAGGACCCTGAGTGTCGCGAACTGATACTGCTTCTCGGAATAGCTGAGTATGCCCAGGTTGTACAGGATCACGACCGCCAGCAGCGCTGCAAACGCTATGAACAGATATATTACCGATGTCATACGGCTGAGCATGGAACGGACGCCGGCTTCCAGGCCGCTCTTCGTCTGGATTACCTCAGCCCCCTCGGGCACAGATGTGCGGTCAAGCTCATCCATGCTGTAGATAGTGTCCGGACGGTATTCTTTTCCTATACTCTCAATATATCCTCTGGTGCAGGCAAACCGCTGATTCTGCGGATCCCTGAAAGTTCCCGTTATCGTGGATGTGTACCAGCTGTCCTCACCGTACACATGCCAGGAGAACTTATCGCCGGCTTTGAGGCCGAGCATCTTCGACAGCTTCTCGGTAATATAGACGCCATCGTCTGACATCTCTACAGGCTCCCATCTGTGCCCCGTGATCTGGAGGCTGTCCGGCGCGTCAGCGACAAGCATGGTCTGTGTTGTGGACGCGGAGCTGTCTTTTTTTTGTTCTTCTGCATCAGCAGCGCCCGCCTTCACCTCCATAGCCAGTGTCCTGGAGGTCTCATTCCCATAAATATCGAGAAGTTTATCCAGCTGCTCATCCGTACAGTTATCCGAGACGACGACATAGGATTCATATCGGTTCAGCACATTGAACTGCCAGTCCAGGTATCTCTGGATCGTGTCGAACATTCCAAGGGCGGTGATGACAAGCATCGTGCAGCCCATGACTCCGACAACGCCGGCTATGGAACGCCCCTTGTTCCTGCCGATATCACGGAGATTCCATTTTGTCACCGTTGAAAGCTTCCTGAAGATTCCCTTTGTGGTCAGCGAAAAATTCGTATTCCTGACATTCGGAACCTCGGTGCGCAGCGCCTGGCTCGCCGGCTCATTCAGGATCTTCCGGCATGACAGCCATGTCACGAACACAATGACCGCGACACACAGAGCCGCAACCACATACACGATCGGAAGCAGCACTATCCCGGCTTCCGGCATCTCAAAGTATTCCATCTCCATGTTGAGGAAGAAGCGCCCTATGATCAAGGCGCCCGCCACGATTCCGGCGGCTGCCGCCACAATGCTCAGCACAAGATTATAGCTGATGTAATGCCTCACGATACGGCCTCTCCGGAATCCCAGAGCCTTGAGTACGCCGATCTGAGTGCGCTCTTTCCTGATAAAACGGTGCATGGTCGTAATGACCGAGAGTATCGCGATAAAGAGGAACAGGGCGGTGAATACAAAGGAATATGTCTCGCCTTCTTCGACCTCCGACTGGTAGCCGGCATAGGACGCCAGTTCGCTCCTGCCTGTGACAGCAAGAATCTTCGGAAGCGCCTCCTGCAGTCTTATCTTTGTCTCATTGAAAAGCTCCGGATCCTTAAGATCGACGATTACCGTCGGAAATGGGACGAAGCTTTTAAGAAGTGACGGCAGCGCGGCTGCGGACACGTAAGCGTAGCCGAAGGTATTGTGATCCGGGAATATCTCGGTTGAGTCCTTGATACTGTAAGCATGATCAGGGGTCTCAACAAAACCGGAGATCTTCGCCGTAATGCTGTAGAGTTCATAGCTGACGGTCACACTGTCACCTATCTTAAGATTTCTCGCCGCCGCGAACTCTTTGTCCAGCCACATTCCGTCAGTACTGTCAGGGTCAAATGCTTCTCCCTCAAACACATACATCCGGCATACGTCATTATCCTCGATAACATTCAGCTCAAGTG
The DNA here is from genome assembly GCA_002371345.1 of Lachnospiraceae bacterium UBA3711. Taxonomy (GTDB): domain Bacteria; phylum Bacillota; class Clostridia; order Lachnospirales; family Lachnospiraceae; genus Porcincola. The sequence goes on from DFHY01000052.1 coordinate 17,551, forward strand.
TAGCGTCATCCATGCCGTCAGGCGCTGTCTGAACCGTAAGAACACGGTTTGCCGCCTGCACATTTTCATCCGACAGGACAGTCTTGAGATCTTTCTCACTGAAGCCTTCGCTTATCAGCCACATATCGGCAAGATTGTATTCATCGTAAATGTTCTCCGCGCTGATGCGCATGCCGTCCATGTACGCGTGAACGCCTGAAAAAACCATGACAGACAGCAGCACCATCATGAAGATGACAAAAAACTGTGACAGGTTGCGGCGAAGGTCGCGGAGCAGTTTCTTTCTAAGCATAATATCCGTCCCTCCTTACCACTCAACCTCATCGATGCTCTTCGGATTCTCTACATTCGTGACACTCCTGATCCTGCCGTTCTTGAGACGCACGACTACGTCGGCGATATCGGCAAACAGAGAGTTGTGCGTAACTATAATCACGGTCTTTCCCTTCATCGCCTGTTCCTTCAGAAGCTTCAGGATCGTTACGCCTGTCGCGGAATCGAGCGCGCCCGTAGGCTCATCGCACAGAAGAAGCGCCGGATTCTTAGCAATAGCACGGGCTATCGACACCCTCTGCTGTTCGCCGCCCGACAGCTGATTAGGGAATTTGTCCAGATGTTCGCCAAGTCCCACGGCCTCAAGCGCCCTGGTACCGTCGACGGCATTCTTTGACAGATCCGCTACAAGATTCACATTTTCCAGAACCGTCAGCGTAGGCAGAATGTTGTAGAACTGGAAGATAAAACCGATGTTCTCCGCGCGGTAATCGGCAAGCTCATTTTCCGAGTATCTGGATATGTCAGTGCCGTTGACCATGATCGTCCCTTCAGACGGAATGTCCATACCGCCGATGAGGTTCAGCAGAGTTGACTTGCCGGCGCCGGACGGACCGAGGATGACGACAAGTTTTCCCTCTTCGATCTCAAGATCCACCTGATCAAGCGCCTTGAATGAACGCCCGCCGGTGGAATAGGACTTGCTCACAGAATGAAGTGTTAATGCAGTGCTCATAGGAAATACCTCCTGATGTAAAAAGACTTAAGTCTCTGATAAATGATTCTCTTATCACCTGCCGAGAGATGCGTGCCTTAACCGGAATGCTGCTGTCATCCTGCATACCTGCCGGTAAGAGCCGCAAATCACAGCTTTCATCATTAACATGCCTTGAGTTTGAGATATATACAACTAGTTGTATGTATCTAACTCCCGGCAGAGAGATTGTACATTCATATGAGCAATTATTCAAGCGTTTTTTTATCAAAGAGGACTCGTAAAGGCGCAAAGCATCCTCAGCAAACCATAAGAGCCGACTGAGCCCGGCCAGATGCATGCACGCTCGCAGCCGGCACTACAGAAAGAGCTGCAGCATTTTCGATATGCTGCAGCTCCTGATCATGGTGCTTAATAGTATATATCGAGGAGAATCACTCTCTGTCTCAGATCAGGGAGGCGACGCACTCCTCGACCTTCTTCATATCAGCGGTCGGCTCAAAGCGGGCGACTACATTTCCCTCACGGTCAACGACAAACTTCGTAAAGTTCCACTTGATGTCAGGATTCTCCTTGTAATTCTTATCATTCTTCTTCAGCATCGCGCTCATCATAAGAGCGGTCGGGCCCTTGCCGAATCCCTCGAATCCCTTCTGGCTCTTCAGATAGCCGTAGACCGGAAGCGCATTCTCACCATTGATATCGGACTTCTTCATCTGCGGAAACTGGGTATTGTACTTCAGCGTGCAGAACTCATGGATCTCCTCATCGGTTCCCGGAGTCTGGCCGGCGAACTGGTTGCAGGGAATATCGATGATCTCAAGACCCTTGTCATGATACTTTTCATACATCTCCTCAAGCGGCTTGTAGTGCGGAGTAAAGCCGCAGCCTGTCGCCGTATTGACGATCAGCATGACCTTGCCCTGATAATCCGAAAGCTTCACCTCGGAACCGTCAACTGCCGGAACACTGTAATCATAGATACCTGCCATAATGAACTCCTTTCATGATCTTCACGATAAATAACTTACCACTGCTCTATATCTGAATGCCTTCCATGCCGCCTGTGAGCGGGGTTTTCTTTTTAATTGCTTTACATTTAATTGTACGCAATCTTTATGGTGATAGAATACATGACATATTCCCGGGTGTCAAGTCCTTTTTCGAAATAAAAGCGGGCTATCCTGCTGCTAAGAAGCAAAGCACTGTTTATCATATAGATATACGCGTCACACACTTTCGCCTATATAGCCTCCACAGTACTGGCACTTACCGCCCTCTTCAACCTCAGTCTGCGCTCCGCAGTACGGGCACTTGATGATCTTCGGCCCCGCTGCCGCCGCGGCCGCTTCCTCGCGCACAACCCTCCGTGCTCCGGTAAGGGCCTCCGTGATCTCCTCGCCAAGCTTCTCGTACTTGGTGTATTCCGGACTTACATGCGGGTCAAACACTCCGCCCTGGGCGCCGCCTCCGAGTATTCCCAGCAAGCCGGTCCCGCCTGCTGCCTGCGGGGTCAGACGCACGCTGCTGCTGTTCAGTTCGAACTTCATCTCATTGAAATACGGGTTGTTGACATTGATGATGTAACGGAAGATGTATTCATACTCATAGCGCGGCGGATTGTAGGATACACTCTTTGTAGTATCCCCTTCCTTGACCTCGCGCATGATCTCTTCACGGTCCTCATCCACATCCGTCCTGCAGCCTGTAATATCCGAAAATGCAATGATGTCAGGGTTCTCTTCCTGTATCTTCCTCGGATCGCGGGTCAGAATGAACTTCTTCGCGTCTTCATCCAGGAGGACATTCCACCTGTCGCAGGCTATAGTCCTGGTGATGTGGAAATTCTTCACATCGTCAAGATTCTTCTCACGATACGCAAGCTGTTCCTTGATCTGATCTACCGTGCTGTGTCGGCGCTCGTCAAACCACGGCGACAGTTTCTTCGCGCAATTCTTACAGCAGTTTCCATCCTCAAGCTTGCGATTGCCGAGAAGTCCGATCTCGCCTCCGCATATATCGCAGCTCTTCTTATTAAACAACCCGCCGAATAACGACATATCATGCACCTCCTGTCTGAATGATACCTTATTGTAAATAATGGTGTTGCGGACAAAAGTACCTCATGCTCCAGCTATAATGCACTGATCTTCAAAAACAGTGTATCAGAGCTTAACACACCTTGCAAAGAAAAAACCAATATAATGCTACCGGCACACATCCGTCTCCAGCCGCACGCTGCTCCCGTTTTTGCCTGAGATCACATGAATCTTGCGCGGCAGGCACTCGTCGAGTCTTGCTACGTGGGATATAATTCCGATCTGCCTCTTTCCCGCGGACAGATGTGACAGCACCTCGATTGCCTTGTCAAGCCTGGCACCGTCCAGCGAGCCAAAGCCCTCATCTATAAACATACTGTCGATTCTGATCGTACCTGTGCTCTCCATCTGAACCACATCGGACAGTCCCAATGCCAGCGCGAGCGACGCCTCGAACATCTGGCCGCCCGACAGCGACGCCGTCTCGCGTTCCAGGTTCGTAAGAGTGTTCAGAATCTTCAGGCCAAGGCCAAGGCTCGTCCTTCTGTCACCGGACATCGTCGGAACCAGCTGGTACTCTCCGTCAGTCATCGTATCAAGATGGACATTTGCCTGCTCCACGATCCGGTCAAAGAACCCGCTCAGTACATAGCGGCTGAACGTATAATTGCCGTTCGCGGTCTGCGCGAGCGGGCTCAGGGCGGTCAGCATCTTACCTATCTCCGCACGCCTGCCCACATTGTCCTCCAGCCGGTTCAAAATGTCCTGATCCGTACGGATCATCCGGTCAAGATCCTTCTCTTTCTCACCAAGGCCATCCAGCCGCGCCTGCAGCTTATTGATCTGATCCGTAATCGCCGGAATATCCGCCCGTATCTTTCCTTTTGCCGACTCCTCGAGCTGACGGATAGCAGCCTCAAGGTCAAGACGCTCTCTGTCGTATTCCTCAAGCATATTCCTGCTGCGCAGAATCCACGAGGACAGGTCAGCGGATGTTTTCCGGAGATCCCCCGGACTCACAGATCCTGCGAATCCCGCCGCAGAATTGCCTGATGCCTGATATTCTTCAACGTCCGGTGTCTTGTGTATCAAGCTCACCCCGCCTGCCGTGCCATCCATATCATTTCCGGCATCGTGTGTAAGGGTCCTGCGGTAATCTTTTTCATCTGAAAATGACCACGTCCTCAGCGCCTCTTTGAACCGCTGCCGAGCCTCGGACTCCGCTCTGCTCCTTATTTCCTTCTCAGAGTACGCCGCCTTAAGACTGCCCGCATTTTCCGCCTGCTTATTCTGGCAGTCCGAATGCCGGAGCAGCGCGGACTCAACCTGCCGGGCGAGCTCATCGATCTGGCCCGTCAGAGACTGTATGCTCTTCTCAGCCTCTCCCCTGCTCTCCGGATAACCCTCAAGCTGTTTCCTCCAGTTCGCCACACTGGTTGCCGCCCGCGCCGCTGCAAGATCCGCCGCCTGCTGCGCCTCCAGCGCCCTCCTGTACGCCTCATCGGCCAGGGCCAGCTCGGCGTCATTCTTCTCCTTCTCCTTGAGCGCTGTCTGTTTCTTTCGCTGATCCTCCAGCGCATGCTCATAACGTTCGGAAGCCGCAGCTTTCAGTCTCTCACATTCTGCAGTCTTTCCGGCAAGGACATCGCTGTTATTCAGAGTTTTCCAGGCCTCGTCCATATGTGAGGCCTGCCCGGTATCTCCTTGTGGTCGACCATCAGCCTCTATACGTGATTCTTTTTTTGCCTCAGCATATGTCGGCTGGCTTTCCTGATCTGCACATACCATCTTATCAGACGGATCATCATTGACCGGTATCGCTGTGCCGGATTCCTGTACTGCACTTGTATTCAGCGCGCCCCATCTCTCGAGTATCCCTTCCTTTGTCCTGATCAGCTCGCTCTGCTTCTTCTGATAGGCATCAAATGCAATGCGGCCGGAGTCCCTTGCGTCCTCCCATGCCGCGTACGCCTCATCGACCTCATCTTTCGATGGAGCCTCGCTCTGACACGGGGCAAAGGATGAAATGTCCCCGGCGGTGTGGACAGCTCCGCAGACCGGACATACTACTGTCTCCTCAGTCTCAAGCCTCTTACGCATATCATCAGCAAGAATACCTGCCTGCCCCTCGATGAAGGCTCTGTTCAGTTTAAGGTGCTTTTCCTCTGAAATGATCTCCGAGCGTCTGGCGTTTACGAGCGCCTCTTTAAGAGCTGACTCTTCAGTCTCCAGGCGGTGCGCAGTCTCTATCCCGTCACTGATCTTCTGCAGCTCTGATCTTCTCTGCGACAGGTCATCAAGGGCACGTTTCGCCGCAGATACGGCAAGCTCACCGGCTGACGACAGTCTGTCCAGCTTATCCTCAAGAATCCCCTGATTCTTCTTCACAGCCTCGAGCTTCACTCCGGCGCCGGTCACGAGCTCTTCCGCTTTCATCTTCTCCTTCTGAAGGCGTGACGCCTCCTTCAGCCCGGCCTCAAGGTCATCGTAAAAATGAAGCACATTCTGAAGAGTATACAGGCGGTTCGAAAGGCCGGCTGACAGCGGAGCATTTTTCTCCCTGACCTCATCGGCACGTTGTTTAAGCATCTGCGCCGACTCCGCAAGCTCCTCTCCCTCACGCTCAAGGCTCTCTATACGCTCAAGCACCCCATCCAGCGCGGTCTGCTCACGTATCAGCGCAGTCTCTGACACAAGTACTTTCTCAGCAGCCTCGGCTCTGTCAAGCCGCTTCCTGAGATCATCCATCTCAGCGCGCCTCTCCATCAATGCTTCATGCTTAGCCCTGGAATGATCCAGATCGTCCAGAAGCTTCTTATCAGACTCGGCTGTAGCTCTCTCAGATTCCAGTGCTTTAAGCGCCTTCCCATCTGCCTTAATCAGAGTCCTGAAAGAGTCACGCTCCTCTGTCATTTGCCCGATTATAAGGCGCGATGCAGGGATCAGATCAGGATGGTCAGGAGTGATCGCAGCACGGTTATCTGAGTCAGCATCATGAACCTCCGGAATCAGAAATGACTCCGTCAGAAGCCTGGTCTCATAGGCGAGGTCTTCATCCTGCTTCCTGAGCAGCGCCTCCGCCGCTTTCAGCCTCAGCTGAAAGTCCTGATGCGCGCGGTTGTCATAGAGCTTGCCGAGAATCTCTCCCCGCTCATCGCTCTTAGCAGTCAGAAACCTCTGAAATTCGCCCTGGGCGAGCATTATGATGCGCCTGAACTGGTCGGCGTCAAGTCCCAGAATCTCCTTCACCTTCAGCGTGACATCATCTATGTCCTCCCGGCCCTTGCCGTGAAGAACCGATGCTCCCTCAGAAAGTGCAGATTCCTTTACGGCCCGCTGCGCGCTGCCGCTCTTGCCCCAGTACATCCTTCTCTCAACGGTAAAAAGTCTGCCGGCGTTGGAAAAAGAAAGACGCACGCGCATCTCCTCGCGGCGCCCGTTTTCCCTTGCGTAGTCACTGTGAAATGCCTCTGTCCCAAGCGAGCTTCTCTCTCCTCCGCTGGCAGTTCCGTACAGTGCGTACATGATCCCGTCGAAGATGGTTGTCTTCCCGGCGCCGGTATCGCCGCAGATCAGATATATGCTGTTGCCCATGGCGTCAAAGTCCACCGTAGTCTCATCCGCAAACGGACCAAACGCCTTCATAGTCAGCTTGTGAGGTTTCATACAGATCCCCGCCTCATACCCAATAGTAATAGTGTTCTCAGTCCGGGCCATGCCTCAGTATATCAATCAGCTCCTGCGAATCACTCTCCGGAACATCAGATGCCTTCTGTACATAGTCCGATCCCTGCCTGCTCTGCTGCTCGACGATCTTGCGGACCAGCGCCTCCTGGCATTCATCGAGGAGTTCATCCATCTGATCATGGAAAAATGCGCCGAACTGCTCCTCAAGGCTGAGCGCCGCCTGCCCTTTCAGCCCTGAAGAGGCATTCTCCGCCAGCTGTTCCCCTGAAAGTTCCGTGTCTCTCTTCACATTGATAAGGCTGTCCCCATAGACCTCTCTCAGCTGTTCGAGAGCACGCGGCGGAACATGCTTCCCTGTCAGAATGCACTGAATATAATACTTATCCTTATCTCTCAGTTGAACGCCCTGGACGAGCAGTTCTTCAAGCGTCCCGCTCTTCTGTATCAGCCTGTGCAGGAGAGGAATCTCAACCTTCTCTATGCTGATGTCCGTCTTCGAATTAATCGTCACCAGCGTCAGATCCTTTGAACGGTTCATTTCCGAGAAGTCATAGTAAAGGGGGCAGCCGGAATAACGAACAGTCTCACGGCCCATTTTCTGCGCATTGTGAATATGCCCGAGCGCCACATAGTCAAATGCGTCGAAAGCAGTATAGTCGATCTCCCCTATACCGCCTATGATTGTCTCAGACTCACTGTGCTCAGGCTTCATTCCATGAGCGAGGACATTCTGGTGGGCAACAAGGACATTGCAGGTATCCGTATCAATCTCCTGCGCTGAAAGTACCGCCCTCACCGCCTCGTCATATGAAGAAGGAGCCTCCTCGTCCAGCAGGCCGAGATCAGCCACCGCCCTGGGGAACAGGTACGGCATCAGCCAGAATGTAACGCCATGGCTTGTATCCGATGCCGCCTCCGGCATGGCATGGTTCAGGATGGGAACCGTGACATGCATCAATTTCTTCCCGGGCTCACCAGCTATGTAGATATGATGAGACTCAAGGAGCTCATTTACATGTGAAACACGAACCGCGGAATCATGGTTCCCCGGGATCACGAACACATATATGCCTCTTCCGGCAAGCTTCGTCAGCATATGGCCGAACAGCTTCATAGCGTCCGTACCCGGAACCCTTCGGTCATAGATATCCCCGGCGATCACAACAGCATCCGGCCGGAAACGGTCAGCCGCCTGAAGAAACTGCTCCACCCAGAAGGCCTGATCCGTCCCG
>DFHY01000052.1:25643-43677 GCA_002371345.1 Lachnospiraceae bacterium UBA3711
ATGCGGCGATCTTCCGGCGGGGCCTGCGCTCCTATGCCTTACAGATCAGCTGCCCAAAGACCATGCAGGTTGCAGTATTCATATACCGCCACAGGCTTGTCTGAACCCACTCTGAACTCCGCGGCCGGCTCTTCTCCGGGCTCAAGGTAATTGATCTGGACGGTCTTCTCAGTCTCCAGCGCTATGAACTGGATATGATGCTCCGGCAGCATCGGATGAACCGCCGAGCCAACCTGAACCTTCACAACATCACCTGTGATCTCAGCCTGAGGCACATGCTTCTCCACGGCGGCGTCAGTGCGGTTCGGCTCGAGAAGCTTCATCGTCTCCCCGCAGCACTTCGGCGTACATCCGGTCTTCTCCCCGATAATCATCACAAAGTTCCCACATCCTTCACAGCGGTAGAATTGCGTCTTTCCCATTATATTGATCTCCTTTCAACTGCCATTTGGTGATTACAGCGCGAAGCTTTGACCTTTACATCATCATAATATCAAAGATGCCCTTATAAGTGAACTGCGGCACATGCAAAAACACGCAGCGGCTCCCGGAGTTCAGGTATAAATCCGATGTTCAGTACGATTTGACAGGCAAATCTCTTTGTGGTAAGAAAGCCGGAAAATGTCTCATGAAATGAGGAGATGTACAAGACAGCAAACAGAACCATCAGGCATAAATCCTATTGCTGGTGTATGAAAGTATCTCTGCTAACAGGATTTCCTGTGATCGGAATTATGGCCGGCGCACATTCATAAGCAGCTTCATCAGCTCTCTGCGAAATGCGCTGCCGTCTACATCCCTGACAACAAACACGTTCTTCAGCAGCCCCCGGTTGGCATATGTGTATGCTCCGTCGTATATGACCGTCATGCCTCTGCACATATCCTCAGTGCAGCTGACACGCATCGCATGAGCCTCCCCGGAGAAAATGTCCGGGCAGAGCAGATACAGAACCGGAACCGAATCATGCATGGCAACCGCTTCCATCCCTTTATATGCCGGAGAATCGAAATAAAATGTCAGCATCTTTGACAGCAGCTTCTGAATATCGTCCCCTTTCTCAAGGGTATCTATGTCATCTTTGCGTAAGATGCACTTCATAGTAACATCAAGTCCGCACATTACAATCGGAATTCCGGACTGGAAGACCATATCCGCCGCCTCAGGATCCGCCCATATATTGTACTCCGCGGTGGCGGTGATATTTCCTTCAACGGTCGATCCGCCCATGCAGACGATCTGATCGATCTTCTGCGCCGCGTCAGGAAATGCTCTTACCAACAGCCCGATGTTTGTCAGCGGACCGATCGTCACCATCGTGACCTTCTCTTCCTGCGGCAGTTCCATGATGCGCTGATAGATATACGCCGCTCCCTGTTCGGAGGAAAGCTGCCTGCTGACCCCGCCGGGATTCACATATCCAAGACCATATGCTCCGTGTATGTCACCTGCATGATACGCTTCACGGATCAGTGGTCGATCCGCCCCGCGCACCACACTGACGTCCTCTCTCCCAAGAAGCTCCGTCAGCCACAACGCATTGTGCGTCACAATATCAATTGTCTGATTCCCCGCAACAGCAGAGATCCCGCAGATATTCAGCCTGTCATCCGCAGCAAAAGCCGCTGTTATGGCAACCGCGTCATCAATACCAGGATCTGTATCGATCCATATATTTCTTTTCATCCTGAACTCCAATTCCCAGTTAATAGAACCAGATCCTGCAGATCTGACGAAGAACAACAGCAACTCTGAACCAGCGCACTTTCGGCGACAATACCGAACGCGCCGGCCAGCCTGGACAGAACGGCCAAATCACAATCTACGATTGCTTGTATAGTCTTAATGCCGTTATCGTAAATAGGATTGTGGGAAACGAAAAAGTTTACCGCATTTCCAGCATCTTTTCCAATTCTTTCACCCTCTGCAAAGCTGCATCACGCTCGCTTACAACTACATTGATCTCTTTGTCTTTAGCGTTGAGCGCCTCGTCTTTCGCATCAAGCTCTTTTTTTATTGCATCTCTCTCATCCACTGCCGCATTGCACTTATTTACCGCCGCATCCCGCTCTGCATGCGCTTTCTCGATCTCCCCTCTCATCTCGTTACGCACTTCGTAACGCACTTCCCTGCGCTCGCTCTCCACATATTCCTCGAAAGTCATATACGCCTCCTTGACTTCAGGGCTCCTCTTCAGGTCATCGATATAACCCAGCAGCTCTTCCAGCTTCGGGCTGCACGCATTCCCCGCGCTCGTATTCCCGACGAATCGAACCAATTCCACCAGGTCTTTAGATATATCATCGGGCTTCCCGTCAACATACAGGAACACCGTAACAGCGCCGTCATCAACCTTCAGATCCGGCATCTCCACGCAATGTCTCCTGACAGTATACACCATCCTGCCGGCACCAAAAGGATCAAACGATGTGAAGAAGATAACCCACGAATCCGGCAGGTACGCATATGATCTTCCCGCCTGAAGTATCTTGCTGTCTATCCTCGAATGATAGTATCTTGCACGCCTCGGCAGGAAATCTTTCGGCTTTCCGGTACTTCCTGATGTATAGATCGCAAAACACGCATCGTGATCATTCGCCATCCTGAAGCCCGGCAGAGGCTCCGTCTGCATGATTTCACTCCATGTGTCCTCATTGATTACCAGACAGCAGCCGCAGTCATTCTTAATTGCTTCAATGCGCTCCGGCGCGTAAGTATCTTCCGCCACCGTAAATGCCGCTCCCGCCTTCCAGACTCCCAGCATGGAGATGAACGGCCTGGCATCCCTCGGCAGCAGAATCAGCACAAAGTCCTCGACCCCGATTCCTCTGCCATTCAGATACGCGTAAACACGCGCAGATAAATCATCCGTCTGACGGCGGGTAAAACTCGTCCCTGTCACCTCCTCCATCAGAAAAACCGCGTCAGGGTCATGCTCCACCACTTCCGTCCAGCGTTCACACACATATGGTATCCTGCTTAAAAAATCCAGTTTCATTGCCTCTCCATCCACTTGTGCCGATGTATATTATAATCAGCATCCAAGCACGCGCTTCTGAGATTATTATACTATAATATGGCACGCGTTTCAGAAGTAAAAGATCTATCTTAGATGTAACAGAAAAAGCCATCTGCATTCATTATGCAAATGACTTTCCCTCAGCGTCTTATCCTTATCCCCGAATCAGATCAGCTTGTTCTTTCCGTTCCTCCTGCAGATATCAATGCAGAGGGTCATTGGCATTGCCGGAAGAACACCGGGAACGGTTCTTCTCTTCCACATAGTGTAGTGCCTAAGGCTTAATCAACCCTGCAAAACTGCAGCCATTTATATGGGAAGCCACTCAAGAACTTTCCTGATCTGACTGTCCCAGAAGTCCCAGTCATGTCCGGCATCCTCTTCGTCCCAGGTAACATCGGCTCCATTCTCTTTTAAGAAGTCCCTGAAATCCATGTTCACCTTCAGCAGATCATCCTGCCTTCCGCAAGCCATATAGAACCTCGGGATTTCTTTCTTGTTACTGAACATCTCCCTGGCAGCAACCTTGTGATTAAGGTTTGTCTTCGATGCCTCCTCCACATTATCAAAGAGTCCAGGATTAGCCTCCTCTGATAAATCATCGAATATATGCAATGCGGAAGACAGCCCTGCTACATGGCTAAACATATCCGAAAACACGATTCCATTTCTCAGTGCGCCATAACCTCCCATGGAAAGGCCGGCAATAAAAGTATCCTCCCTCTTGTCAGAAAGAGGAAACATCCTTCTTGTAATCTCAGGAAGCTCCTTCCCGATAAACGTCTCATAGTCATTCCATGGAGTTCTGGACTTAAAATAAAAGGCATTATCTCCCGACGGCATAACGACTGCAAGATTCTTTTCCTCTGCCCATTTATGTATGCGTGTCTGGCTAACCCAATCCGTATAGTTGCCTAAAAGACCATGCAGCAAATAGAGAGTCTTATACTTATGATCTCCATTCATCAAATACTGATCTTTATCTGCATCAAATCTATCCGCTGGCAGGATCACATTTAGCGGAACGATTCGAAACAATGCCTTCGACATATAATTTACTTGTATCAACGCCATAACATCAACCTCTTTGACATCAGTTTTTCATATCCCTGCGGCGTATCCCCTCTTCGCCGCCAAATACGAACGGCTGTGTATAAAACCCTTCTTACCTGAATTTTACTGCTTTAACGAACATCTTTTCTTCTCCATTCTGCTCAAGGCTTTATCTAAAAGAGACTTTAGCTGTATAAGTTCTTCCCGGCTCAGATCAATGCATCCCTCCATGGCACGGGGTACAGACAATCTGTGCCTGGTACCTTGTTCAATGTCCCGTCATACCGCTGCTTCACGCCGCAGCTTGAGCTCCTGTTATTCAATGTCCGGCTGCTGCCCATCATGTGCCTTCCACCGGCACTCTGTCATCTCAATATGGGTAAAGGATGCTGTAAAAGAGCCATTCTCAGCACTGCAGGCATAAATACCGAACTGAATCTCATCCTGTATATTGAACATATGACAGATACGCATCTGCTTGAAACGCACGCCATCATCCGAATATTCAACGCAGAAATCATCTTCCCTGCGGCTGAGCCGGAACCATGCCGATTTGATGGAAGCGTCTACATCGACAGAAGCCCAATCTGAATATCCGTTATTGGTTACTACACTGCCAAGCCGCTGAATCGACTCATTTTCATACTCCATCGCGGCCTTCAGCCAGTTATCGCTGTCCAAATACATGATGATCCCGCTCTGATCATAACGCACCTTGGTATCGAACTCCGTCTTTACCACAAAGGAAAAAAACTTCTCTCTTGTTTTCATCTGAAGCACCGGAGCATTATCATTACGAAAATGGTAATAGGTGCGCTGCCACAAGTCGGTATGCGGCTCGGTGATGATTATCACACGGTTCTCCGTGACAGTGAAATGCTTTGGTTCCCTTGTCCATTCCATCATTTCAGGATTGATCTTCATAGCTGGTCTCCTTTCAATGATGATGGCATCCGCTGTGTACCGCGTCTTCATCTGTTTTCAGCGTACCGACAAGCAGTGCCGACACTGCCTCGGCTTTAGTGATGCTCCCGTCTTCTACATCGTAGAGCTTAAAGAACTCTGTCTTCCCAAAGTGCTGCCATATCTGTCCATTGTCATACGTAACTGCGATCCTCATGTGTTAATCCTCCCTGTCGTTGTAAAATCCAAATCCATAGCTCAGCATCTCATTATAACTTACATTCGCCTGCTCGCTGGCTTTCTTTTCCTTCCAGGCTTCAATCTCGCTGCAGATCGCAAGCATCTCGTCAACGACCAGCTCTTCTGTACGGGGTTTTACGTTAATGAGATACGAAATCATCCTTTTCATCGCCTTTTCGCTTCCAAGGTTTTTCGCAATTGCTTCCCCCAGGTTCTCATGAAAGCCAAGCCGGACCACAGCCTGTACCAGCCGGTCTCTTGTTCTGTTCCATTCACTTCCCGTCAATACATTCCCCTTCCTGCAAGGACACATTAGCAATAATGAATCTCCGGCCATGCCAGGACTCTGTGCGCAGCATTTGGCTCAACCCTCCTGCAATCAAGGTTCTTCCTGAAATAGTCAAAGAACACCTCAGGACACCTGATCAGGCTGTCGGAGCTTAAGAAATACTCGGGGCTGTATCTGAAAAAGCGTTTATCCTTTTTCCTGTACAGCCCGTTTTTGCTTCGAAAGTCCGGGATCCCGCTCTCCGTAGATACACCTGCGCCGCCCAAAAACGAGATCGTTTCGGACTCATTAATCATCTCCCGGAACGCTTCCATCTTCCCCTCACCTGACAGGGAATGGAAACGTGCTAAAGAGCTCAACATCTTTTGGCCGTTAGAAGTCAACGAGACCGATGCCGTTCTAGCGGAGAAGCTATTTCCATCCGCACAGAAGCAGGTGCCAACAACAAAACGGATGCCTGACTTCAACTACATCCAGAAGGAGTTGCTTCGCAGCGGAGTCAATAAGGAACTCCTTTGGACAGAATACCTCGAGGAATGCCGCCAGTCCGGCGATGATCCCCTCATGTATTCTCAGTTCTGCTATTACATCCAACAGGACGAGCAGAAACGCCGCGCTACGATGCATATCAACCGAAAGCCCGGCGAGCAGACCGAGGTCGATTGGGCCGGAGATCCTGCTCAGATCACGGATCCGGATACCGGTGAGATCATCCCGATATTTCTCTTTGTAGGCGTCATGTGTGTTTTGTCAATAAGGAATCCTCAAAAGTGTGATTTTCTGCGCACGCCACCCGCCTGATTTGAACTCGCCGGCGCAAATTTCTGCCGCTAAGTGAGGTTTTCTGCACACGCAGGCCACTTGACCTGCACTTGATGCTCATTATCTATCAACTCAGCGCTTTACCTGAAACATGCTTCAATATATACTCTTGTCTGAGTGGGCGATCCTCATGAAAGCAACAAAGAACAGATAGGAAAGGACAATTAATACCATGCTTTATTTCGCGTCAGACTACCAGGAAGGAGCGCATCCCGCCATTATCCGGCGGCTTACAGAGACTAATCTTCTGAAGAGTCCGGGTTACGGGACGGATGATTTCTGCGATTCCGCGCGGGAGAAGATCCGCACTGCGTGCGGCTGCAGCGGTGCCGAGGTGCATTTTCTGTCCGGCGGAACGCAGGCAAATGCCCTTGTTATCGCGGCGCTTCTTCATCCGTGGCAGGGCGTTATTGCCGCGGATACGGGACATATCAGTACTCATGAGGCGGGCGCCATTGAAGCCGGAGGCCACAAGGTACTGACTCTGCCGCACTCACTCGGCAAGATCTCCGCACGGGCAGTCCTGGAAATGTGCGATATCTGGGAAAATGACGCTAACCACGATCATATGGTGATGCCGGGTATGGTTTATCTGTCACAGCCGACGGAGTATGGAACCATGTATTCTCTGAATGAATTGAAAGAGATGAGGAGTGTCTGCGACAGGTTCGGGCTGAAGCTGTACATTGACGGCGCCAGGCTGGCCTACGCGCTGGCAGCATGTCAGAACGATGTCACACTTCCCGATCTGGCCAGGCTATGTGATGTGTTCTATATCGGCGGCACGAAATGCGGAGCTCTTCTCGGGGAAGCTGTCGTGGTGCCGAAACCCGAATTGCTTCCTCACTTCTTTACATTTATTAAGCAGCGCGGCGCGCTGCTTGCGAAGGGACGTGTTCTCGGAATTCAGTTTGATGAATTGTTCCGTGACGGGTTCTATTTCTCAATCGGCAGCGAAGCAGTCAGACTCGCTGACCGGATCAGAAATATCCTCAAAAGACACGGGTACAGACTTGCATTTGACTCACCTACGAATCAGATATTCGTGGTTTTGGATAATCATGAAATGGCGCGGCTCAATGATAAGCTGACTTTTAGCTTCTGGGAGAAGCTTGATGATGAGCATACTATTGTGCGCCTTGCCACGAGCTGGTCTACCTCTGAGTATGATGTGCAGGAACTGGAGGAATTGATGACATAGTGAGCCGCGGCTTCCCATTCTCAGGAAGTGCGATTAAACTATCAGGACCGGTTAATGTATTTTACGCGAAGGCCCCATATTGTGTTACATTAACGGTCAGATCGGTCCATAATCCATTCGTCAAATTGCTGAATAGATTGTTCTTCACGTTATGAACAGCACCCGGAGCCGAAAACGGCTCCGGGTGCTGTTCATATTTTGCTATAGCAACCGACATAGTTTTCTTCGTCTATAGCTATAACAACCGACAAATTTTTATGGTTTCATTGATCCGCAATCTGCTGTAATGATCCGGATCAGGCTCAATAATCCATGTCAGGCCGCGATATTTCCGCTCGTTTCACCTACCGGTACTCCCGCGTTCCTGAGGATCTCCATAAACCTGTCAGAGTTGAAAGTCTTGATCCAGTTCATGGCGTCGTCAGCGGTCTTGATCTCAACGGCGTTATCGCGATTGATCTGCTCAATCGAATCATCCTGCGCCTGTCCGATCCAGGCCTGAGCGTCATAGAAGGTCTCCCCGTTGACAGAGTACTTAACGGTTCTTGTTCCGTCATCTTCATAGCCATACACGATCTCCAAGTTCATACCAGCGCCCTCGAAGCTGATAGTTCCGCTCATAACGCCGAGCATCGCGGCACCCAGATCAAAGTCAGTTACGGTCAGAAGCGCTGCGGTTTCTCCGTTAATCTTGAGTTCGTCCTTCTCGTTCAGCTTGCTGTCGACAATGCTGCCCTCACCGATAAAGTCAATATCTTTGACTCTTGTGTTGTATGCTGAAAGCAGTACGGCTCCGGGAGTAACCTCATAGCAGTGCTTCTCTCCATCCCTGATCGCCTTTGCCGTAAGAATGTCAGCCGTCTGATCCCCGGCCACAAAACCGTAGCTGATGCCGATCGCATTTCTGTCTTCGCTGCTCTGAACCACAACCTTAACCCCTGGGAATCCTGAGTAGTCGGTCTCCGCCAGTGCCTCTACAGTGCCTTTGAACTGCTCAAGAAGCTCATCACCGCTGATGCTGATCGCGCCTCCGCTGAGCATCGAGACATAGCCGCAGATATTTGCGACAGCATCACTCTCAAGCAGAGATGTGATAACCGCATCCTCAGAAAGTGATGTCAGCAGATCGGAAATGAGATCTCCCATCTTCTCAGACGGAATAGTATATGTCTGAGTCTGAACATCCACGCTCACATCTCCGATAGTAAGAACATCCTTTCCGGCCTCCTGCTCAAGGCTGCTCATGATCGGCATCAGATAGCTCATAAGCTCCTGCTGCCATACATCCTCAGGAAGAGACGCCAGGAATTCCTGTACCTGACCCATCAGCTCGGCGCCGATACCGACAGCCATCTGCACCAGCTGGCCGTACATGCCGCCCCCTTCTGACTGTCCGGACATCGCGCTGCTCAGAAGATCCTTAACATTGACGGCGATCGCCTGGTCAAACAGTTCCGGCATCCCGAAGTATACCGTACCAGTCGCCAGATCATAGCTGACAAGCGCCGTATACAGATCCTTATCATTCAGTCCTACAATAGTCTCAGCTTCAATAGCTTCCTCACCCGGCACGAACTTGCCGTAGAGCGAAGCATTCTTCAGCCATGACAGGTCTGTATTCTGATCCAGTTTGTAGAGCCCGTCGCCGAATTCCGCCCAGGCATAACCCTCGAGTGCATTTGTAGTATTTTCCCCGGCAGGCTGATCTGGCGCGCCCTGATCCTCCCCCGCGAATTCAGTCTCATCGACGGCTTCCGCTCCTGCACTCATCGGTGCAAGAACAAGGGAGCATGCCATGCCGACAGCCAGGACAGAGCTTAATATTCTTCCTTTTCTCATGTATTACCTCCTCCGAAATAATGGTTGATTGTCGCCGCCCGCATATCTCAATTATCAGCCATGCTGACGGCTTATTGCGCAAACAGCGGCTCTGTTACGCAACCGCCAAACTCAAGTCCGCATCAGGCAGACCTAAATCCCGTGTAATTAAGAGTATACAATAACTTCCCGGCAATGTCATCAGTCAGTACCTGTGTAAGCCTGATCTTTGCCGCCACTTTTTTCAAATATACCGGCTGCCTCAGTCCGCATCCGCGTACACGGCGTCATCAGAATCATCATCGTCGAAATCATCGTCAGCGCCATCCATATCGTCGGATGCCGCGTCTTCCTCCGACACGCCGTCCTCGTTCAGAATCCTGAAGTAGATGCCGTTCATAGGAGATGACGCGCCACCCTCGCCGCCGACAGAAACCGCAAGTGTATCTCCGTCAACCTCAAATGTGATTGTGTATCCGTCCTCCCCATTATATACTGCCGTATTTCCGGCGGCAGGAGCGTAAGCGCCGATCCCGCTTGAGAGGAACTGGAAACGGATCTCATTGTCATTCACGAGGTCGATCGCCACGGTCTCCTCGCCGTCACTGCGGGTATACTCTCCGCTGAAAGCCTCCGCCGCTGCCGCGGCGTCAGGATTGTAGTAATCCGATGCGTCCTGAGCCGATATGTCCGTTCCTGCCGTGCCTGCCTGAGGCTGCGTGGCAGCGGCGTCTGTTGCCTGAGGCGCAGGAGCTGAAGTCGTGGTTCCGCTGACACTCTGGGCAGTCTGGCCCGTGATCTGGGCTGCCGGCTGGCCGGCTTTCTGGCCCGCGCCCTGGGCTGACGGCTGGCCGGCTTTCTGGCCCGAACCCTGGGCTGACGGCTGGCCGGCTTTCTGGTCCGTACTCTGTGCTGAAGGCTGGGCTGCTGACTGATTCGCGCTCTGGCCGGCACTCTGGCTGGCTGACTGATTCGCGCTCTGGCCGGCACTCTGGCTGGCTGACTGATTCGCGCTCTGGCCGGCACTCTGGCCTGCCACCTGCTGCGCGCCGGACGCTGTGTCCGATGCCTGGCCTGCTGAACTGCTCTGATTCTGGTCCGCGGCCCGGGTGCCCTGTGTGATATCACTTCCGCCTCCCGCAAGCGCGTTGCCCGAAGATACTCCTGTCACACTGTTCTGCCCGACGCTCGCTCCCGCCCCTGAAGCTCCCTGTGACGTTGATGCGACGTCGGAACGGGTGCATCCGAACAGCATACAGGCGGAAATGACCGCCGCGGCTGCCAGGCTGGTATATCTTCTGATCTGATAGGTGTATTTCATAAAAAATCTCCTGTATTTGTTATCATTGTTTCCGGCTCATATGGCGAAAATACTATTGGCTCAACAATAGTACTGTCATAATCATATCACACCGGATCAACCGTGAACTATAAATCTTTCATTAATATTTCCTTGCGTATAGTATTCGTCCCCAAGCGGAATGGCCTCGTACTCACCCTTCCTGATGCAGGATGGAGCCGGATTTCGCAGGGTCTCGCCGCGCCGGTGGAACTCCGCCAGCGTCCACTCGGGCCTTGAGTCATTCTTCGAAAGATATCTCATAATCATGGATGTATCTACCAGAGTCCAGTTGTAATGCCCCTTGTAGGTGCTGTAGCTCGTCCACCAGTAATCCTGCGCGCATATGGCGTATCCCTCAGAAAACGGGGTCAGATGAATATACCGCAGAACATTTACCGCGTCATTCTCATCCTCGATAAGTATAATGTTCGCACGGACCACCGTATCGCTCGGGATAGTATCCTTCTCCCCTATCAGGTCTGTCTCCCTGTCGTACCTCTCCAGCGCGGAAGTCAGCATTCTGCGGATCGTGTGCCTCTTCACTTCACTTCCGCCGGCAAGCAGCCTTATCCGGCCGTCAAGCACACAGAACGCGTATATCTCTGTCCTGAACAAGGTTCTGGCTTCCTCGAGCGAAGACAGGAAGATCCTCTTGTCCCACTCATTTGCGAGAATATCTCTGTTCATCCTCACATCCGCGTAGTAGACAAGCCGCCCCGCCATTTTTGACGGTTTCATGAGATTATTGTCTGTCATTTGTTTAATATTCCCCCTTCCGGATTACTGATGAAGCTTTATGAAACCCACCTGTCAGATAAATCTGTAAACCGCAAATATTAACTCCCCATTTGCGGCAAACAGTATTGTATCAGAGGTAAATGAAAAACAATACTTGTATATTGCACATACATTTTCTGCATTGTTACATAAAACATCAGCACTTCAGAGGCCGGGTACAGAGAAGGGACGGCCTCGGCCGTCCCTTTCGGATCATTTTCGTAATAATACACAAGTCTGCCGGCTAAGTGCCGCTCTGAACTGTTCCCGCCAGGGGGAAGGTGGAAAATCAAAAGACTTCGGCAGCTGGCGGTTTCATGGGCTTCGGTGGGAAATACTACTCACTCCAGAGTGTTCCGTCCACCATATACGCTGAATAGCTCTGTCCGAACTCCGCGCTCAGGCTGTCTATCTTCTGCATGATCGCCGCGGCCGCGTCTCCGGAAACCGGAACCGGCTGGTAATTGTTGCTGCTCAGATCGCCGCTCACCTGGCAGGGAATGATCGCGATATTATCATCAGCCTCAAGCCCGTCCGCGGTAAACGTAAATGTCTGCTGCCAGATCATAGTGTCATACGAAGTCGGGTTGGAGCTTCCACCGAAGCAGAAGTTTCCGAGACCGTACACAATGTACGCGCCGTTGTATTTCTCAATTGCCTGAAGAACATGCGCGTGGCTTCCGAGTACGAGATTCGCACCCTCGTCGACCGCTGTATGCGCCAGTTCCTTCTGGTACTCGTCAATCTGCTCCACAAGCTCCGCGCCCCAGTGGAACTCAACGATGATCAGGTCAGCGCCATTCTCCTTCGCCTCGGCGATCGTACTCTTCACCTGCGGCAGGGTCTCGAGACCGTTCTCAAGCGCATAGATACCTATGTAAGCAGTCCTGACGCCGTTCAGGTCACGGTACGCTATGTGGTCGCCCAGGCACCACTCGATGCCGGCTTCCTCAAGGGCGTGCTCCGTATCGGTCTGACTCTGGATTCCGTAATCCTTCGAGTGGTTGTTCGCGAGATTGACCGTATCAATGCTGCCGTCCAGAAGGATCTGCGTGTATGACGGATCGCCCTTGAACGCGAACTGCTTCGCCTCCCTCGCGTCAGAGGTCGTCAGCGTTCCCTCGAAGTTCGCGAACGTCGAGTCGTCAGAGCTCAGTATTCCCTTCACTTTCTCGAAGAAATAGCTGTCGCCGTACAGCGCCTCGAATGCGTTGAAGCTGGTATTCTGACTGAAGTTCTCATCCGTGCCGAGCGTGCAGTCGCCGACAGCCGAGATCTTGACCTTGCGCTGCGATGACACTGACACGCTTGCCATGACGCCCGGAATGCCGTCCGCCGTGGCGGTGATCTTCGTGTCGCCCTCTGCCATTCCGCGAAGCGTTGTGCCTCCTTCGATCTGTACGATCTTCGGGTCCTCCGCCTCCAGGACAAGATTGTTGACAAATGCATTTGCCGGTGTCGTCACCAGCGATACCTGCTGTGTCGAGCCCGGATACATACCGTAGTAATCTCTTGAAAATGCGATCGACTCGGCGGGGGTGAGCGCAACCGTGACAGGCGCGGTCTTATTTCCTGCCTGGTCGCACGCGTAGTACGTGATCTCCTTATCCGGATCCGCGTCAAGCGGCTCCGAATACTTCTGATACTGCGGGATCTGTGTCAGCCCGTCATATGTCCCTACATATATGGCGTCGAGACCGGATTCTGTGTCCTCCGCGCTCAGTGCTATCTTTCCGCCTTCCTCACGGATCGTAACCGCCGGAGGCTGTGAATCGACATATGCGAGGATTACCTTCGCGCTGCGCACCTTGTCAGTAGATACCGCCATGATATCCAGCGTCCCTGTCGAAGCATGATATGTGAAGTCGACAGACCTGCCCTGCTCGATCACCACATTCTCACTGTTCACGGTAATCGACTGGATCGTTTCCGGAGCCTTGGCGCGGATCTTTATATCACCATGGTCCGTGTACTCCTCCGGCTGTTCCAGCACCCGGATCGTCAGCCCATCATCCGCCTCAATCACGGCATGGCGTGTATTGCCGGCCTGCCGCACCATGAACACAACGCCAATAGCAACAGCCGCCGCAGCCGCAATCGCGACAGCCGCTATTATGAGCAGCTTCCTGTTCCTTGCAAAGAACTCCGAAAAGCTGTGTGTCTTCTTTCCTCCGCGAATGTTTTTAAGGCTGAATGATCTCTGCTTTACGTCGGATTTTTCCCGGGCAGCCTTCTTGAGCTGCGACGGATCCGGAAGCGCGCCCGTATCGCCTACAAGCGGTATCACCTCCGCTTCCTTGTTGTTCTGGCTCTCATTGAGATCTATGACCTCAATGCTCCGGGCAACGGGTGCGGCAGAAGAGTCCTCCGCTGAAGGCCGCTCAGCGGAAGCTGCCGCTGCAATGGGAGTATCTTCCGCCCCCGTTTCGCCGGCGCCAGGTGATGATACGGTTCTCTCACCGGCAGGAGCATCTGCAGATCCTTCATCATCCGCTGCAGATATGGCTTTCGTATCGTCATATACAGGCTCTGCGGTTTTATTCAGAATACCATCACGGGATTCTTCGCCGGTGCCGCTGCCCGGCTCTCCGGCATCAGTATTCCCATTTTCTCCGGCTTCGGAGGCTGGCGTTCCGGCCTGATCTGATCCCTTCTTCTTTGGCAGACTCCACTTATGCCGGGGCCTGTCCTCCTTCTTCGGACGCTGGCTTTCCCGAAGCTCAGACCGTTCTCTCCTGATGCGGCTGAAGCGCGAGCGCTTATTTGGAGCCTCCTCCATACGTCTCTTCCATTCCTCGTCCGGACCGTACTCACGCTGAGGCTTCTTCTCCTGTCCGCTCTCACGCGGCTTGTCGTAGTCTGGCTCATCGCTGTCATCGAAATGAGCAATCTCCTCGAGTCCTTCCCTGAGGCTCCCGGAAGCCTTGCGCAGTTCATCTTTCTCTGATGAAGCCTCCTGGTCCTCCTTGCCTGTGATCACCTCGTCCTGATCGCCGGCGCTATCAAAGTCTTCATCTTCGCCTGCGGCTTCATCCTCTTCTTTGCTCCCGAGCTTTTTCGACAGATCATCCTTCACTGACCTGCGGATGCCTCCGGCAAATGACACCACCCTGTCGGTAAGCGCACCGAACAGACCGGGCAGCCCGGTCACACTGTCCCTCTCAGTGTCCTCATCGTCTCCTGAGATAAAGTCAGCCTTGTCGGAATCAAAGCCATCATCAGGATCTGTGTCTGAGCCTGTCTGAACCCCCAGATCCCTGCCGCGCCCCGAGGTACGGCCTGTCCTGGATGCACTGCCTTTCTTCGATGCATCTTCGCTGTCTCCATCAGATGAATCGCTGCCGTCCGCAGTATCGCCGCTCTCCCGGGTCCCGGCGCCAAGATCAAAGTCCTCTTCTCTGGCGAATCCGCTCTTAAGCTCCGGCTTCTCATAGTTCCAGCTCAGCTCGAGGTCATCGATATCCTCTCCTGCCTCATCCGTATTCTGCCCCGTAAGATTGCCCGACAGAATATCCTCATCAAGATCCGATGCGAATCCGGCCTTCGCCTGTCGTTTGGCCTCCTCGACTGCCTCAAGGGCAGCCTGCTCAGCTTCAAGGCGTCTGGCTTCTTCCTCAGCCTCGGCCTTAGCCCTCTCCTCGGCAAGTCTTTTCTCTTCTCTGGCCTTTTCTTTTTCCCTGACCCTTCTGCGGCGCTCGGCCTCTGCAGGCGTATCCATGTGAATCTTTACAACCTTGCTGCGCACAGCTGAACTCTCATCCGAGGACTCCTTGAGTTCCTGGAGTAGTTTTCTGATCTCTTCGTTGTCCATGTCTCAATCCTTCAGGAGAAATACTTCACACCACTCTCGAATACCTTCATGTCCTGCTCGCCGGTGATGTTGATCGCGACTCCTCTGCCGCGCCTCTCAATATGCGCCATCTTCCCAAAGACTCTTCCGTCCGGGCTCGTGATTCCCTCAATGCACGCGTATGAGCCGTTGATATTCCACTCCGGGTCACCCGACACATTGCCGTCCGGATCACAATACACCGTAGCCACCTGGCCATTTGCAAACAGGCGGTCAATCCACTCTCTGCCGGCGACGAACCTGCCCTCTCCGTGAGACGCCGGGCTTACGTATACGCCGCCCGACTTCGCACCTGCAAGCCACGGGCTCTTCGTGGACATAACCTTAGTCGAGACCATGTGTGAGATGTGCCTGTGCAGCGTGTTGAATGTCAGGGTCGGACTTCCATCACCCTGAGGAGCGATCCTGCCCTCAGGTACAAGTCCCAGCTTTATCAGAGCCTGGAAGCCGTTGCATATTCCGAGTATCAGACCGTCGCGCTCGTCCAGCAGGCGGTGAACCGCCTCCTGTATGCGCTCATTTCTAAATGCGGCCGCGAAGAACTTCGCTGATCCGTCAGGCTCGTCGCCTGCCGAGAATCCGCCGGGGAACATGATTATCTGCGACTGGTTGATCGCCTCCGCGTATGAAACGGCGCTCGAGCGTATATCTTCAGCACTGAGATTCCGGAACACCCTCACATCCGTCACGGCACCCGCTCTGTCAAATGCTCTGGCGCTGTCAAACTCGCAGTTTGTTCCCGGAAATACCGGAATGAACACGCGCGGCTTCGCGAAACCGTGGGAGTTGACATATACCCTTGAGAATATCTCAGGGTTGTAAGGCTCTGCCCCCTCCGGAAGGTTCCCGCGCCCGGAGGCTTCCTCCGCCGGACAGGTCCGGAAGGTCTTCTCGAGCGTCCGGCTCCATACCTGCTCCGCCTCATCCAGCGGAAGCTTCATGCTGCGGTATTCTACCGCACCTGTATCCTCCACAACGCCGACGACCGTGTACTGTGTTCTGAGGTTCCCGACCTCAGAGTCTTTAACCTCACACAGGATCGATCCGAAGAGCGGATCAAACAGATCCTCCGGGGCCACATTGTGCTCAATGCGCGCTCCGAGACGGTTCCCGAACGCCATCTGGCACACGGCCCACGCAAGGCCGTTCGCGTCAAGGGCGTAAGCGCTCAGTATTCTTCCGCGGCATATGTCCTCATGAAGATTCTTATACTGCCTCATCGCCTGCTCATAATCGGGAAGGTCTGAAGCGTCTCTCGAAACGCTTACAAGAACCAGCTTGCTGCCAGGCTTCTTCAGCTCCGGACTTATTATGTTCCGAAGGCTGCCCACGCATACCGCAAATGATACGAGCGTCGGCGGAACATCTATA
The DNA here is from genome assembly GCA_002371345.1 of Lachnospiraceae bacterium UBA3711. Lineage (GTDB taxonomy): Bacteria > Bacillota > Clostridia > Lachnospirales > Lachnospiraceae > Porcincola. The sequence continues at coordinate 42,329 of DFHY01000052.1, forward strand.
CCGTCAAAGGATCCGCTCATCGAGTCCTTCCCTCCGATAGATGGAAGTCTGAGAGCCTTCTGAGCCCTGTACGCGCCGAGCAGGGCGCTGAGAGGCTGGCTCCATCTCTCCGGGTCCTCAGTCATTCTCCCGAAATACTCCTGGAATGTGAAGCGTATCTTTGAGCAGTCCCCTCCTGACGCCGCGATCTTCGCCACCGACTCCACAACCGCCCAGGACGCTCCGTGGAACGGGCTCCATGATGACAGATATGGATCAAAGCCGTACGACATGAGTGTGACCGTATCGCACTCGCCGCTCTCCACCGGAAGCTTGGCGGCCATTACCTGCGTCTGTGTCCTCTGGTACTTTCCGCCGTACGGCATCAGCACGCTGGAGGCTCCGATGGATGAATCAAACATCTCCACGAGGCCGCGCTGAGAGCACCCGTTGAGTCCTGACAGCTTCTCTGTGAGAAAATCCCTGACCTTATTCTCGTCAAGCGGCATCTTCCTGAAGAAGCTCTCTCCCTCAGGCATCACCACTCTCGCGTCCGTCTCCTGGCGCGCCCCGTTTGACGACAGAAATGCTCTGCTGATGTCAACGATCGTCTCTCCGCGCCATGTCATGACAAGGCGCGGTTCTTCGGTAACGACAGCGGTCTCGACCGCTTCCAGATTCTCCTCAGCCGCGTATCTGAGGAATCTGTCTACATCTTCCCTCGCTACAACGACCGCCATCCTCTCCTGTGATTCGGATATGGCAAGCTCGGTGCCGTCAAGTCCCGCGTACTTCTTCGGGACCTTGTCGAGATCTATCCTGAGTCCGTCCGCAAGTTCTCCTATCGCGACCGACACGCCGCCTGCGCCGAAGTCATTGCACTTGCGTATGAGCCTCGAGACCTCTTTTCTGCGGAACATACGCTGGATCTTACGCTCCGTCGGAGCATTTCCCTTCTGGACTTCAGCGCCGCAGGTCTCGATTGACGCGGTAGTATGGGCCTTCGATGAGCCTGTCGCCCCGCCGATGCCGTCCCTTCCGGTCCTGCCGCCGAGCAGTATGATAACATCGCCCGGTCTTGACGTCTCACGTATGACGTTCTCTCTGGGAGCCGCCGCGATAACAGCGCCGATCTCCATTCTCTTGGCCGCATATGCCGGGTGGTAGATCTCCCTGACATATCCTGTCGCAAGTCCCACCTGATTTCCGTATGAGCTGTAGCCCCTGGCCGCCTCGCGAACCAGCTTCTTCTGAGGAAGCTTTCCCTTCATGGTCTGGTCCATGGAAGCTCTCGGATCAGCCGCACCGGTCACGCGCATAGCCTGATATACATAGGTTCTTCCTGACAGAGGATCACGGATGGCTCCGCC
>DFHY01000052.1:43739-45982 GCA_002371345.1 Lachnospiraceae bacterium UBA3711
AGGCAGGTCGCGGCTCCGCCAAACGGCTCGATCTCCGTCGGATGGTTGTGTGTCTCGTTCTTAAAGTTGATAAGCCACTCCTGGCTCTTCCCGTCTATTGTGACAGGCACAACGATGGAGCACGCATTTATCTCATCGGTCTCCTCCTGATCGTCGAGAAGGCCGTCCTTCTTCAGCTTCTTAGCACCCATGACAGCAAGGTCCATCAGACAGACATACCTGTCGGCTCTTCCGCTGTACACGTCGGCGCGGTCCGCAGGATGCCCTGTCAGAGCTTCTCCTGCCGCCTCTGCTGATCCGGTCTTGCCGTACACGTCGGCGCGGTCCGCGAGATACTCTTTCAGTGCGGCCTCTATCGGCGCTTTGTATATTCCTTCATCGATTGAGATGCTTTTTAACTCCGTGGAAAATGTCGTGTGCCTGCAGTGATCCGACCAGTAGGTGTCGAGCACGCGGATCTCAGTCACGGTAGGATCGCGCATCTCCTCCCTGGTGAAGTATTCCCTGATGAACCGGAAGTCGCGGTATGTCATGGCCAGCGACAGGGAGTCATACAGAGCGAGAAACGCATCGTCATCCATCGATCGGAAGTTTTCAAATATCCGTATGCTTTCCGGCTCATCAAAATGCTGGACAAGTGTCTCAGGCTTTTGATCCGACGCGATTCTCGAGTCAACCGGGTTGCAGCAGTACTCCTGGATCAGCGCGAACTCCTCGTCACTTACAACGCCGCTCAGGACATATACTGTTGCGGTGCGGATCAGCGGCTCAACGGTCTCATTCAGCAGCTTTACACACTGAACCGCGGAATCGGCTCTCTGGTCGAACTGTCCGGGGAGGTACTCAACCGCGAAGACCCTGTCTCCGATCTGGGTCGGAAATGTCTCTTCATACAGGTGATCGACGGGCGGCTCCGAGAACACTGTATTCCTGGCCTGCTGATATATCTCATATGGAAGGTTCTCGATATCATACCTGATGAGAATGCGCAGGCTCTTAAGGCCTTCAAGTCCCAGGTAGCTGCGAAGCTCGTGCGCCAGGTCATGCGCCTGTCCCGCGAAGGCTTCCTTCTTCTCTGCAAATATACGACGGACGTTATTCATCCAATCTCCTTCCTGTCTGAGGCAAAGTCATTTCCGGCAAAGACCAGTACAATGCTTTTCCCGTTTTTGACTTATGCCGCGTTTCCTTATGTCTCTTCGGCAAAGGCCAGTGCCTGAACTGCCTGCACATATACCCGGTATCATCGGCTTGTCAAGACTCGTTTGCGAGTCAGCCCGACATAACTGAGCTTACATACTCCGCTACGTCTGTAACAGCCGGGCTGTATACCATGCCGCTGTCACCAAACAGCATGATAGTAAATATATACGACGCCCCGCCGTCTTCTATGATGACAGTCTCGTTGTACCTTGTCATGCCGTGCCCGTTCTGGTTGAGAACCGCGTCAGCGTCAGCCAGACTCGGAGCAAGCCCTGCCAGTGTCGGCAGGCTGTCACCTTCGCTTATGTGGAAATATGTCCTCATGAACTCATTTCCGATCGATGCAAAGGCTCCTGTGTAAAGATCCTTCACCATCATGGTGATATCCTTTGCGGACACATAGTTGTCCAGGCCGCCAGGATCTCCGGAGACAAGGCCCCTCTCCATGTTTACAGAAGTGTACCCGGCCTCCTGGCAGGTTGAGTTGATAGTATCGAGACCCATGTAATCAATCAGAATATTGATACAGTTGTTGTCCGAATAGTTAACCATCGTCTGCAGGTAGAATGACAGCGGAAGCTCCTGCCCATCGCGCGGCTCTGCAAGCAGTTCTCCTCTCCCGCCTATTGAGGTGACATAAGTTATAGGATCATCCAGGGTCATCTCCCCGGCATCTATGCGGCTGGCGGCAGTATACAGGATCGGCACTGTTATGAGCGCTGACGCGTACATAGGCTCGGTGCAGTCGTTCAGAGCCGCCTCGCTGTCATGCTTCAGATCATAGATATAAACCTCGGATGAATATGCCGTTGATTCGTTTTCCAGAATTGCCTGGATCTGAGCCGGGTCAACGGCATCCGCGGCTGAAGGTGTCGGAGGCTCGGTCTGAATCTCAGTCTCGGTCTCTGCCTCACTCTCGGTTTCAGGAGCTGCCTGCGTAATTGGAGCTGTCTCGCTCTGGGCCTGTGTCTCCGGCGCCGGCTCACTCTGCGGCTGAGCCTCAGTGGCTGCCTCGCTCTGCGGCTGTCCTTCCGGGGACG
>DFHY01000052.1:46036-61681 GCA_002371345.1 Lachnospiraceae bacterium UBA3711
CCGGGGACGCTTCACTCTGCGGCTGCGCCGAGCCTTCACCAGATGCCTGAGCCGGGTCTGCGGTATCACCTGGCTGAGCGCCGCCCTCATCAGCTGGATGAGCCGGGTCCGCAGCATCACCTGGCTGAGCACCGCCCTCATCAGATGCCTGAGCCGCAGCCTCTACAGAAGCCGCACCCTCAGCACCCGCATCCGGATTCTCTCCCGCCTGGTGTTCAGCATTTTCCTGTACGGCAGCCTCGGTAATGATCTCAATAGCGCTGCTGTAATCAGATCCCCCGGCCATTGATCTTCTCCGGAAGAAATAGAACATCGCGAAGGCAGCAACTGCCAGCATCATCACGACAAGAATCGTAACGGTGACAAGAAGCGCGTGCGTGCGGTTTTCCCCTTCTTCAAAGTTTTCGCGGTATCCCCTCGCCTGCGCCGGCTTTGTACGAAATGTAATCTCTTTCTGCTGTTTTCTCTGCTGAGCTTTCTGCTTTCGCTCCTCAGCCTTAGCGCTCGGAGCGCGGGCACCGCATTTGCTGCAGAATTTATCTCCGTCGCGCAGAACAGCTCCGCATTTTCTGCAAATATTCATACTTCCCCTGCCTGTCCTGTTTTTTGGCGCTCTGGTCTGACCTTACCAGGGCCTGTATTACCCCCAACTAATATCCGCGTAACACTTCTCCGTTCACGCGCTTCCTCACTTACTGATATCTGCAATTCGAGCTCACGCTGCCGTTTTCTTACTGGTACTTGAGATTCGAGTTCACGCTGATCTCTGTCCATTCTTGGCTTCCTGAAGAAATATATTCCGCAGGTATATTGCATGTAACCATGGATGATTGTCCGCCCTCAAGTGCAGTCTGTACCGGCACATTTACCTTCATGACATCGCCGGCCTCCTTGTCGGCAACAACCAGATCGATCGTATCGCACCACTTCGATGTAGAAGTGCCGTTAGCAAGCCATACCGCACAGTGCACCGTTCCATCGTCATCCTGCCACAGCAGATTCGGAAGTGCATACAGAGCTCCCTCAAAGACAGCTCCGGAGGCGAATCTCATTCCCAGCGAAGGATACAGGTCAACAGAGTTCCTGCCCTGTTTAATGGCATCCACAAAGTCATCCGGATAGTTTGCCTGAAGCATCTCGTCCGCCGGTGATATACTGACCTTCCACCCGTCCTCATACTTCGCAAGCCGCATCAGTGTGGAATACCAGGCCACAGCTCCTGTCAGGTCCACATCGTAGTCGCACAATGCCACAGCAAAGTAATATGGACTTTTGGTAGTGTCCTTCGTGGGATCATAGAAGCACAGATCGGCATGATGCGTCAGGTCTGCGGTCTCACTCAGTGATGACTTCACGGCCTGCAACTGATCCTGCACTGTCTGAGCATCCGCTCCGCTCTCAAACAGCGCGGCAAAATTACTGTTGTCGTTGACGTCGGCATAATGCTGCATCTGCGAATACAGAGTCCTCGCTTCACTCACCGCCTCCTCAGCTGTAATGTCTTCATCCTGTGGATTAAGTATCTTAGAATCACCTGAAACTGCAGACGCAGCATCAGAAACTGCCTCCTGAGACGCTCCCCCGGCTTCTGACGACTCTAAAGCCTCAGTTTCAACCTCCGACTCCTCAGTGCCGATTATCCGAATTGTTGCACCCGGCACACTGATAACACAGGACGCCGCAAAAGTGAACGCGGCTGTCATAACTGCAATCAACCTGTTCTTTCTCATAAGCCCCTCCGATTACATGCGAATGGCATGATTCATTCTATTTTAGCGCATTTTCAAGGCTGGCACAACATTTGGTCGAGACAGAGCTTGAGACCCAGGGGTGATCCAAGACACAATAGTGATTTATGCTTTTCTTTGTACTCTTCTCGACACCCAGAGCACAGAATGGTTGCTTTAATATGTCTTTTCTGCGCCTGCCGCCATTCCCAAGAGCCCTCGGCAGCGCAGATTTCTCTCTTTTCCTTGGCTTTTCTGCGCCTGATTATCTGATTACTTTGATACTATTCTCTGAAGAAGTCGATCCATATGTACTTTATAGCTATGATACATTCACGCTACATCCAATATCTGATATTTTATGCTATACTTGTTACAGTGAAGATGCCTTTTGCAGGCTTAAGCATGTTTTCCCGGAAATGAGGATATTATGGCGGATCAGAAGAGCAGTGCCGGAGACAGCCGGCAGCTGATTGAAACGCTCAGTAAGCAGATAGCGGAACTGAAGAGTCAAGTAAAAAGCGCCTCCCTCGAGATGGAGATAATGCGCGCACGTATGAGTGATCTTAGCCAGGATGCCCGACAGGTCATACAGATCGAACGCTTCACCGTTCCCGATGATGACAGACTCAGCGAAATCAATGAAGTTGTCGATATGATGGACAAGGCCATCAAGAAGATGCGGCGCTCGCGCAGAGCTCAGACTGATAAGCCAGGATCTTCCGAGAATACCACTCCCCGCAAAGTTGACGAGAGAATGATTCTCATAGTGCTTAAGCTTCGCAGGAAAGGATGTTATATTCGTGAGATAGCCGCTCATGTGGGGCTCGCGCACGGAACAGTGCACAACATCATCAAGAAGTACGGAAGCGATCCGCAGATGCAGAGCCTGGTGACCGAAGGCACTCAGATGGAGCTTACAGATTATTTCCTGATCCGGCCGGAGGATCCTCTGGATGAAGAATGACATCCACAATGCTAAACCTGCAATTGTTCTGTGCCCCAAAAGGTTTCTTCAGGCAATGACCTATCAATAATAAACAGCTTTCAGAGATCCCGTACTTGCGCCTGTTCTTTCTGCCTGCAGTTCTGAACAAAAGAGGTAGATTAGTATCCTCTGCACATGACGGGCAGCAAGGTTTCTCTGAAAGCTGTTTTATGAGTAAGCTGTTTGCCTTATACTCGAGAAAAGCTATCTTCTATAGAATGTGCGGTTGCTCTATACTCGAGAAAAGCTGTCTTCTATAGATTGTGCCGTTTGCTCTATACTCGAGAAAAGCTGTCTTCTATAGAATGTACCGTTTGCTTCATAAGCGACTGAAGCTGTATCACCTTGCCGCTCTGCGCAGACAATCCATCGCCGGCTGCAGATAATCGTTATCGATTTCAGCGAACCTGCCCTCATCAGCTTTCTCTGAGTAGACCGGCTCGATCGGGATCTGTCCCGCCAGCGCAAGGCCGGTCTCCTTCGCGATCTCTTCTATCCTGCTCTTGCCAAACACTTCTATCTTCCGCCCGCAGTCCGGACACTTCATGTAGCTGTAGTTTTCTATCACGCCCAGCACCGGAATATCCATGAGTTTCGCCATATTCAAGGCCTTCGTCACAATCATACGAACCAGATCCTGCGGACTGGTCACAATGAAAATGCCGTCGACCGGAAGTGACTGAAATACAGTCAGCGGAACGTCGCCTGTTCCCGGCGGCATATCAACAAGCAGATAATCCAGCTCTCCCCAGACAACGTCAGTCCAGAACTGCTTCACAACGCCTGCAATGATCGGACCCCTCCATACTACAGCCTGCTCCGGATCTTCCATGATCAGGTTCAGGCTCATGACCTTTATTCCGTTCTGCGTTACAGCCGGAAGGATCTCCGTATCGCTGAGAGCCTCCGCAGGGCCGTTAAGGCCGTACATCTTCGGAATTGATGGCCCTGTAATATCCGCGTCAAGGATACCAACCGAAGCACCGCTCTTCGCAAGCGCATTTGCCAGAGATGCCGTAACAAGAGACTTACCGACACCTCCCTTGCCTGACACAATGCCTATCACATGCTTAATATTGCTGCTCGCGTTGCTGTCAACGCGGAAGCTGGCTGCTCCGCCGCCCTTACTGGGACATCCCTCGCAGCTTTCCCTGGAACAGCTTGAAGCGCTGGAGCACGCCTGATCTCTATCTTCCATGATTAATTCCTCCTGTTAGTTGTTTTTGGAAACACTGATGTAAATGTGATCAACCGCAGCCTTTCAGTCATCCGACGTTGATCCGCGGGTACTATATAGTCCCAGATTGTGCAATGAGTGATGATGATATCTGCCAGTAACAGACACTTAGCAACGATCCGCGACTTCAGTGTACATTGATTTCGAACCAACCCAGGCAGAGCGCAGACCCGGCCCAGGAAGCGAGACCTTGCGGACACGGTACACGCCCAGCTTCTGCCTCGAGATGCCGGTCAGGACATGCAGGCTAAATAGTTAAATGGCACTATGGCATAACCAGTGTTTTTTAAGATTCTACCACACCGCGCAGCGATCTTCCACTTACACAGCGCGTGTCGCTTCACGAAGCCATGCTTTCTCTTCATCCCCAAGATACGGAGATATCGTCTCGTACACTTTCGCGTGATACTCGTTAAGAATGGACTTCTCACGTCCGCTCAGGAGCTCCGGTACGATCGCATCGATCTCCCACGGAACCATTGTCAGAGTCTCAAAATGCATGAACTGGCCGTACTCGTTCTTTTCGTCCTTAACGCACAGCATAAGATTCTCACACCTCACGCCGAACTTTCCCTCCAGATAGAAGCCAGGCTCATTTGAGGTTATCATCCCCTCCTCCATCACACATGGAAGCGGGCGGTTCGGGGAATTCTTATAGTTGATGCTGTTAGGACCTTCATGGACATTCAGCAGGAATCCGACCCCATGTCCCGTTCCGTGATTGTAGTCGGCTCCGATTTCCCACAGCGGCTGCCTCGCAAGATAATCAAGCGACATTCCAGTGCATCCATACAGGAATCTTGCCGCTCCGAGATTCAGGTTGCCCCTGAGAACCCTCGTATAGTATTCCTTCTCCTCATCTGTCAGACGACCGCAGGCAATCGTCCTTGTGATATCCGTCGTACCCTCCATATACTGTCCGCCGGAATCAAGAAGTAAGAACCCTTCAGGCTTCAACGGTATGTCCGACTCAGGGGTCGGCTCATAGTGCACAATCGCACCGTGGCTGCCATACCCTGCTATAGTCTCAAAACTCGCCTCAAGAAAATGCTCTCTCTCCTGTCTGAATTCCAGAAGCTTCTGAACCGCTGAAAGCTCTGTGACAGGATTATCCGGGTTATCATCCGCAAGCTTCTTCTTCAGCCAGTAAATGAATCTGCACACGGCGACTCCGTCCTGAATATGCGCCTGCCGCATGTGCTCCATCTCGGTTCTGTTCTTAACCGCCTTCATCAGAATTGCAGGATTGTGTCCTGAGATTATCTCCGTGTGCCCTAAGGCCCTCCACAGAGTTACATTCACGCTGGCTGGATCCAGCATCACCCGGGCCTTCTCAGGAACCTGCGAGGCGAAGCTGATAACCTCATCGTATTCGTGAAGCTCAACCCCGTCATCAAGAAGCGATTCCTCAATATCTCTGCCAAATGCTCTCTTCTGCGCAAAAAGCACAGCCCGGTCGGGAAGGATCATAAAGTATGACATAAATACAGGATTATATATGATATCCCGGCCTCGGAGATTCAAAAGCCACGCTATATCGTCAAGCGACGATACGATGTGGTATCCACAGTTCTTCTTCTTCATCTCCTCGCGGACTTTGGCGAGTTTTTCCGCGCGGCTCAGCCCTGTGTAGGAGATATCTAGTTCCCAAACGCTCTCACAGGACATCGCGGGGCGGTCCTTCCAGACATCACCAACCAGATCCAGCGGGCCCTCATCCCCAGATACCACGCATGATATATCATTTTTACCAAGCCTCTTAAGTATCGGCTCCGCTGCCGCATAGGTTACGCAGCGCCCGTCAAAACCAAGTGTCTGTCCTGCATCAAGCTTCTTCTCAAGGAACTCCTCTACTGTGGGAACTCCCTCCTGCCCTATCTTCATCAGGGTGATACCTGTGCCCTGAAGCTGATCCTCAGCCTGCAGGAAATATCTTCCGTCTGTCCACAGATAAGCCTCGTCGGACAAAATCAGAGCGGTGCCGGCAGACCCGGTGAACCCTGTCACGAACTCCCTGCATTTAAAATAATCTCCCACATACTCCGATCCGTGAAAATCATCGCTCGGGATCATGTAAGCGTCGATACCATTTTCCCTCATCAGCGCACGCAGCGCGTCCAGTCTTTGTGTAATGCTCATATTCTTTCCGTCCCTCTTTCTGTCCACGCCATACGTGAAACTCTCCTATTATATAATACCTGCTTCTACGCTTCTCTCTACCTGTTCTTGTCGTAGATCACCTTCAGTCCGGTCAGAAGAAGTGTATAGTCAAGGATGATCTCATGGCGGCAGACGGGAATCACTCTCGACGCCAGTCCGCCTGTTGCAACAACAGTGAGGCTCTCTCCAACCTCCTCCTCCATATGGTCGATCAGGCCGTCGAGCATCGCCGCGTGTCCGAGTATGATGCCGCTTCGCATAGCGCCGACAGTGCTGCGTCCGATCGCATGCTTCGGAACCTCCAGACTGATACCTCCCAGCATCGATGCTCCTGACACAAGCGAGGAGAGGCTCAGCCTGACTCCCGGCATTATCGAGCCGCCGAGGTAGTTCCTGTCACGGTCCACAATGGATATGGTGGTTGCTGTCCCCATGTCGATGACTGCAAGCGGCGGCTCATACTTCGCCACCGCCCCGACAGCGCCCGCTACAAGGTCAGCGCCTACCGACGACGGATCATCGATCCTGATGCTCAGTCCCGTCTTGGTTCCCGGTCCCAGCACTATGGTCTTCTTATTGACGATCTTTCTAATAGCTGTCCTGATAACAGGTGTGATCGGCGGAACAACTGAAGAGACTATCGTCCCCTCCACACTTGATTTGTCTATCTTGTGCAGGTCCAGAGCGACATTGAACAGGATAGCGTACTCCAGTGACGTCTTTACCGTATCGGTCGAGAGACGCTCTGTAAATACAACACGGTCGTTCTCCAGTCCTCCTAATACTATATTGGTATTGCCAACGTCTATTGCAAGTACCATACGGTCCCCCCTTCATTCTCCATCGCGAGCCTGGGCTGCACGATGAAGACAATCTTGTTATTACACGCGTATCACATGACTGAAGCCATGAGTCTTGCGCGATGAATAATTGATCTGTTGACAGACTCTACAGCAGTATCGGCTTTCCCGCTTCAGGTTTCACCACGAAAATCATCGGGAAGTTCTTCTCCATCATCTGCTTAAACGGACGAAGATCCACATTTCGCGACATCGGCGGAAAGGCATTGTCAAAATGACTCAGTATGATGCTCTTCGGATTCAGCCGTTTAACGACCTCCTCTGCCCTTGCGGGAAGATCATTGTTCCCCTGATACGGAAGGATCAGAACATCCACATTCTCCGGATAGCACTCCTCCGGATCCAGCGCGAGACTTCCGAGAAGCAGGATATCTCTGTCTCCGGCATGAATATGGAAAGCTACGCTCTCGCCGGCCTCCTTGAACAGACGGTTTGCCTGAAACAGGAACGGAAGATTACGTGCATAGCGGATCACACGCAAAGGCGTCATTGTGTCAAGTATGTGTCTCCATTGAAACTCAATATGTCTGCCCTTCAGTACATCGATATATATCGATCCTATTCTATATGATCGTCCGGTATCGATCTGAACGACATTACTCTCATCTCCGATAAACATCTCGAGGGTCTCGCAGCACTGCCTCGTGCAGAAAACACTGACATCCCCATCCGTCTCCTCGAGCAGCTGCTGAGCTGTAAAAAGATGATCAAAATGGCAATGCGTCACGAAGATAGTATCGAATGACGCCAGCTCCTGCGGATCAGCCCCGTATGAGCCTCCCGCAAGCTCCAGAAACGGATCGAAAAGGATGCGGTCGCTTCCATATTCAAGTGAGAAACACGCCGTTCCATGCCATGTGATCGCTCTTCTTTTCTCTTCTCTCAAGGTTATCTCACTCCCCGTCTTATCTGTCTGATAATCAGTACAGGAACCGCCGCTACTCTGCCTCTGCACTCTCTTGTAATAATCCGAAACAAACAGCAGCATTTTCCATGCCCGGCAGAACAATTGTGAGTATGCTCTGCCCGCCGTCACATCGCATCCATCAGGAGCACCTGCGTGTACGGGTGCTGAGGGTGATTATAGACACTCTCCGTATCGCCTGACTCAACTACGCTTCCGTGCTGCATTACCATGACACGGCTGCAGATCTGATAGACTACGTTCAGGTCATGACTTATGAAAAGATAGCTGAGAGAGTACGTCTCCTTCAGCTTCTGCATAAGCTCCAGGATCTGTGCCTGTATCGTAACGTCGAGAGCTGACACCGGTTCGTCGGCAATGATAAGCTTCGGCCTGGTAATGACCGCGCCGGCAATGCTTATTCTCTGTCTCTGTCCTCCTGACAGATCTCCCGGTTTCCGGTCCAGATACTCATCGTCAAGGCCGACCTCGCTGAGCATCTGCCGGACCATCTCTGATCTGGCGCTCTTCGTGCGCGGGATCCAGCCTTCCTTACTTCTCTTCGCAAGCGCCCTCAGGGGCTCCTCAAGTATCCACCGCACAGTCCTGGCCGGGTTCAGACTTGAATACGGATCCTGAAATACCATCTGAGGATATGAAGTATGATGTATCACCTCTCCGTCATAGTCATTTACTATCCCGAGAAGTACCTTCGCAAGAGTCGTCTTGCCGCTGCCGCTCTCCCCGACAAGGCCCAGGATGTCTCCCTCATGTATGCTGAAACTCACATCATGCAGGACCTGTTCTCTCTTGCGGTTCCGACCATGGCGGCCTCTTTGCTCATAATAGCTGTTGAGGTTATTTACTTCAAGAATTATATCGTTATTCATCGATACATCCTCTTGGCCACTGTGTTTCGCTGCTGTCAGCCCTGCGCTATGTGATGCTACGCAGTGCCATTTGCCTGATATCCTGAACGGTCTGTCCTGCACCCCGAATAAGAACCAATCGAAGTAACATCTGCTTACCTGCCGGAGTATCTCGACGGGATCGCCGCGATCAGCCGCTTCGTGTATTCATGCTGCGGATTGGCAAAAATCTCTTTCGTCAGTCCGGACTCAACTATCCTGCCTCTCTGCATGACGATCACCTGCCTGCACAGACGGTTTACAACATGCATATCATGGCTGATAAACAGTATGGACATTCCGGATTCCCTATTCAGCCGCTTCAGCTGATCGATAATTCTCGCCTGCATAGTCACGTCCAGAGCCGTAGTTATCTCATCCGCTATCAGGAGCTTTGGATTCGTCACTATCGCCGCCGCTATCATTGCTCTCTGCAGCATGCCGCCCGACAGCTCATGCGGATACCTGCGGGAGATCTCTTCGGCTTCGTAAAGCCCCGCCCTGCGCATTGCGTCCAGGATAAGCTCATTTCTCTGAGACTGGCTCAGATCCTTGCGGTGCACATACAGGCTCTCCCCGATCTGCCTCCCTATGCGGTATACCGGATTGAATGAGGTCATGGGCTCCTGAAATACCACCGTAAGCTCTTTGCCGAGGATCTCATTCAGCTCTTTCTGGCTGCAGTCGAAGATCTCTGTTCCATCCAGCCGTATGCTTCCCTGCGTGTCCGCCTTCCATCTGGGAAGCAGTCCGCCGATACACATGCTTGTCACGGTCTTGCCGGTTCCGCTCTCGCCGACCAGCCCCAGAATATCCCCTTCTTCCATTGAAAATGAAACCCCGTCCACCGCAAACCGGTCAGGGGCCGCGTCATGAAAATGCACTCTCAGATTCTCAACTTCAAGAAGGCTCATTTGAAATCCCTTCACAGCTCGGCCGCACAGTGTTATTTATAGCACCGGCAGTTATAACTTCAATTCCTGCATAAGCATCAGGCTCTATTACAATCTTGGACAGGCAGCGCCCTTTTACCGTGTTTGCCAGGCAGTTACGGCGTCAATTCCGATATAAGCATCAGGCTCTGTTGCGGGTTCGGACACATCCGCATGGTATTGCTGTCACTCGTTCCTGCTGACCTGTATTCCCTCGCTCAGCAGCGAAAATGACAGTATCAGCAGCACTATTGAAAAACCCGCTCCGAGCGCGTACCACGGCGCGGATGTGAGATAGTTCTGGCTGTCCTTCAGCATAGAGCCAAGGCTTGCCATAGGCGGCTGGATCCCGATTCCCAGAAAGCTCATGCTGGCCTCGGCAAGCACAGCGTTGTTGAATCCGATGGTCATAGCAGGAACCAGAACGGGGAGTGTATTCGGCAGAATATGGGCGTACAGAATGCGCGGAACCGATACTCCCTCAAGCCTGGCGGCTTTGATATAGTTCAGATCACGTATACCCGCGTACTGAGTGCGCACAACTCTGGCGAAGCTGGGAATGAACAGGATACCCAGCGCGAGGACTATGTTGGATACGCTGCTTCCCGCGATACTTATGATAACCAGCGCCAGCAGTATAGCCGGAAATGCCGTGATCGTATCGCAGATACGCATCAGTATCAGGTCCGCTGTCCCTCCGAAGTAACCGCACAGAGATCCTATAACGACACCGGCGAAGCAGCCGATCAGTACCACCAGCACCGCTATCAGGAAGCTGCACCCGGCCCCCTGCATGACACGCGAGAACACATCCCGGCCGAAATTATCTGTCCCGAACCAGTGAGATAATGACGGCGGCTGCATTTTCTCCCTCGCGTTCATGGCCGTAGTGCTGTACGGCGTCCAGAAGTATCCGGTAACTATGACCGAGGTGACGAGCGTGGAGAGGATCCCGCCTGTCAGCAGATATCTGTTTTTCATCCTCACTCACTCCTCATCCGCGGGTCCATCCAATGGTTCAAAAGATCTGCAATAAAGTTCACGATCATGATCCAGGCAGCCAGAATCACAACGATCGCCTGAACCACCGGAAAATCTCTGTTGCCTATGGACGACACCAGCAGTCTTCCGATACCCGGGATCGTGAATACCTGCTCTATGATGATGGTACCTGTCATGATCTCGGCGGCACTGACCGCGAGAAATGTCACCACCGGTATCATTGCGTTCCGCATCACATGGCGGATCAGTATGGCTCTGAGCGGCATGCCTCTCGACTGCGCCGTGAGAACATAATTCTGAGTAAGCTCATGTCTGATAGAGCCTCTCAGCATCCGCACAGTCATAGCGATACGCGGAAGCGCGAGTGACAGCGCCGGGAGCAGCAGATACGACAGACACCCGGGGATGCTTGCTGAGAGAGGCACATACCCCCCGGGCAGAAACCATTTGAGCACGATTCCGAACAGATAGCAGGCGATGATTCCGAAGAAGAACGGAGGAACCGCCATGATGATCTGGTCGAGTATCATAGTCAGATGATCCGCAAGAGCATTTCTGATGCTGCCAAGTACAATGCCCAGAGGTATTGCCGCGGCTGCTGTTATCGCAAATGACATGACGGTAAGAAGCACCGTCACCGGCAACTTGTCCGCCAGGAGGCTCCTCACCGGTCTCATATAATTGTAGCTTGTACCGAAGTCACCCTTAAGAAATGATACAAGCCAATCGATGTAGCGCTCCCACACCGGGCGGTCCAGCCCCAGCTGTGTTCTGAGCGCAGCGACCTTCTCCGGGGAGGCGCTGGTTCCCAGGATCTTCGTAGTCGGATCCCCCGGGATGATCTGAAAAGCGAGGAAGGCGAGCAGGGAGACAATGAACAATGTAATAATGAGAGATGCTGTTTTCTTTATTATCTGCCTCAATCTGCCCGCCTCCTTTCTTTAATATGCCGGCCCAATTTGCCAGCCTGCGGCTGTATGTGATCTTAATCCAGCGAAAGCACTGACGTAATCAATGTCTCCCTGATTCAGGTCATCTCCTGCTTCTCCTGCCTGTACAACTCCGGGTTCAGACAGGACGAATCTTCGAGAAATCCGACGCGTACAGCGGATAGAACTCGTATCCGGTAAACTTCGGATTCAGTACCACGAAGTCCGCAAGATCCTGGATGTACACGTTGGCGGCGGTATCGGAGAGAATCTTCTCCGCTTCCTTGTAAGCCGCCACCTGCTCCTCATCGTCGGTCGCGTGCTGCGCCTTTTCGATCGCGGCGTCATAGTCCTTGTTGCTGTAGTTGATCATATTCGATGAGTCAGTCGACACCCAGCGCTGAAGCAGCGCGTCCGCGCTCAGGTACGCCGCGTCGAATCCGATCACGGTCGCCTCGAAGTCACGCCCCTGGTAAACGTCATTAAGCCATGTGCTCCACTCAACCTTCTGGATAGAAGCGTTGATGCCCGCGGCCGAGAGCATTTCCACTATCACGCTCGCCGTGTCGACATGCGGAGTGTAGTTGGACGGAACCTTGATGGTGAAGCTCAGTCCCGAAGCGCCTGCCTCATCAAGAAGCTCCGCGGCCTTCGCCGGGTCATACGGATACGCGCCCACCAGGCTCTCGTCGAAATACTTCGTAAAGCTCGGATATACGCTGCTTCCAAGCTTTGCGCCGTGGCCGTCCTCTGTCAGTTCGAGAATGCTGTCGATGTCAATGGCATAGCACAGAGCCTGTCTCACCCTCTCATCGTCAAACGGGGCTTTCCCGTTATTCAGATAGAGCGCCTGGACGAGATTCATCTCGCCCTCGATCACATCGTAGCCGTTGGACAGGCTGTTGACCTGATCGAGAGACATGTGCAGCGCCATATCCAGCGCTCCCGCATCGAGTGATGTGTACAGCGCATTCGCGTCCTCGAAGATCCTGCATGTGACCTTCGAGAGTGCCGGGGCACCTGCGTAGTAGTCATCGTTTCTGACGAAGACAACCTTATCCTGCGGAGAGTAGGATTCGAACCTGAACGGTCCGGTTCCGACAGGGGCTGTCGCCTGATCCGCGTAGTCAGCCGGCACGATTGACACGCTGGACACAGTGCTCAGGAAGCTTGAATTCTTCTCCTTCAGAGTAATGGTGATCTCATTTCCTGAGGAGGTGACGTCCTGAATATCAGAAAGCGCCCCGGCGACGGCCGTATTGGTCGTAGTCGCGGCGCAGGTTTCGAAGGAGTAGAGGACATCATCGGCGCTCACCGTCTCACCATTGTGGAACTTCACCCCGTCTCTGAGCGTGAAGGTGTAGGTGATTCCGTCATCGGACACACTGTGTTCCGAAGCGACGGCGTCGACAAAGTTTCCGTCTGTGTCAGGCTTTACCAGCCCTTCAAAAACATTGAATAAGACCTCTCTGGTTCCTGCTGCCGTGATCTGATACGGGTCAAGACTGTTGTCCAGGTCCTGGGAAAGACCGACCACAAGCTCGGCATTCCCGGAAGAAGCGTTCTTAGTCTCTTCAGCCATAACCGCCGTTGCGCCGGGGCCAGCGCCGAGTGCGCACGACAATGCCAGAGATGTCAGAAGTACAGCGATACGTTTTCTCATAACGGTAATCTCCTTACAATTCGCTTATCGCTTCTCCCATTATTAAATTGTCGGTCTTATTCTAAACGAATAGGGTATGGATTGCAACCGGATGAGCGCTTCCCTAAGTATTTCATTAATTCGCGTACAGGAGAGTCCCGCCTGCCGGCTCGTCAAGCGCGCTGTTGGTCGCGTACACGCTTCCATCGCTGAGCTCGTAGACATAGTCGTATGAGGTATCGACCTTCACGCTGTCGCCGCTTGAGAGTGTATAATCGTTGCGGTCCATGATCGCGTCGTCCCAGGCCTCCATGCTTGAGTACGTGTCGTCCTGTCCGCTGAGTTCGGATGAGAACGTATCCTGTACATAACTCGCCTGAGAAGAAATCGTGGTTGCCCTGGCGTTGGCTACCGTTGTCATAATAGTCTGGCTCAGATCAACCATGGCTTTCTTGAACTGGTCGCTGATTGTTGTGTTCGTACAGAACGATTCGAATACTGCCATGCCCTCATCGTATTTGTCCTCATCCACCATCAGGCAGTACCGCCCCGGAATGGACCAGATCAGGTTGGTTATGTTCGTCTCTCCCATGCCGTAGCTTGAAACGCTCTCGACCAGCCGAAGGGCCTGCCCTACACATGAGACCACCAGATACTTTGACTTTCCGTAAGGGTCCGTATACCGGTAGGTTCTCTCGGCCGCGGTGGTCTCTACATAATCAACATAGATTCCGTTCTCGGGTGAAAGGAGCTGGTTGATCTCGTCAAGCTTCTGCTGGCTTGACTGCTGCATGAGCTGCTGTGACTGCTCAGACACCGGCTTCTCCGATATGAATGTCATGCCGGATGCGCCAGGCATACAGTTTTGGGATACATAATCGCAGTACTGCTGCGAATTCATATATGTAAGCATCATCATGAGATAATCCGTGCTGATCGTCCAGTCCTGATGCACCATGAACTGCATGCCGTTCACAGAAGCGTTGAGCACCTGTACAAACTCTACCGGTGACTCATAGGTGAGCTCTATGCTTCCGTCCGGAGACCTGGCGTCTATGAATACCTCCGCCGGATAATCAGGACTCTGAATAGCTCCGCACCAGGTTGTCTCGCTTGTCACGGTATAGCCCTCGGGAACCACCGCGCGGGCGACATTTATGCCGGTCTGGCTGTCCGTACAGGTCACCATGTTCAGCGACTGCGCCGATGACGAAGATGCCTGTGAGCTGCCGCTCTGGTCTCCCGTAATATTTCCTCCCGGCTCAGCTGTCCCTGTATCCTGCATGGCGCCGCCCGCCCCTCCGCTCAGGAAGCTGCTGATATCTCCCGTATCTGATGCATGTACCGGCATCGCGATCATAACTGATATGGCTGCCGATACGGCCGCCGCGATTCTTCCTGCTCTTCTCATGATCTTCCCTCCTGTAATCAATCTATCTATAGCCGGCGCCAAGGTTCTTTTTACCTTGGAGTTGGCTGCGCCGCACCGCGATCCGCCGGAGGCTCTAAGGAAACACTGATATAATCAGTGTTTCCTTAGGGAAGCGCTGATTTATTTCACTTATCATTTCTTTTGCCTCCGGCTAAGCGCTTCCCTAATGTGATCTTTGAGCGCGCCATGCGCTCAAAGCCGCGTGCGGCGCGGCTTTCGAAGAAAGCCTTCCTATGCGCCGCACCGCGATCCGCCGGAGGCTCTAAGGAAACACTGATATAATCAGTGTTTCCTTAGATACGTGCTGTCGGGCAGACAGACAAGCATTCGGTCCAGTTATTTAAGAACCGTTATACTAACCCACGTCCGCCAGCGGAAGGTCCGTGCTCTGCCCGGCCTTCACCTCCACCTCTCCGAAGCGGGTAAATGTTCCCATCTGCTCATAGGCGTCCGCCTTCGTGTAAGGCCAGAACTCGGTCTGTCCGGGGCCGCTGCGCCCGACGCACAGGCTGACCCAGTATGTTCCTTCCGGCAGAAGGAATGACACATGTCCCTCTTCATCCGGGCAGTTTACGGCAATCGTCTTGTAGGTGTACGGCTCCAGAACGACAGAGCCGACAAGTATCTCCCTGTCTTCGGGAGAAGTGTC
Source organism: Lachnospiraceae bacterium UBA3711 (assembly GCA_002371345.1). GTDB lineage: Bacteria > Bacillota > Clostridia > Lachnospirales > Lachnospiraceae > Porcincola. Next base: position 61,407 of record DFHY01000052.1, read on the forward strand.
AAAATCTATTCTTCCGTATCCCTCTCTCTCTATCCTGCCATCATCGTCGAGACTGACCCCGTCCAGCCAGTCTGTGTTCTTTGCAGCGAGCCGGTCCGCGTCTTCTTCTCCGGAATCGTCCGGTTCCTCAGTATCACTGCCTGAATCTGTCTTGTCCTCGCTGTATTCAGCTTCAGTCTCCGGGGCGGTGTCTTCCGTGTGGTTTCCTCCGCCTGTAAGGAAGCCTGACAGAACGTCTTCAGTGTTTGAATCCGTTTCAGCTTCAGGGGCGGTGT
>DFHY01000052.1:61824-63692 GCA_002371345.1 Lachnospiraceae bacterium UBA3711
CGTGTGGTTTCCTCCGCCTGTAAGGAAGCCTGACACAATATCTTCAGTGTTTGAATCCGTTTCAGCTTCAGGGACGGTGTCTTTCCCATGGTCTTCGCCGTTCAGGGAATCCGCCGTGCTGCCTGTCGCTGCTGCCTTTTCCCGGTTTTCCTCCAGCCGCTTCGCGTTGTACCGTTCAAATGACATTCCGTCCCAGGCGCCGCTGTATGAGTGTGAGTTCTCGAGAAGTCCTCTCTCGGCGAATGCCTCCTCAAGCCAGGTATCCAGCTCCTCGTCCCAGCCATAGGTCTTCCTCGCGAAGATCATCGCCTGAAGAATATCATCATAATCGCTCTTTGGCGTCATCATATTCATCGCGGTCATCCAGAGCGAATACTGCTGCTCGAAGTTGAGCCCCCGCTCATTCAGAACCCATGCGATGCTGCCAAGAAGAGAGCTGTTCTCATGAACACCGCCATAGTCATTTCCGGAGGCGTTGGAATGACCGGTCGGCAGGCAGTAATAGGCGTCAGATACAAATGCCGGCTGCCGGTAACGTACCGGGTCGCTCATATCACGGTAAATTTTTCCGCCCATTTCGCCGATGCGCCAGTCCGGATACATAGGATTGTCATCATCCGTTGAGCCGTACGGGCTGGTTCCCGTGATCTCAAACTGACCCCCCGTCTTCCCTGCTTTTATCGAAAGATCATTTATCGAGTATGTGAGCTCACAGAGGTTGCCCATGATATCCGAATACGCCTCGTTGATCGCGCCAAGGTCATTTACATATGAGCTGCCGCCCATTGTGTACGACGTGATACCGTGCGTAAACTCATGTGCCATGATATCAAGGCACTCTACTGAGTTGTTGATGTCACTGATCGCGAATACACCGAAGCCGTCCCAGAACCCCGTGAAGAACGCATTGTCGACCGGCGTTCCGTCCGCCTCGCACACACCGCTGAGTATCGCAAGAGGTATGCCGCTGCCGTCGACCGAATACATGCCATGGTCGGCATAGTAATCGTACACACGGCCGATGTTGTACATTGCGAGAAGCTCCCGGTCCTTCCAGCCGGAATTTGTGTCAGATGACGCGATGATAAATTCACCTGACCCGTACACGGCCTCCGGATAATCGGCCACCAGCATCCTGCGGTCGAGATCCATCAGATAATAGCGGCCGTCACTCCGGCTCTTCGCGACAGGAACCTCGAGCTCCATCCGGCTTCCGTCGTGCAGCGTGACCATGCCCTTCCAGACCGCTTTCTCATATCCCTCGAACATGGCCTTCGCCTTCCGCTCGAGAGCGTCATCCTGCTGCATTAGCGGATCATATGTGGTCGAGCATGGGAGATTCATGAGATATTCGCCGCTGTAGCTGACAAAATGCTGCAGGTATGGAAGATCCGAATCTCCAGACATCATATCCGGGTTGTTCGAAAACACAGACCATACATGGATATTACGTTCCTCCTCCATGATACCCGCCTGCCCTGTTGAATCCGAATATATCTTCAGCTCGTAATCAGGATAACGCCCTCTTACGATGTCCTCGGCCTCGCCGGCCGAAATGCGCCCCGCCGATTCCTCTCGTATGCCCGTCGCCGGATTGAAGCTGCACGAGAGTGCCGCGGTATATCCCTCCGGATCAACATAAACCTTTATGGAAGCGTTGACTATAGTCACGTCTCCGTCACGCTGCAGGAACAGGTAGTATGTATATCCGGTCGTATAATCAATCCCTCCGTAGACACAGAAGAACAGAGCTCCTCTGGTAAGGCCCAGCAGTGTCGCAACATAGTTGAGCGACTCAACCGCGTCCTCATGGTTGAGAACCTTACCGGGGCTGTAACGCCCCCGGATGAAGGTTACTCTCCCTTCAT
>DFHY01000052.1:63844-65014 GCA_002371345.1 Lachnospiraceae bacterium UBA3711
CTCCGCCTCCTGATGAGGGTGTGGCAGGCCTGCCTCTGTCTCATCAGCGCGCGCCGGCATGCGTATAGTCAGGCACAGCACCAGCAGCGCGCTTATTATATACAGAACTCTCCTGATCACAGCCTCTCCCGGCACCGGCAACGCCCTGAAGCGCGCCGGCAGCGCGCTCAGTATAAAAGACATTCTCTTCATTCCTCAGGTCCCTGAAAACATATCAAACGTCGCCTGCGTGTTGTCTCCGCTGACTGACCTGACTGTGACCAGCGCGATATATGTTCCTGCCGGAATACCGATCTGCTTCTGGATTCCGGAAAATCCTGAGTAGTTAAATGAAATATCCAGGCTGTAGCAAGTCTGCCCCATGCAGTTCACAGTATTGACTGACGCTCCCGTCACTGTCGAGTTGGCAGATTCCAGCGCGGCTGAAGAGATTCCCGTAGCTTCATTCAGGATAGCCTTTACATCCTCCTGCGTAATCTGGGTTACTCCCGGATTCATGAATGAAGCGTTGTTCACGACTACCACGTTCATGAGCTCCATCCCGTTTGCGCTCTGGGCATACGCCACGCAGACCGGGATACCTGAGTCGATACTGCTCAGGTACTGATCTGAAGTAAGCCCCTTGTTCATGCTCTCGAGCTGCTGGTTATTCGCGAAAATCCATCCGGCCGGTAAGTCAAAACGTAAGCCCATCGCCTTGTTCACATAGCTGTTACCCTCTGTTGACCCCAGCACATCGCCGCTGCCCGGATTTGCCGCCGGCGGCTGAGTAACCTCAGGCTGAGTCGTACCGGTCTGAGGCTGAGTGACCGTGGTCTCAGTCTGCCCGGCGGAAGGCGCGCTCTGAGTAGATGCAGTCTGCGCGGCCGTGGAGCTGTCGCCGCTGATTACATTGCCGTCCGGAAGAGTCCATGTAACACCCTGCACCGGTCTTATCGTCGTGATCGCACTGTTCTTGTCCCCGTTCAGGATCTTATAGAACTCAGACCATATGTCTCCTGTCTGTACATCGGTCGGATACTGAATGACCACATTGAAGGTGCCGTCTCCTGTCGTCATGGTTCCAAGATAATCATAGCTTGGCAGGATCGTATAGTCCTCGCTCTGCGGCATCAGCATGACAGTGAACAGATGCCCTCCCAGGTTCGCGTCCGCGCTCTCCTTGTTCAC
>DFHY01000038.1:0-4931 GCA_002371345.1 Lachnospiraceae bacterium UBA3711
TTATAAGCTTCTTCCTGTGCCTTGCACTCCGCCTCCGCTGCCTCCCGGGCTTTACGCTCCGCCTCCGCTGCTTCCTGGGCTTTACGCTCCGCCTCCGCTTTCGCTGCCTCCTGAGCTTTACGCTCCGCCTCCGCTTTCGCTGCCTCCTGAGCTTTGCGCTCCGCCTCTTCCTGGGCCTTGCGCTCAGCTTCCTGCTTTTCCAATGCAAGAATCATCTTTTCAGCATTCACAAGTGTATCAAGGTTGATAATAATCTCTCTCTGCTCTGCGTTTAATGCATTGTATCTCCTCCGCAGTTCAGCTACTTTGCTCTTGTCTGACAGTGTGATTTTTTCCGGAAGACTGTCAATTTCAAAATACAGATCCAAAGCTTTTTTTTCTTCAGCTTTCTTTTTAGCTTCCAGTTCCTTTATCCTGTTTTCTGCTGCTTTTATACGCTCATTGTATTCCGATAGACGCGCAGCTTCTTCAGTTGTCAGGACATTAAACTTCTTACGGGCGGAAAGAACACTGTTTTTGTCTGCTTCAGAAAGAGTAAGATCTGCCGGTATTTTATTAACGCTGTCAATCACCTGCTGCACATATGAGCTGCTCTCATCTGCAGTATTCAATTTAAGAATACCGGTCCCGTAATATCGTTCAGGTGCCGCAGCAAAGCTCATCACCTTTCTTTTTATCAGCTTTTCCACAACTGATGGAGTGCGGCTGGAGTCTTCCAACAATAACATAGCCGCTGCTGCCGACACGAAAGGCGCGGAAAATGATGTCCCGTTCTGTATACTGTACAAGTTGTCGCCAGAATAACTTGCACTTTTAATCTGATAACCCGGGGCACATACATCAACGCTTTCTCCGTAGTTGGAGTTGTCGTACAATCCGCCGCTGCTGTTACACCCGCTGACGACAATAACCCCCTCAGCATCCGAATCCTTTATGTCAGCCGGGGTATGGTAAATCGCGTTATCCCTTTGATTTCCAGCAGATACCACAACAACAGATCCGGCATTGACCGCGTTTTTGATTACCTCCGTCATATATGTACTGCTAGACCGCGTTTCAGCTACAAGGCTAAGGTTGATTATCTGCGCATTACAATGGTAGATGTTTGTTCCGTTTGTTTTCCCTGATAACTCGGATATCTTATTGCCGACATCAGCAGATGTTCCTGAAGCCTTACCGTCTGCATCTTTTTTGAGTACCGCAGCCGGAATAATCTGGATCTTATTAAGTTCTCTCGTACACTGCGCTATAACACCGGCAACCATTGTTCCATGCCCGAAGGTATCCGACGAGTCATCATTGCCGAATTTAAAAATCTTTCCTCCCGCGAACAGTTCATGCGTTGACCGGACTCCTGTATCGATAACCGCGACTTTCACCAGGTTAGTCTTATCTTTGAGAGTATTTGCGAAGGCATCACATCCGGTGTAACCGACTCCCCAGCTTGTGTTTCCCTGATCTACAGCTCCACCATCCTGCGTATTCAGTATATTGTCAGTCTCATCTCCCTGCGTATTCAGCAAATAATCAGCCTCATCTTCCTGCAGAAACACAGGGTAGTCAGGCTCAACATAGATCGTCGCGTCATCCTTCTTCAGCTTCGCTTCAGCCCTTCTTGCGGCAAGAGAAGAATTGAACTGAAGTATGTAATGTCCGTCCCTGTCCCTGATAGCATCGACAGCCCCGTATTCCTCAGGATCCAGAGTGCCGTCATATGACTTGAGGATGAGCCTGCTGTTAATGTAGGGGTTCGCCGCAGCCTGTTTCCTGGTGACAGATCTGCCGTACTCCTCAGTCATCTCGCTCAATTCCCGGGAGAACCGCCTGTCAGACAGTCTCGGAACAGTATCAGCGAAAACAGCCGCAGGAAAAGCAGCAGCAATTAACAAAAATGCGGCTGTAAATAAAAAGTATAAAAGATACCTGCGTTTAATACTTTTTTCTGTCATAAAATACCTGCTGATAGTGTTCTTATGATTGTGCAGATCCTTCATATGCAAGACTGAACATCAACTATATGTGTGAGTCATTCGCTGATGATGCTTATTGATCTGTGCCCAGCATCTCCTTCAGCATCTCTGCCGGAGGCTGCTCGGCGTACTGGCAGCAGGACAGATATTTCCAGCGGTGCATATACCTGAACGGCATGATCGTGTACTTCTGTATCCTGCCTTCATCCCCGGGGATCGCCGAGTGGAAATACTTCGTCACATGGTGCCCTCCGTTCCCGTCAACTCTGGCAAGAACCGTACTCATGTCATAGAACTCACGGAATCTCTCACTCTCATCCCGGCGTATATACCGCTCAGAGTACTGCCGCACCAGCTGAACCGTATCTGCGCTCAGGTCAGTCAGCTTCCTCTGATCGGCATCCAGATACAGATTAATGGCAGTACCGTCCTCATCAAACAGGTCCACCCGGAAATAACTGCTGAGAACGTATTCCTCCGCGAGCTGCACGCCTTCGCTCTGTCTCTCGCCGACCCTCTGTTCCAGATCTCTCACTATCGTCAGGAAAGCCGCCCTGTCCCTGTCACGGGCGATAAACTGAATCATCGTATTGAGCATCACCCCGTTGATCAGCAGCTCTCCCTGCGTCCTTCCGGCATCCTCCGCCCGCTTCGCAAGCCGCAGAAACGCTGTGTTCTCGGCGATGTACTTCTTATTGGCACGAGTCTGAGCCATATCGAGGTCATCGATCTTAACGTTATGCAGGAATCTTATATACGCGTCATTTCCATACAGAAAATGAATCTCACCCGCGTCGGTAGTCTCAAGAACCGTTATCGGTATGCGGTTCTTTACAGACAGAATCTCCTCGCCCATCGGTGTGGCGCTGAGATAATTTATGCTGCCGATACTCGAATAATACCGGCACCGCTCAGGCGTCTCAAGAGAGAGCCTGTCTGTCAGGCCATTTTCAAAATGAACTCTGGCGTCATCACGAAGCAGCCTCTCGGGCTTTCCGAACAGAAAGCCCTGCAGCTTTTCACAGCCGACCTCCAGAAGAAACTCATACTGCTCCTTAGTCTCAACGCCCTCCGCAAGAGTCTCCACACCGAGCCGCTTTGCCATATTGATTACGGACGCGACAATAATACCCGTCCGGGGATTCTCAGGAAGCTGCTTCAAAAAAGACATGTCGATCTTCAGTGTGTCAAAATGATACATCTGCAGATTATTAAGAGAGCTGTAGCCTGAGCCGAAGTCATCCATCCATATCTCATATCCCAGTTCCCTGAACTGATCGATAATGCCGGCAACATACTCCTCTCCCTCGACAACCGCACTCTCGGTGATCTCTATATGAAGCATGCTCCTGGGGATATCAGCCTCCTCCCGGCACTTCTCGATCTCGCGGATAATGTCAGCCATCCTGAAGTCAACACGGGACAGGTTGACGGACACAGGAACGATCTGCCTTCCCTCATCTATCGCCTTCCGAAGGTCATTGCATACCGTCCTTATGATATGTATATCCAGCTTATGAACAAGCTTCTCCTGCTCGAACAGCGGAATAAATACGCCCGGTGAGATCGTGCCGTATCTTGGGTCGATCCACCTCGCGAGCGCTTCATATCCGCAGCATTCCCGGGACATGACACGGATCTCAGGCTGATAGAACGGCTGTATATGCCCGAGTGCGCATGCCTCCTCAAAATGCTCCAGAAGATACTGCTGAAATGTCAGCTCTTTCGAAACCTGCTCATTGAATACCTGAAAAGAATCTTTATGTCTCTCCGCATAGAAGCACGCCTGCCTGGCGCGGTCTGTCGTACCGAAAACATCCCTCTCGCCCCCGCACTCCGCTATGCCGGCCTTCAGAACCATACGGTCACCGCGCGGAATCAGGCTCACCCTGTTCTGAAGCTTTCCAAGGCCTTCCTTAATCTTGTCTGTACTCATATCGGGGATCATAAGTACAAAGTGATGCGAGCTCTCCCTTGCGGCATACGCGCAGGGCATCTCCTCAAGAATGCCCTCAGCGACAGCGATCAAAAAACGGTTGCCGTACTCATATCCATAATTGACATTTAGAGTCTTGAACATGGGTATACTCATGTAGACTATGCAGTTGTCTTCTCCTGCCTCAAAATCTCCGGACTGAATCATGCTGATAATGCCGTCCATACTGAGAAGAGAAGTAAGTTCATCCCTCTCATACCGGCTGCTTATTCGACTCATCACAGACATAAAGGTTCCTCCATGAAATCATCAGGTTTCATCGAACTCGACATCATTATATATGTTTTCAAAGAATAATACACCTGTTTTAACAAGCTGTGATCATTTTATTTTTTGAAAACCAGTATTTGTTTTCTGAATTATTTAAGTTCCTCCCCTTTCTTGCTTACCGGTCATTGTGTAAAGGAGCCAAAGCCTGCAACAGCCTCGTCTATGGTCATTTCTCCCGTTCCGACCAAAAAAACTGCCTGTCTCAGCTGCACGACCGCGTCATCTGTCAGGCCGAATACCTCCGGCGACAGGATCCGTGATTCCGGAACTGTGCCGAATGCCGCGTATTTGCTGTCAAATGACAGATCCTTCGTCGGAGACATGAGCCCCTTGTTCTGCGCCATCTCGTTAAGCTCCCGCGGGGTGATCAGGAAACGCATAAATTCGTTGGCCATGTCCAGATTCTGGCCGTCCTTGTTGACAGAGAACTGAAGATTCGGCATGTCAAGGAAGTTGGCGCCTTCGTCAGACATGGGGACAGGGGCAAAGGAGTATGAAAATGGATTGGCGATAAACGCCTCGGAGCGGCTCTCCCGCTTCTTCGTCCCGGAGACGGCATCCCCCGAGCAGATCATCATAGGCACGTCGCCTTCAAAGAAGCGAAGTATCACGGCATCATAGTTGTTTTCGATCTCTGCACAGGCGTCAAGATCCACACAGCCATCACTCAGGAACTGCAATATCTTCTCAAGGGA
>DFHY01000038.1:5084-12748 GCA_002371345.1 Lachnospiraceae bacterium UBA3711
GTAAAGAGCGAGGTTGTCTCCTCCCTTGAGAAACCCATCATCGGGTTTTCATAGCCTTTTTCACGAAACGCGTCACACACCTCAACCATTTCCTCATAGGTCGAGGGAACGCTCAGACCTTCCTTTTCAAAAAGGTCATTGTTCACAAGCATGCCGTAGGTGTTTGAGAAAACCGGAACCATCGGCAGCTTCCCGTCATCCGTATTCAGAATAATATTGCCCCGGATACAATCCAGATTAAGTCCCAGAGCGGGGTCGGCAAGATCCTCGGCATATTCGATAGAAGACTTATATTGCTCCCGGCCGTACATCCAGGAGTAATTGACGTAGATATCAGGGGCATCGTTCCCGCTCAGAACCATGCCGACCATATTGTTATAGTCGTCGATCTTCGTATACGTCATTTCCACATTGGGATAGTACTCATTGAAACGGTCAAATTCCTCCTCAAGCGCTTCAAAGTTGTCGTAACCGCCGGCGATATTGATACGGCAGTCTGCGGAAGTATCCAGAGCCGGCCGGAAGTCCTCCTGCTCCTGTGAACCATATGCGGTCATGCCCGTGAGCATCAGCATCACCAGTAATATACACACCGTCTTTCTCATAATTGTCTCCTTTCTTCGCTGATTCTGCGGATCTCCCTGATAACCAGCTTGATATCTATGGGTTTCGCGATATGTCCGTTCATTCCCGCATTCAGGCACTCTGTGACATTTTCGGAAAACGCGTCTGCCGTCATCGCAACAATCGGGATGGAGGATACCCATGGATTCTCTGAACTGCGGATTGTTCTGGTTGCGTCGAGGCCATTCATCCTGGGCATCTGTACATCCATGAAAATCAGATCATAGCTGCCCTCCGCAGCCGTGCTCATAATATCCACGCAGGCCTGTCCGTCTTCCGCGCGGTCGGTGGTGATACCGAACATGGCCAGCAGGGCGGAGATGATCTCCCAATTGATGTCATTGTCCTCGGCTACAAGGATGTGCATACCCTGCAGATCGGAATAATCATCCTCCGGCTCAGTGGATCCCGGCTCTCTCCCGATAAGATCACTGATCTTGTCATAGAGCGTTGAACGAAAAAGCGGTTTGCTGACAAAGCCGTTCACTCCCACTGCTTTTGCCTTATCCTCGATATCAGACCAGTCATATGCGGAGATCAGCAGGATCGGAATATCAGCGTCTATTTCAGAGCGGATCCGTCTGATCGTCTCAATGCCGTCGATCTCAGGCATCTTCCAGTCAATAATGACAACATCGAAATCCTGTCCGGAGCTATGTCTGCTCTCTATAATTCCGAGCGCTTCCAAACCGCTTTTCGCCTGCTGCGCTGATGCGCCAAGAGACTCTAATGTGCCAGCGGCAGTCTGAAGCATGGTCTCGTCATCGTCAACGACCAGAACATCAATGGATTCAAGCCGCATATCCTCCCGCTGTCTTTCAGCTTCAGGGATATCCAGGACAACCGTGAAGGTAGTCCCCCTGTCCTGCTCACTGCGGCATTCAATCGTTCCGCCAAGCAGCTCGACCATCTGCTTTGTAATGGCCAGACCAAGACCGGTTCCCTGAATACTGTTGACGCGGCTGTCTATCTGACGCGAGAAGGGCTGATACATGGTCTCCATGAATTCCGGACTCATACCGATACCGGTATCCGCCACAACATAAGTCAGCCTTATACGCCCGGGTATGCCGCTCTTATCCTCGCGCATATCTACGCTTACACTTCCGCCCGGCATTGTATACTTTACCGCGTTGGAAAGTATGTTGATATAAATCTGATTCAGGCGGAGCTGGTCTGTATACAGATATTCCTTTTCCATCTGATTTATGTGGAAGCTGAACTCAATATTCTTCTCCTTAATCATCGGCTGTGAAATAGTCACAAGGTTCTCGACCGTCTCTACAATGGAGAATGTCAGAGGATTCAGTTTCAGCTTTCCGCTTTCCACCTTCGATATATCCAGAATGTCATTGATCAGTGTCAGCAGATGATTGCTGGCAAGGCTGATCTTTCTGAGGCTTTCCTTTGTTGACTCCACATCCCCGAGATTCTTCTCGGCAATCGTGGTAAGCCCTATGATGGCATTCATCGGAGTGCGGATGTCATGTGACATGGTGGAAAGAAAGTCTGTCTTGGCCTTATTGGCGGACTCCGCTTCCCTGGCCGTGATCTGAAGGCGCTTGTTGAAGTAAAGCATATAGAACAGATCCCAGATGAACAGAACCAGCAGGCCTGCGGAAACGACCCCTATCAGCAGCCAGTTTTCTGTATCTACAATGAGATCCTCAGCCGGCACGAGACTAAGCAGTGTCCATCCGGCAGTAGCCTGGACAGGGGTAAAGGCAAGTATACACTCCTGACTGTGAGAGTTGAGTATGCGGGCGGAGCCCGTCGATGAAGTAATCCTGTCAAACAGTTCAGCTGACGATTCGGGATTCGTAGAATTATAAGACTTGTAGAATTCAAAAAAACTGGAGTTCTTAAAGCTGTATCCTTTAATGATATAATCACCGTCAGCGTCGATCATGGCGAGCTCAGCGTTCATAAGCTCTGTCTGCGGAAAAACCCATTTCTGTTCCAGATCAGAGATGGGTATGACCCGCAGCAGAACCGCGTCCGCCAAAGCTCCGCTATCCGGGTCACGCAGCACAACCTTGTTGCAGAAGGCCAGTGACTGCTGACCATTCATCGGGTTAGTATAAGCACGGGTTACGTTTATCGACTTCCCGATTTCATCGATCCAGTCCACGCTGTCCAGGAGTTCTATCCGTTCGTATGAAACAGCATAGTCATCGGCCGTACCCTGCTTCGGCCGTGTGGAAAGGCCCGTGAGTGTATCAGGGAAAATCAGATGCGCCGAAGTGTTCTCAATCACATGCGAGGACCGGATATAATCGGCTGCCTCTTCCATCGTCATAGCCTTGTTATTGATATAGCGCGCCCATACATCGCAGATCTGCTGCTCGCCTTCCAGATAGTTCTCCGTCACACGCTCCATGTTGACCGTTGTGTCTTCAAAATGCTCTACCTGTCTCTGGAATGATTCCCGGCTTTCAAAGCTGGAGTAGAAAACAACGAAGGTCAATATGGCTGCCATGATGATCACGTTGACAATTATGATATAAGTCTTTTTCATGCTATGATCTCCCGCCGGCAGCCGATTCATACCTGCCGGTGTTCAGGATTCCCGGTCACTTACTTCAGGGCTTTTGAACTTTATATCATATTTTACCAGACGCAGAGCCTGATTTCTATAAGTATGATGATGTTGACCTTTACATCATGTGATCCAGTCTGAACACGTTTTTCCATCCGTCCAGGCTGACCGGCTCAAACTCTTTCTTCAGCTCCTTGACCATCACATCCTTGTCCGCGTCTTCAATATAGACATCATATCTGCCCCGGTAGCTTCCAAATGTCACGGTTCTTTTTGCGCCCACCATTTCCTGCAGTTTTGCAAGCATCCGTTCCTTAGTGGCCTGTGCAGGGAAGATCCTGATGCAGCGGTAGCCCTCCGGTACATTCCTCTCGTCCACATGAATACGGATCCGGCCTGCCCATGGCGCATTCCGGATCTCCTCCATCACGCTGTCGACCTTTTCCGCCTTCTCCTCAGCCTGACAGGCTCCCTAAAGTCTGCCTATCCGCTCCACTGCCTCTATTGTACGTTTCCTGTCGCCAAAGGCTGTCAGTCTGAAATAATGCTCTCCGCTGGGTCCGAAGCCGGATCCCGGCGTTCCGACAACGCCTGCCTCCTCCAGCAGATAGTCAAAGAACTCCCAGCTCGTCATACGGCCAGGCGTCCGCAGCCAGATATAAGGCGCGTTAACGCCGCCTGACACCTCATAGCCTGCCGACCTCAGAGAGCTGTAGATGATCTTCGCATTCTCCATATAGTATGCCACCTGACTCAGGACCTGCCGTCTTCCCTCCGCAGAATAGACAGCCTCACCTGCACGCTGAATGATATAAGGCGCGCCATTGTATTTAGTGCCATGCCGTCTTGCCCACAGCGGCCACAGCGCTGTGCCTTCCGCCTCCAGTTCTTTCGGAACCACCGTAAAGCCCAGACGAAGGCCTGTGAATCCCGCCGTCTTTGAAAATGACCTGAATTCAATCGCGCATTTCCTGGCTCCTTCACACTCGTAGATACTGTGCGGAATCTCCGCCTCCGAGATATAGGCTTCATATGCCGCGTCATACAGGATTACGGAACCGTGATACACCGCATAGTCCACCCACTCCTGAAGCTTATCCTTTTTCATGACGGCGCCGGTCGGATTGTTCGGGAAACACAGGTATATCAGGTCCGGAACTTCTTCGGGAAGCTGAGGCACATAACCGTTCTCCTTCGTACACGGCATATAGATTACGTTGGCAAATCGTCCTGTCTGAGGGTCATATTTCCCGCATCTGCCTGCCATTACATTGGAATCCACATAGACCGGATAGACCGGGTCGCATACAGCGATCCGGTTGTCCGTGGAAAAGATTTCCTGAATATTGCCGCAGTCGCACTTTGCCCCGTCCGAGATAAAGATCTCCTCCGCCGAGATATCACAGTTCCTCTCCCTGTAATCCTTTTGCGCTATCGCGGACCGCAGAAACTCATAGCCAAGATCCGGCGCATACCCGTGAAACGTTTCCGCATCTCCCATCTCATCCACCGCATCGTGCAAAGTGCTGATAATTGCCGGCGCGATCGGCTGTGTCACATCTCCGATCCCAAGGCGTATGATGTCTGCTTCCGGATGCTGCTCCTGAAAGCAGCGTATCTTTTCTCCGATCCTGGAAAAAAGATAACTGCCGGGAAGACTGAGATAATTCCGATTTATCTTTGCCATATCTGTGTCCTTTCTGCTGTTATACTCCTTTGATTATTTCCGGCTTCCGAAAAAGCCGGTATAACGAAAAAGACAAAGGCATCCGCAAACCACTTCCAAGACGCCCTTGTCTTTCGATTCCACATATTAATCAGTACGCACATGGAGTACTATTTTAACTGACGTTAATCGTCGACGCGCCTGCCGCAGCAAGCCTGTTTTTTCAGGGAATATGTTCAGCTGAGCCGACTCATCTTCGACCTGTTTCAGCGCGGGAAGGAACCGCCGGTAAGCAATTTCCGACGGGCACAGTATTCCAATCCTCATAGAACAATCCTCAATCATATTAATAATGACTCATTCCCGTCTGCATGATAGAGTAAGCTCACTGTACATGATCCCGCCGACGCAGGCAATATATATCCCGTTTTCAACGGTATCCTTATAGTACCTGAACATATCGATCCACTGATCATTATTTCCCTTTCTTCACATGAATATGTCAACCACAGGATAGCACGGTTCTTCCTCAAAAATCAATAATAACCGCCCCTTCCATGTCTGTACGACGGTATGGAACGCCGGCGCTTTTAAGACGCTCAAGCATCTCACCCGCCGGATGTCCGTATCTGTTGTTATGCCCGCATGAGATGAGCGCCAGATCAGGCATCAGCATCCTGAGCAGTTCATCCGAGGTCGCATTTTTACTGCCGTGATGCCCGGCGATGAGTATAACAATATGTTTGCCGCCTGACACGCCGCCGTCTGAGTGCCGGCGATTGCTGCCTGTCCCCTCCTCCATCTCCTCTTCAAACAGACGGCTGTGCTCCCATCTGCTCACGAACAATTTCTCTCCATCTTTCTCAAGATCTCCCGTAAACAGGATGGACAGATTCATTAACCTGAGGAGCATCACCATACAGTCCTGATTTGCGTCCCCTGTCATACGGTCAGGCGACGGGTTCAGTATCTCAAGTGTCATGCCGTCCTGGCTAAGGCAGTCCCCCTCCCCGGCATACCCCACAGGAATACTGTTCTTAACCGCGCCCGAGATGACAGGCACAAATCTCTCATCTCCCTGTATCAGTGAAGGAAGTATAACCCTGCCGAGCGTTATTCCGCCGGAATTGCGTCCGGCCATATTTACATGGTACGAATCCAGCATCTGCTGAATCCCGTCTATATGATCAAGGTCAGCGTGCGACAGGAATACCGCGTCCACGTCTCTTATCCCGTAGTATTTCAATGTGCTCTCTATGCGGTATCTCCACACATTCTGAACAGAACCTGAGCCTGCGTCGAACAGGTATGCATGTCCCCTGTGTTCGATCAGATTGCAGCTTCCCTGCCCGATATCCATGCAGACATAGCGAAAATACGGCCTCCTCCTGATGCTTACCGTCACAGCGAGAACGATCAGCCCTGCCACGGTAAGAACACGGGAAGCTAATCTTCTATGTTTTCTTATGTCAGGCTTCCTCAGCACGTGAAAAAATGCCGGCGTCCTTTTCCTTTCCGTAAATAACATGCTGTTAGATATCGCGAATGCCGATACTGCCAGCGCTCCATAATATGTTATCATCTGCCACACGGCAGGTCTTCCGAGAATCAGGACGCTTCCGGGAACGGACTCTTCCAGGCGGCACAGCAGGCGAAGCCCCTTAAGCATCACACTGCATGGAACAGCCATAATTCTTCCGAATCCTGTAAAGCATGACATGCCTGTTGCCAGGCTCATATACCCCGCCGCGCTTCCGAGAATGCCAAATGCCATGAACAGACTCATAAGCGGAAGCATAACCGGATACAGCAAAGAAGCGTACGGCGTCGTCTGATAGAAAAACCACAGCACAGCCGGAAATGATCCCGCCCACAGGCTTATCGTCCGGCACATTTTTCTCTGATATGACAATCTCGGCCTGAATATCCTCTCAGCTGCAGGCGAGAGATACTCAAGAGACATAATGCAGACACATGAAATCACCAGCGAGCTGTCCCACAGAGCGTAAGGCTGACGGATAAGAATCACTATAACTGCGGCTGACAGCGATGTGAGCGTGTCCCTTGTCCTGCCGAAGACCTGTGCGCCCATCCATACAATGAATGTCACAAGCGCCCTCTTCGCCGATATTGAGAAGCCTGTCATAAGCGCGTAGCTGACCGTAATAACCGACGTCAGCAATGAGGACAGCAGAAATGAGCTTCCTCTTGATCTTAGCAGTCTGTAGACGATCATCCCCAGCAGCGATATGTGCAGGCTGGATACACAGACAAGCCATGACAGTCCGCCGTCACGAAACAGTTTCTTCTCACTGCTGTTAAGCCCCGATCCGTCTCCTAAGACAAAAGCAGCGATCTGCGGCGCGTCCTCAGGCCCGAACACCGACAGCAGCCCCGTCTGCATACCGATCCTCATGTCTGAAACAAACCTGCGGTAAAACATGGCAATTCTTTGAAGCAGGTTTTCCTCCGGCTGCGCGATTCCTCTCAGCTGAGGCACGCTCATCTTCAGAACGATACGTCTTGCGAGGCACCAGCGCCGGCTGTCGAACTGCCCCGGATTAGTCGCCTTCTCGGGCAGCATGCATTTACCGTACAGACTGATACGGTCTCCTATCCTGACAGACTGAAACAATTCGGTCTGGTCTTCACTATATCCTGTCCGCATCCAGCCGCTGCTCTCCGGCTCTCCGGATTCATCCGCGCCGTACAGAGAATCACCACCGGAATCACCATCCGACAGGAAAACCTGAAGACGGTCACCTGGCAGTACAGCTATGTTAAGCCCCTGTGCCAGCTGACGGCCTATCCCGCCTCCGGATGACGCGCCGCCTG
>DFHY01000038.1:12814-23230 GCA_002371345.1 Lachnospiraceae bacterium UBA3711
AAAGTCTTCGGATGACGCGCCGTCTGGAAAGTCTTCGGATGATACGCTGCCGTCCGGTGTTGATTCGTCAGCGCTCCCGCCAGCATACGCCGAGGAAGATCCGTCGGCAAATGACAGGTGATCCAGAATAATGTGATACCCGTTTGCCGTCAGTTCCTTCGCTGTCACGATCCCGCTGACAGTAAATCTGCGCCCGTCAGCCTTGCTGTACCTGTTCTCATAAGATCCTGAGCATCCGGGATAACGGCCGGAAGCAATAACAACAATAAGCAGAAGAGCCAGAACAAATACAGGGCGCCTCAGAATATTCCGTACCAGAAATGTGCTTATATTAATCCCCTCCACCCCATTATGAACTACATGAAACTGCGCTGCTTTTACAGTTCCCTCAATTGACGTTCATTCATTTCGCTGCCGCCTGTCCGTCCGCCGCAGCTTCATGCCCCATCATGGTAAATCACTTCCGTACGCATATAAACAAAAAAAGCGCCGTCAGGTTCCATTTCTGCGAAGTAACGGAACCTGACGGCAGTGCAGCAAAACTATTCGTATATTCTATTTTATTACGTCACATTCTTTTTGAGATACGGTGATGTTTGAGTCAGAAGCGCCTTTTCCCCCTCAGCTGATCAGTTCAGCGTTTCTGCTGAAGACCTGGTCAAGATTCACCTGATCCCTGAACCTCACATCCGTCGAGCCTTCGATCCGGAACCTGACTCCCGTGATCCTGTCGTCAGTACAGGAATCTATGATGGCGTTTGTGAAAGCATACAGCACCGTCTCTGGATTGGCGATGACCTCACCGGCGGGCGCACTGTTTATTTCCTTGCTGAAATCGACTATGCAGAAGCCGTTGCTCACGGAGATATCCTGTATCAGCGTATCATCGACGGCGACAGGCAGCAGGGATTTATTCTCGGGTCCCTCCAGCATCTCCTCAATTACCAGACGTTCCATATTTACATTCGATGAATAGTGGACTGTCCTGTTCTCCCTGGACATGACCGTCCCGTCGCCTGACGGGAAGTACAGTGTCAGTTCGGCGTTCCGGTATGAGTTGATCCCGTTTCCGGCCGGCACGATGAAAGTGCTCTCATTCATCGGCCCGATCTCCTCGTCTCCAAGAACGAGATTCTGGGATTCAACCGTGAACCTCACAGAATCAACGCCTTTAATATGCAGAAGTGTCTTTACCAGAGCCGACCTTAGCAGAAGCTCGGTGACAGTATCAAGACTCAGGTACTCCGCATTGAAGTCCACATCTATCTCATTTACGCCGGTAACTGAAGTACTGAATGCAACCTGATCAGGAAGAGCGGACCTCACATCTGAAGTATCCGGCGTCCTGAAAGCATCGAGGATCTCGGAAAGTATGCCCTCGAAGTCTTCGCTGTCCGGCTTGTACTCACGACGCACCAGGGCAGTCCCCGCCTGGTTGGTATAGTATACCCAGTATCCGTCGTCTTCCGTAACCTGATCTTTGGAAACAGACTTGTCGTCAAATGAGCATCCGCCAAGACACAGTGCGAGTACGGCACACATGATCACCGCGTATATGAAGTTTCTGTCTCTTCCTATCATGTTCATGTTGTCTCCGTGATCCAGGCAATTACATGCAGTTTGTCCTCACACCTGCTCCTGCTCCGTCTCAGAGTACCGAAGCGGTATACGGACAGTAAATGTCGTTCCCTCGCCCTCACGCGAGTACACACGGATAGCTCCGTGGTGCATCAGCACCGCCTGACGCGTTATGGCAAGACCGAGGCCTGTACCGCCAATCTCCCTTGAATGTGACTTGTCAACACGGTAGAAACGTTCAAAGATCTGGCTCTGATCCTCCTGCGGTATTCCTATTCCGGAGTCCTGAACCTTCACAAAGAAATAGGTGCTGTCGACATTCAGCGAGATATGGATCCATCCATTATCCTTATTGTACTTGATTCCGTTCTCGACCAGATTGGATATAGCCAGAGTGAACTTAGTCTGATCCACCTGAGCTATGATGGGCTTGTAGCTGTCCAGCGTGATCTCGATACCGCGTTTGGCTGCTATCGGGCGCAGCCGCTTCAGGATCAGGCCGATAAGGTCGTTGATATTCGTATCCTCGATATGAATGTCGGGAGAACTCCTGTCCATGCGGACCAGGTTCAGCAGGTCTGTGATGATCTTGTTCTCCCGGTCGATCTCCTCACCGATATCAATCATGAACTCCTTGTAGAGCTCATTCGGCACCTCCCCGACCTCAGCCTGCTGGATCAGTGAATCCGACAGAACCTTCATGGATGTCATCGGAGTCTTAAGCTCGTGGGAAACGTTAGACACGAACATCTGCCGCGATTCCTCCTGCGCCTGAAGTCTGTGCCTCATCTGATTATAGGCCTCCGACAGCAGCTCGGTCTCGGTATACTCGGGCATGGATATGTCATCGGTCAGGAAGTCTGCTCCGTCCGAGTTCATTAGAGCAGTGACCTTGCCGAACGGACGGACCAGAAGCCTTGACGCGTAGAATGAAACACCGATAATCAGCAGAACTATAACCACCTCGATGATCAGTACGGCTCTGGACAGATTCCTCCTTGCCAGTATGATGTCCGTGGTCGGGATAGATACGATAAATGCGCCGACCACCGCCTTTGTGGTGTCCTCGATCACAGGACAGACAACCTCAATAAAATCATTTTCCGCGTTATAGTATTCGGTGTCGTCCCCCTGGAAGCATTCGATCAGCTCACGCGCCACAACTGTCTTCCCCTCATCCAGAAGGTAAGTGTCACGTATGATCTTAAAACGGCTGTTGACAAGAATAACACGGCCGCTGTACAGCTCGGCAATCTGGTTCAGTTCCTTGTCTACGACGTCAGAGGTCCCGTTAGAGAGAAATCCGGCATCCAGGATATCCGCGCCGAGCCTGCTGCACTGGTTCCTGATCATCGAGGCTCTCATGGAGACAATCTGCTCCTCGAATCCGTTGAGGATACCCCATTTCATCAGAAATACCGGAGTAAGTCCGATAAGCAGTACCATGATGAGCACGCGGAAATGCATGCTCCCGAATATTCTCTTCAGCTTCCCTTTCTGCCGCATCAGCCAGAATGTCCTTCCAGTATCAAAACCTGCCCGCGAGTTTGCCGGAAACTTTATAGCCAATGCCAAAAACACTCCTGACGTTGACTATAACAATCCGAAAAATCCGGCCCGAGCCGTCTGGCTCATGCCGGATAAAAAAACAACCGATACTCTGAGGAAACACTGACCGGATCAATGTCTCCTCAATAAAAATCAATGCTGGAAATAATAGCCCACGCCCCACTTGGTGTGCACGTACCTCGGATCGGACGGATTCTCCTCGATCTTCTCACGAAGTCTCCTGATATGAACGTCCACCGTTCTGACGTCGCCGGGATACTCGTAGCCCCAAACCAGATTCAGAAGATTCTCACGGCTGTAAACCTTGTTCGGGTTCATAACCAGCAGCTCGAGAACATCAAACTCCTTGGCCGTCAGGTTCACCTCATGTCCGGAAACCTGAACCCTTCTCGCGTCACAGTCAAGAACCAGTTCACCGACCTCTATGGTTCTTCCCTTCGGCTCCTGAGCGCCGCGGCTCTGCGTACGGCGCATAATCGCCTTGATCCGCGCCTTAACCTCAAGGATATTGAAAGGTTTCGTGATATAGTCATCCGCGCCGTATTCCAGGCCGAGGATCTTGTCCATATCCTCGCCCTTTGCCGTCAGCATGACAATAGGTACATCGGAAAACTCCCTGATCTGCTGGCAGGCGGACAGCCCGTCAAGTTTCGGAAGCATAAGATCAAGAAGAATGATGTCATAATTTCCTTCTCTTGCCTTCTGAACAGCCTCCTCTCCGTCTCCGGCTGTATCGACCTCCATATCATCCTGCTCAAGGCTGAAGCGGATTCCCTTCACGATCAGTTTCTCATCATCAACTACAAGCACTCTCTTTGGCATACTGTACCCCTGCGTTCCCCTAAACGTTCAGTCTAAACTGTGATCCTGTCACGGATCTTCTCATATATACTATTCTTGATTCCGCTGATGTTCATCACGTCCTCAGTTGAAGCGAAAAAACCGTTCTCCGTGCGGTAGCGTATAATCGAATCAGCCTTCGCCTCGCCGATCCCGGGAAGTGTCATCAGCTGCTCCTTCGTGGCGGTATTCAGATTGACAAGCCCGCCGCCCAAAGAGTCCGCCTGCTGTGCAAAACCGCCTGGAGAAGCCGTGTCCCCGGCAGAGGCAGCCGCCTGTGTGATCCCCTGTGCCCGCAGGATGGAAGTCTCATCCTCCGTACAGACCACCAGCATCTCGCCGTCTGAGATCAGCCTGGCCTGATTCAGCCACTCCCTGTCCGCGTCCTCAGTGAACCCTCCGGCAGCCTCAATAGCATCGCATATTCTGTCCCCGGCCTTCAGATAATAAACGCCGGGATCAATGACCGCGCCGCAGACATATACAGCCACTGCGCTCATATCTTCGCCGCCTCCGCCTGAGGCACTGCCCGTGATACCGTCACCGGGCACCCAGCCCCGAACTGAAGCGCCATCCTCAGACATCCGGACAGAACCGGGCAGCCCCGAATTCTTAATGTCTGCCTCCGGTGTCCTGGCTGAGGCGCCGTAATCAGGCTCCTCAACATCCGACAGAAGAACAGCCGCCGCTTCACTCTGAGAGGTGTTCATCCCTGTCACTGTAATTCTGGAAGGAGCGCCGCAGCCCTGTGCCAGACAGGCACATACAACGACTGCCGCAGCAGCAGCTTCCCGTACGGTCCGGGACTTATTACATATATTCACTTTCAATGCACAACTCCTGACTCCGGCGTCAGGACTGCCCCGTCATGCGATAAGGATTCTATCATAACTGTGACGTATAATTCAATGATCTTCTGTTCTCGCATTCGGAAAATACCAGTTCAGGTCAACATAGGTTTTGATGCCGTTTACCCGGCCGGTATGGCTGTACTGCCAGATGTCAGCTGTATTGTCATAGTGAAGAATCCTGCCGTGCTCCGCGACCCAGGCCGTATAGCCGCTCCCGACGGCAACCTTATCCGTCAGGTACGGGCCCACAAATGATCGCGATGTATACCAGCCCGGCTGATATCCTGCTTCCTTGACCATCTCACAGAACGTGCTCACCAGATTCGAGCAGAACGCCTTACCCTTGTTGAACTGGGAATACGATTCGATATCGACAAATACCGGCAGGTCAAACGACTTTCCTCTGATCGTCTTCAGGCACTTATTTGCCTGCGCCTTCAGAGCGCTGTCAGAGGTCGCGGTTATGAACCAGTAGCATCCGACAAGGAGCCCTGCCTTCTTCGCCTGCCTGTAGTTTCTCCTGAAGGTCGAGTCAACCTGCATTCCGTGTCCGACGCGCATAATTACAAACCCTATGCCGTCGTTCTTAACCTTCGTGAAGTTAATCGTCCCCTGCCATGCCGACACATCAATTCCCTTCATCGCTCCGAGAGTGTTTACGCCGCTCAGGGAACGAACGGTAACCTTGCACTTATACTTGTTACCGCCCAGCTTCGCGACGATAGTGCACTTTCCGGACTTTTTTCCGGTCACAAGCCCGTTCTCATCGACGCTCGCAACATGCGGTTTGGTAGACTTCCAGACGATATCGCCGTCAGCCTTCTTCAGTATGAGCTGTCCGCTTGATCCCTTGAAAAGATCCATTGCAGTCTTATTGAGCTTCGCGGCATGAGCTGTATGAGCCTTATTGAACACAGCCGGTATCGCCGCCGTCAGGCAGCATGCCAGCAGCAGAACCCATAACAGCCTGCGGGTCGTTCTTGTCATGATTATTTCCTCCTGATTTCGAGTCACTCTTAAAAAGTTATTTTAATAGCGGTATCCGTTTTAGCCGGACTCAGACTATGAACAATACTGTCTTAGTATAATCGACAAAACCCTTAAGTTCCAGATTAAGTTGAAATAACCTGCCCCTGAGTGTTATCATTTCAGAATAACGCACTAATAACATCATCTGCCTGATCTGTCCGGCTGTCGGCATAAATAATGAATTTGGGATCGATTAAAACCACTGTCCCCGGCAATGATGTACAAGAAGGAGTTATGAATGCGCCGAATTATCGCTGTCACAATAGCCTGTATCCTGGCCCTGGTCGTAACCAGTTTTGTTCTGCTCTATCATTTCAGAGAGAAAGTGGACAATGCCCTGAACATAACTAAGAGCACGGAGGAGACTCAGAGCGAGATACCCCAGACGGAAACAAACGCCCCTCAGACTGAGCCTGTCACAGAGGCAGCCGCTGTCCAGACAGAGACGGAAGAGACGCAGACCGAAGATCCGGCTCTTCATATGGAGGACGGCGTATACACATTTCTCCAGGGTCCGGTTGCCTGGGAGAGCAAGGCACACTGGTCGGGAATCTGGTGCGAGTCGGAGCTTGACGGAGGGCTGTTCAGCGTATTCGGCTGCGGACTGTGCGATCTGGCAGGCATATACAGTACTCTGACGCCATATGAATGCTCGCCTCTTGATATGTACGCCCTTGCGCGCAAGGTCTCTGATTATTCCCCCGGATATGACGCCGGAGCTATAGACTGGCCGTATATGGTTGAAACGCTCAGCAAGGTTGGTATCGGATCAAAGCTCAGAAGGAAAGACAGGCGCTACGAAGCCTTCCAGAAAGCTGTTGCCGAAAGCCTCGGCGCCGTCATACTGGTCTCAAGCGACGATGACGACACCTACTGGGAGGATACGCCCGGACACTATGTAAACATCTGGCATTATAATCCTGAGACAGACCAGGTATTCCTTGGAGATTCCGGCAATCCCGGACACAACCGGCAGTGGATACCTCTGCGCTATCTCTACGACGCCATGGCCTCAAACAGCGCCTGGCAGTACATGGTCGTCACTTCTTACGATGAAGAGAAGAATACCTGGAAGTATTCCGGAATCCACGAAAAATGGACCCGCCCTCCTTACTACAAGGCTAAGCCCGAGTCCAGGTCTCTGCTGCTGCCGCCGGAGGAATGACGCCTGAAGCCTGCGGATATGCCTCCGGCCTTCAATGAGAAAGGAGTTCATAATATATGATCGACATTCACTGCCATATTCTGTACGGCGTTGACGACGGAGCTTCCGATATGTCTGTAAGCACAGCGATGATAGACCGGATGGCTGATATGGGCGTGACTGATATAATCACGACCCCGCATTTCAGGCATCATATGTTCGCGTATCCCCAGGATCTGATCATGGAGGCTTTCAACAGTCTCAGCGAATATGCCTCCTCAAAAGGCATCACGCTGTATCCCGGCTGCGAGTACCATGTCAGCCACGACATATTCGAAAATCTCGGGAACGGCCGCGTGCACTCTTTGGCTGACACCAGTTATGTGCTCACGGAGTATTCCTACTCTGACAGTCTTGACCGGATCATAAACTATACGCAGGAGCTGGTCATGCGCGGCTGGAAGCCCGTCATTGCCCACGCGGAGCGGTATGAGGTATTCCACCGCAAGCCGCATCTTGCTGAAGATGTTCTTGACGCCGGCGCAATGATACAGGTCAACGCGAACTCCGTGCTCGGGCTTGACGGCCGCGCGGTCAAGAAGGCATCAAGAAAGTTCCTTGATCTTGAGCTTGTTGACTTCATAGCAAGCGACGCCCACGATCTTGGCGAGCGGGCGTCCCGTCTCGATGAGTGCTGTGCTTTTATACGGAAAAAATACGGTGAAAAAACCGCGCATCTTCTATTTGAAGAAAATGCGCGCAGGATTCTGCAGGACACTCCCTGACCCCAAAGAAATCGTTCAATTGCATGTGTATCATTTCAGTGTCATTTCACATCAGTCCATGCTACCGCGGCCCTGACCGCTCTCTTCCACCCCGCCAGAAGCATGTCCCTCTCAGTATCAGGCATCTTAGGCTTAAATGTATGACCGAGCGCCCAGGATTTTCTCACATCATCGAGATCACTCCAGTATCCGACGGCAAGCCCCGCCAGAAACGCGGCTCCCATAGCGGTTGTCTCGACACACTGCGGGCGTACAACCTCAGCGTCCAGAACATCAGCCTGGAACTGCATCAGGAAATTGTTGGCGCTTGCGCCCCCGTCCACCTTCAGATGTGATATCTTAAGACCGGAGTCCTTCTCCATAGCCCTCAGGACATCCGCCGTCTGATACGCCAGAGACTCAACCGTCGCCCGGATGAGGTGCTCCTTCGCGGTCCCGCGTGTCAATCCTACAATTGTTCCTCTCGCATCAGGATTCCAGTATGGGGCGCCAAGTCCTGTAAATGCAGGTACAACATAGACGCCTCCCGTGTCCGGCGTCCGTGCGCAGTAATTCTCAGATTCCGCCGCGTTCTTAATCATACGAAGCTCATCTCGAAGCCACTGGATCGAAGCTCCCGCCACAAACACAGAACCCTCCAGGGCATACTGAATCTTTCCGGGAGCCATACCGACCGCTATAGTTGTCAGAAGCCCATTTCCTGAAGAAACAGCGTTCTGCCCGGTATTCATCAGAAGGAAGCAGCCGGTACCGTAAGTATTCTTAATCTCGCCCTCGCTGAAGCAGCACTGCCCGAACAGCGCCGACTGCTGGTCTCCCGCCGCTCCTGAGATCGGGATTCCGTCTCCGATCATGCAGTCCTTAGTTCTTCCGTATATAGCACTGGAAGGTACAACCTTCGGAAGCATAGACTCCGGGATGTCAAGGCGCTTCAATATCTCCCTGTCCCAGCAGAGCTTGTGAATGTCATACAACATGGTCCGGGAGGCATTCGTGTAATCGGTAACATGTACCTGCCCCGCAGTCATATTCCAGATAAGCCAGGTATCTACCGTTCCGAACAGAAGGTCTCCCCGCTCTGCCCTCTCTCTGGCCCCCTCGACATGATCGAGGATCCATCTCAGCTTGGTCGCGGAAAAGTACGGATCGGGAATAAGTCCTGTATGCTCACGGATATAGTCTCCGAAACCGTCTCTGACAAGATCAGATATCATATCCGCAGTGCGCCGGCACTGCCAGACAATCGCGTTGTATACAGGCACGCCTGTCCTTTTATCCCAGACGATCGTTGTCTCTCTCTGATTCGTGATTCCCACAGCCGCGATATTCTCCGGCCCGGCTCCGAGCGTCCCCATCGCCTCGGCCGCAACTCCTATCTGTGATGACCAGATATGCATCGGATTGTGCTCGACCCAGCCCGGATGAGGATATATCTGCTCAAACTCCCTCTGGGCAACCGAGCAGATATTGCCTTTTCTGTCAAAAAGAATACAGCGCGAACTCGTAGTTCCAGCGTCAAGCGCCATGATATACTGATTAACTTCCATGATAATTGTCCCCCGGAAAAAATGTTCAGACGCAATTATATAATGCTGTGCTGCCTATATCTTAACTGAACAACGGTTTTAATTCAACATAACCGCCAGCTGTCATCCGATTATACTCCGGGACAGATCAGACGCATTAATCTGCCATAGCACCTATGCAGCGGATAAATACTTATAACAGTCTGTTAATTCAATGCCACACTTTTTATCAGCAAAACAAATTTTTATTTTTTACTCAGCATTCGCACATCCTTACATTGCAATATATCAGATTTGACATGTCATTATCATCATATCAATCAGCTCTGATATTCCTTGAATATATCATGCCTGTTATTATTCTTTTTACAGAGGTTATTTGAATGAATAGCGTTTGGAATCTTAGAAAAAAGATGAAGATGACGCAGTCCGAGTTTGCGGAATATTGCGGTATTTCTGTGGTATCTATCTCCCGCTACGAAACGGGAGGAAACATCAGCAGGAAGAATGCGGAGAAGATTGCAAAAGCCTGCAAAGTTACTGTAGACAGCGTTTTGAATCTGCAGGAAAGTTCCGGTTCAGAGAATCGTATGAGCAGTGTTTTTGTGCTTACATCTGACGAGGAACAGATCATCTCAGATTACCGCAAGCTGATTCATCGAGGCCGATGCCGTATGCGTGAAACCCTGGATGAGATGCTTCTTATCTATTCCTCATAGTTTCCACCAATTGCGGCTCAAAGCTGTCAAGTTCTACTAACCATCACTGCCTGCGACAGATCTGATGCCTTTTTATTTCAGTTTCTGTTGCACATAATGTCATTGCATATATATTATTTATTGCATTATATGCAAATACCCCCCCCCCGATAAAAGCGGTGCGAAGGGAGCTGTTCAATTGGACTACAAAGATCATCACGTTACCTCAACTAAAGAGAAGACTGACGCCGAATTGCTCAGTGAACTGGAAAGCACCAGGAGCCTGCTGACTTTTCTCTCTGACAACGATGTCTTCTTTATGAAGAAAAGTATAGGCGAACTGCTCCACGATAAGATAGAAGAACATAATGTCTCCAAGTCCGCAGTCGCGAAAGG
>DFHY01000003.1:0-2610 GCA_002371345.1 Lachnospiraceae bacterium UBA3711
GATTGCGGCTCTTGTCAAAGACCTTAGTTTCCGGGGAGTTCAGATACTTTGGCTTCGCATCTCCCATGACGCGTCCCCCGAACCCGATGATCCTGTTCGACGTGTCCAGAATCGGGAAAATGACCCTGTTCCAGAACTTATCATACATTGTTCCGCGCTTTTCATCAACATTCATAAGACCGCTGCGCCTCAGCAGATCATCGCTGACTCCCTTTGACTTCATGTATCTGTAGAGGCCGTCGGACGGCGTCTTCGGGGCATAGCCAAGGGCAAACGTCTTCATGGTATCCTGAGACAGTCCTCTCGACGACAGGTATTCCATGCCGCCCGTCCCGGCGGAAGACCGAAGGCAGCAGTAGTAATATGTTCCGGCAAGGCGGTTCACGTCCAGAAGCTCGGACCTCTCGCCCATAGCCCTCTTCTCCGCCGCCGATATCTCCCTCTCGGGAAGTCTTATATTGGCGCGCTCAGCCAGATAGGCAACAGCCTCGGTGAACCCCATATTGTTGTATTCTTCCACGAACGTGATGACGTTCCCGCCCTTATGGCATCCGAAGCAGTAGAACATCTGCTTCTGTCTGGATACCGAGAAGGAAGGCGTCTTCTCGTTGTGAAACGGACACAGTCCGACATAACTGCTTCCGGACCGCTTCAGCGCCACATTCTGGCCTATGACGTCCACAATGTCATTCGCCTCTCTTACCTGATCCAGAATATCTTCGGAATAATACATGAAAGCCCCCGCTATCTGTTTTCGAACATCTGTTTGCATATAGTATAACCCTCCGGAACATTATTGTCCAGAGGGTCTGATAATCAATGACATCATTCCGGGCCGGTCATCCTTCCACGATTACGGTCATGAGAATACGCCTGACGGCTTCCGATACCCGGCAGATCCGGGATCAGCTCTTCACACACCCGGCCAGGGTCTGGGGACAAAGAGTTCAATGAACTTTGTCATCGCAAAATGATCCGTCATCCCTGATATATAATCGCATACCGTCCTGTCCTTATTCTCCCCCTCCTCAAGCAGGCTGATGTACTCGCCTGGCATCTCATCAGGGTGTTCTTCGAAGTATCGGTACAGACTTGTCAGAAGAAACGGGACACGCTTCTCTTCCTTCTTTGCGTCATTGTTCGTGTACAGGTTCTTGTACATATAGTCTCTGAGCGCCACCATACCGGACTCAATCTCCTCCGACATTCTTATCTCATCGCGGTCCATGCTGCTGAAGATGATATCATGCATCATTGTATCCAGACGTTCCTTTGTTGAACCGCCCAGCTTACTGCGGATAGAGCCGGGGATGTCCGACTCCTTCATAAGACCCGCGCGCTCAGCATCATCTATGTCGTGATTGATATATGCTATCTTATCGCAGAACCGGACAATCTGCCCCTCCAGAGTCGACGGGCGGAGGTTCCACTGATGATTCAGGATTCCGTCCCTGACCTCCTTCGTCAGATTAAGACCCTTTCCATCCCTCTCGAGTCTCTCAACTACGCGCACGCTCTGTTCATAGTGTCTGAAGCCGAGAGGACATATCTCATTCAGCACTCTCTCGCCCGCATGGCCGAATGGAGTATGCCCAAGATCATGTCCCAGAGCGACAGCCTCCGTAAGATCGTCATTTAGCCTCAGCGCGCGTGACACCGTACGTGAGAGCTGTGAGACCTCAAGAGTATGCGTCAGCCTCGTCCGGTAATGATCGCTTACAGGAGCGATAAACACCTGAGTCTTCTGTTTAAGGCGGCGAAACGACTTGCTGTGTATGATCCGGTCCCTGTCTCTCTGGTACACGGTTCTCACATCATCCTGCTCCTCGTCCCTGTCGCGGCCCATACTGTCCGCCGAATGCGAAGCGTATCTGCTCAGGCAGCGATTCTCCAGTTCCTCCGACTGTTCCCGTATCGTCATCTTCCGTTCTTCTTCCTAAAATCAGTCAGCAGCCAGGCAAATCCACCGGCCGGTATGCCGACGCCCCTTGCGGGCCGTTTCTCGCCGGTAATCAGGTCTGTATAGTCCTCATGCTCATTTACCCATGCTGTCTCATCATTGTCACTGAAGTTGAACAGAGCTATCAGCTTCTCTCCCTCGTAGTAACGCCCTATTCCAAGTACATGGTCGTTCCAGGTCTCGACCAGCCACACGTCTGCCATATCCCTGAATACCGGATGCCTGAGGCGGATCTTCTCGAGAGTCTTCAGCGCCTGGAACAGCCTGCCCTGAACCGTCTTCTTATTCTTTCTCTTCTTTGCCTTGCTCCAGTCAAGACTTCCCCGGTGAAGGTAGCGCGAGTCGTCCCACTTCAGCGGATCATCATGATAGGTGTAATCATTCTCCTGTGCGATCTCATCTCCCGAGTACAGAACCG
This sequence comes from Lachnospiraceae bacterium UBA3711, assembly GCA_002371345.1. GTDB lineage: Bacteria > Bacillota > Clostridia > Lachnospirales > Lachnospiraceae > Porcincola. The sequence goes on from DFHY01000003.1 coordinate 2,379, forward strand.
GGATTCCGCTCTGTGTAAACAGGAAAGCATGCAGCATAACGTCAAGCCGCAGGGCCTTCTCCAGCTTCTGATCATCCCTCTCATACAGGGCAGCCTCTATACCGCACAGGCTGGCGGTCGTTCCGCACAGCCTGGCGTCGCCAAGCCTCGGATCGTCGTTGTAGAGCTCGCCTCTCGCGTCTGAATTGAAGATATATCCGCGGAAATAATCGTTCAGGAACTTCTTGTGCGC
>DFHY01000003.1:2729-10337 GCA_002371345.1 Lachnospiraceae bacterium UBA3711
CACCTCAGATAGTTCAGGAATGTGTACTCCTTCGGAAGTGCGAACACTGTTCCGAGCTGGTGTTTAAGAAGCCTGACGTCCTTCGTCGCGACGGTGTGCCATGTAGTTGCCATCGTAGTGACGTTGTACAGGATATGACACTCCGGCTTCTCCACTGTACCGAAATACGGAACCACCTTCGACGGCTCCATCACAACCTCACCCAGAAGAAGAGTTCCCGGACATACAACCTCACAAGCCATCCTCATGATCCTGACCAGCGTGTGTACCTGCATGAGATTGCGGCAGGGAGTTCCCAGCTGCTTCCAGATATACGGAACCGCGTCAAGCCGAATGACGTCCACTCCCTTGTTGCACAGGTTCAGCATATTGTCCGTCATGTCGTTGAATACCATCGGATTCCAGTAGTTCAGATCCCACTGGTAAGGATAGAAGGTCGTCATGACAACCTTCCCGGCTTCCTCGCACCAGGTGAAGTTCCCCGGAGCTGTCGTAGGAAATACCTGCGGAACGGTCTTCTCGAACTCATTCGGAATAGACCAGTTGTCGAAGAAGAAGTAACGGGCCTGATATTCCCTGTCTCCGCTGCGGGCTTTCCTTGCCCACTCGTGATCTTCGCTGGTATGGTTCATCACAAAGTCCAGGCACAGGCTCATCCCTCTGCCGTGGCATGCGTCGGCGAGGTTCTCAAGATCGTCCATGGTTCCCAGCGCGGGGTCCACACTCCTGAAGTCAGATACCGCGTATCCGCCGTCGCTGCGTCCCTTCGGACTCTGCAGCAGCGGCATCAGATGCAGATAATTGACTCCGCACTCATGAATATAATCAAGATGCTCGGTCACGCCCTTCAGGTTCTCCGAAAAGCACTGTGTGTACATAAGCATGCCGGTCAGGCAGCCGTCCTTATACCACTCCGGCAGCGCTTCACGTGACTCATCCAATGACCGGAGTTCTTCCTTTCTCTCGGAGTAGTTCCGATGCAGCATATCAAGGAAATACTCAAATGCCTCCTCATCTCCATGGTACAGTTCACCATAGAGCCACTTCATCTCGTCATAACACTTTGAAAGCCGTTTCGTAAACACTTCATCCCAGGTTTCTCTCGCGGTCATAGTCTTCCCTTTCTGCGCGTTGTCCTATTCCAGCAATTTCTCCTGCCCCTGACTCAGGGCTTTTGACCCTTAAATCACATTATAAAACAGTCTTTACATTCCGAACATCTCTCTATGGCAGTTTCCCTTTAGAAAAATGCGAGAAAATAACTCCGTTAACCCGTCACTTTGACGAGTTACGTCTCAGTGCTTTCTCAATACCTCAGGAATATATGAGATGATATCTCCTGCCTTCATCGCCCGGCGGCCAAGAGATGAGGCAGCCATGTCCCCGGCCAGTGAATGGACCAGCACTCCTGCTCTTGCAGCTTCGGAGGGCTGTGTTCCCTGAGCCAGTAGAGCTCCAATGATTCCTGTCAGAACGTCACCTGATCCCCCTGCCGCCATACCGTCATTTCCATAAGAATTCAGGAACGTCTGCCCATCGGAGGATATGATAGTGTTCGCTCCCTTCATCACAGTGACGCACCCAAGAGCGCGGCTGCTCTCCCGGGCAAAGAATACCGGCGATGCCGCAACAGCCGCGGTGCCCTGCCGGTCATCCATAAACAACGAGCTGAGCCGGCTCATCTCGCCCGGATGAGGTGTAATGACGGTATCTTCACGAAGCAGCCCTGCAAGGCCAGGGTTCTTCGATATCAGATTCAGAGCGTCCGCATCGATCATCATCGGACCGGACCATGTCTCAAGCATGCACTCCAGGATGCGTCTGCTGATGTCCGACTGCCCCATCCCGGGACCGGCCGCGACGCTGTCAGCCCACTCAAGATGTTCCTGTATGTTTCCGTCCTCCGGCCATGGGGCAAACAGAGCTTCAGGAAGTGATGATTGTAGTATCGTCCTGTTTGCCTCGTCAGACAGGATCTTCACAAGACCGATACCGCTTCTGAGCGCAGCCGCGCCTGCAAGGTACGCGGCTCCTGCTATGTTCCTGCCTCCGGCGATAAGAAGCAGCTTTCCATAGGTGCCTTTATTGGCGTCAGGACGGCGTTTTGGAAGAAGATCATCAAGGTCTGACTCCTCGAGCTCATATACAGGCTCACTGTCCCACCTGACTCTTCTGTCGGTGATGCCGACGTCTCTCACCACAACTTCTCCGCAGTTATACGCTCCCGGATACAGCATGTGGCCGAGCTTCCCGTACTGCATCGTCACGGTTACATCCGCCTCGACGGCACATCCCAGGATCTGTCCGGTATCGGCGCTTACCCCCGACGGGATGTCAATCGCGACAACCGGCGCCTCCACACGGTTCACAGCACTTATAACATCGGCGTATCTTCCGATCACTTCCCGCGCAAGCCCTATCCCGAACAGGGCGTCCAGGATAAGATCATATCCCTTCAGCGAGGCATCATCGGGAATCTCACACCCTCCATACGCAAGAAATATCTCAGCCTGAAGAGCGGTCTGCTCAGTCCTCCTGTCATGCTTTCCCACGAACAGCACATCTGCTTTCCTCCCGGCCAGGTTCAGAAGACGAGCGGCGGCGTATCCGTCTCCGCCATTGTTGCCGCTCCCGCAGACTGCCAGTATTCTGGACGCGTCAGGATATCTCTCAAGCACAACGTCCCTGACCGCGAGAGCCGCTCTCTCCATCAGTACAAGAGACGGAACCCTGAAAGCTTCGATCGTAGTCCGGTCGCAGGCTTTCATCTGTTCAGCATTCAGCAGATACTTCATAGATCCCCTCCATCTCCCCCACACAGGCGGGACTGTTATTGAAAAAAAGCCGGGGCACATCATCTGACGGCCCCGGGACAATCCCGCCAAGGCGGAATCATATCAGTTCAAATCTGCAGCCGGCTTCTCATGAAGCCCGGCACTAAAAATCAGAGCTTTACGTTGTAGAAGCTCTCTTTTCCGCGATACTCGGCAACCTCGCCAAGCTCTTCCTCGATCCTGATGAGCTGGTTGTACTTCGCGATACGGTCGGTACGGCTCAGAGAACCGGTCTTGATCTGTCCCGCGTTGGTCGCGACAACAAGATCTGCGATCGTTGAGTCCTCAGACTCGCCTGAACGATGAGAGACGACTGCTGTGTAGTTGTGCTCCTTCGCCATCTCGATAGCGTCGAAGGTCTCTGTCAGGGTTCCGATCTGGTTCAGCTTGATAAGTACAGCGTTCGCAACGCCAAGCTCAATACCCTTGCGGATGAAGGTGGTGTTGGTGACGAACAGATCGTCGCCAACAAGCTGAATCTTGTCGCCAAGACGCTCGGTCAGCTTCTTCCATCCATCCCAGTCGTTCTCGGACAGACCGTCCTCGATGGAGATGATCGGATACTTCTCTACCCAGCCAGCGTACAGCTCGATCATCTCGTCGGAAGTCTTCTCACCCTCGCCTGAGCGGGCCAGATCATAGACGCCCTTCTCAGCGTTGTAGAACTCGGATGAAGCCGGGTCCATAGCGATTCCCATGTCGACGCCCGGCTTGTAACCGGCAGCCTTCATGGCCTCGACGATCATCTCAAGCGGCTCCTCATTGCCGTGCTTGCAGGAAGGAGCATATCCGCCCTCATCACCGACGCTGGTCGCGTATCCGCGGGCAGCGCAGACCTTCTTCAGAGCGTGGAATGTCTCAGCGCCCATACGGACCGCTTCGGCCTCGGTCTTGGCGCCGATCGGCATGATCATGAACTCCTGCATATCAACAGAGCCGTCAGCATGCTTTCCGCCGTTGAGAACGTTCATCATCGGAGTCGGAAGAACCTTCGCGTTCGGTCCGCCGAGATACTTGTACAGCGGAAGTCCGCAGGAATCAGCGGCCGCGCGCGCAACAGCCAGAGATACTGACAGAGTCGCGTTCGCGCCGAGAACCTTCTTGAACTCGGTTCCGTCAAGTTCGATCATGACCTTGTCGATCTTGGACTGATCAAAGACATTCATTCCGACGATCTTCGGAGCGATCTTCTCGTTGACATTGGCAACAGCCTTCAGAACGCCCTTGCCGCCGTAGCGCTTCTTATCGCCGTCGCGAAGCTCGACAGCTTCTCTCTCACCCGTGGAAGCTCCGGACGGAACGATCGCGCGTCCAAATGCGCCCGACTGGGTGTAGATCTCGCACTCAACGGTGGGATTGCCGCGGGAGTCAAGGACTTCGCGGGCAACTACTTTCTCAATAGCGTCTGCAAATACATTCATAATAGATTCCTTTCCCCGTTCCAAGGAACGGCACTGGTAATGGATCCCGGACACCCCGGGGTTCTGTGCTTCCGGGCGGACACGCGAATCTGGTATCCGACAACGTACTTTATTATAAGGCTTTTTGAGGGTGATTGCCACCCCTTTCTTCAGATATCGGGGTATACCCCGTCCCCCTTGAGTTTCCTCATCGCTTCCACGACGTCTTCCTTGTCCTGCGAATATGTGACTCCGTGCCAGACATCATGTACGGTAAGGACCTTCACCCTCGCTCTGCCCTCTTCCATCAGGTCATTTACGACGAACGGGAGGAAATACTCACATCCTGCCGGATTCTTCTCAAGCTCTGTATCGAGGAACCGCGGGAACCTCTCCTCAAGCCTCGACATGAAGGATTCCGGGAAGCCCCACATGTTCATCGAGACAACACTGTCGCCGCTGACAGGCGTCCATGACTTGCCGTCGTCATTGAGATAGGCGGCATCCTCTCCCTCGCGCACAATCTTTGTCCGCTCCGTGATGGATGTGAGGAAGCCTTCGGCGTCTGTCGTACAGACTCCCCGCGCCACAGATCCGTTATCGGTCAGGGTGTTCTTCAGAAGGTATCCCGCCATGACATATTCCTCAGTCCGGCTGCCGGTCCCGCGCTCCGTCTGTCCTGACGTTTCCGCCGTGTTGTCAGCCTGGCCTGCCAGAAAATCATAGACCAGCCTGAATGCCTCCACGCCATAGTAATCGTCAGCATTGATGACGGCAAACGGCCCGCTGATGATATCTCTGGCGCTGAGCACAGCATGGCCTGTGCCCCATGGTTTCTTACGGTCCTCCGGAACGGCATATCCCTCAGGAAGGTCGTCGACATCCTGAAATGCGTAACGCACCTTCATCGAAGAGCTTATCCTGTCTCCGATAGCCTCACGGAAGAGCTGCTCATTTTCTTTCTTTATGATAAATATGACCTCATCAAATCCCGCGCGCCTGGCGTCATAGATTGAGAAGTCCATTATGATATGGCCATCCTTATCCACAGGGTCAATCTGCTTCAGGCCGCCGTAACGGCTTCCCATGCCGGCAGCCATAATCACCAGAACCGGTTTCTTCATGTATTATCCTCCTGATAATTCACAATTTCATCAACTTCTGCATGCAAAATGCATTCTACCATAAAACCGGTACATGAGACACTGTTATATCTCAATAGTTGTAAAACGTGCCGATCCATGCTACGATCGCCGCATGAAAAAAAGAACTTATACGGCCGTCTGTCAATCAGAATATCTCAGGGCATTCGGACTTGACCCGGACAGGGTCATCTATTTTGATATCGAGACAACCGGATTCAGGCCGTCAACCTCCAGTCTGTATATGATCGGCTGGGCTGTACAGAGCGGCTGTCAGCCTTGCTGTGAAGACGGACCGGCCAGCTGGTCAGTCACGCAGATCATGGCTCAGTCACGCCGTGAAGAGGTCATGCTCCTGAGACAGTTTGCGGATATCCTGAAGGACTATGACACGATCATAGAATTCAACGGAGACCGTTTTGATCTTCCTTATCTCAGGGAAAAATATCTCTCCTATGATATGCATGACCCGCTGTCACGCTTCACAACTGTAGATCTCTACCGTCAGATACGCCCGTACAGACAGGCTCTGGGCCTTGCCCGTCTCAACCAGAAGTCAGTTGAGCGGTTCCTGGAGATACAGCGCAGCGATCCGTACAGCGGCGGCGAACTGATCGATGTATATCGAACTGTAAGGGATCATCGTTGCGATTCCCCCGATGATGAGGAGAAAGCCGTCAGCGCTTTATTCCTCCATAACCGGGAGGATGTCACAGGCATGATGGACATGACTCCTCTTCTCGCTTACCGCATGGCTGTTGAGAGTTCAGCCACAGTCACAGGCTCTGTCCGCGGGATCTGGCCTGCTTCCGGCAAGCCGGATGAGGGGCAATGTGATTCAGGCAAGCCGGACGCAGAGCAGCGCATTTACGGCAAGCCGGACGCAGACCATTGTGTTTCAGGCCGCTCAGCTTCAGGTTCACCAATGTCCGGTACCACTTGTATAATTGCCTTCTATAAGCTGGACGTTCCGGTCCCGAAGTCTTTTGCCGCGTCCATGGACGGCAGCTGTGAAGTCGATGTCTCAGGCAGCCTTGTCAGGGTAGTTATCAGGCCTTTTTGCGGATGCATGTATCACTTCTTCCCTGACTATAAGAACTACTATTATCTTCCGGAAGAGGACACAGCGATGCACAAGAGCGTCGCGTCATTCGTCGATCCGGCCCACCGCGAGAAAGCGAAGGCGCAGAACTGCTACGTCAAAAGAGAGGGAGTATTCCTGCCATCACTCTCTGAATCTGAATCACATCCTGTGTTCAGGCGCTCCTTCACGGATCCTGTAAAGTGGTTCGAATACACTCAAGGAATGGAGAACAACGGTGAATTCTTCGGAAACTATATTCACAACCTTGTCCGTTCTCTCTGCAGCACATGACAGATCGGCCTCGTAATGGCACAAGGCATCCTCAGCAAACTATAGGAGCCGACTGAGCCCGGCCAGATGCATGCACGCGCGAAGCCGACCAACTCTTCTATGGGAGAGCGGAGCGCGTGCAATTGCATCGCAGGCGGGCAAAAGCAGGCGACGTGTTTGCGGGATGCCTTCGCCATAAGAGGCCACTGCAGCAATAGTTTGCGGGATGCCTTCGCCATAAGAGGCCACTGCAGCAATAGTTTTCGGGATGCCTTTGCCATAAGAGGCCACTGCAGCAATAGTTTTCGGGATGCCTTCGTCATAAGAGGCCGCCCTGGTTCTTAAGAAAAACAGGGGCTGCCGCGCATTGCAGCAGCCCCTGTCCAATTCAACCGGTTATTATATTCAGGAAATCACTTCTGCGGAACTTCCTCAGCTACTTCGTCCGGAATCATGTCGCCGATAGATGTAGCCATCTCGTCATGCTTCGGAGCCATATCCTCAAGAGCCTTCATGCTCAGGGAAATCTTGTGATCCTGTCCGTTGAAGTCAACGACCTTCGCCTCGATCTCCTGTCCAACTCTGAGAACATCCGAAGGCTTGTTGACATGCTCACGGGAAATCTGTGAAACATGAAGCAGAGCGTCAACGCCCGGCTCAAGCTCTACGAACGCGCCGAAGTCGGTCATACGCGCTACACGTCCGGTAACGATGGTACCGGCAGCGTACTTCTCAACAGCGTTCAGCCACGGATTCTGTCCCGGGAACTTCATGGACAGAGCGATCTTCTCTCCGTTGATGTTCTTAATCAGGACAGTGACTTCCTCACCAACCTTGAACACCTTCTTCGGATTCTCGACATGTCCCCAGCTCATCTC
>DFHY01000075.1 GCA_002371345.1 Lachnospiraceae bacterium UBA3711
AGAAATGCGTAGGCGGTACGGTTCGAACGCCCGACACGTCCGCGCAGCTGATAGAGCTGGGACAGCCCCATCCTCTCGGCGTCGCAGATGATAATGGTATTGACATTCGCGATATCAAGCCCTGTCTCTATGATCGTGGTCGTCACAAGGACATCCACATCGCCGTTTATGAAGTCATACATGATATCTTCTATCTGGTTGGCGCTCATACGGCCGTGAGTATATGCTATGCGGGCCTCCGGAACCAGAGAGCTGACGCGTCCTGCCATATCGGCGATCGTCGATACATGATTGTATACCAGGTAGACCTGCCCGCCGCGGGTCATCTCACGGATAATTGCCTCACGGATAGTCTCTTCATTAAACTCCATGACAAAGGTCTGGATCGGCAGCCGGTCCTGAGGAGCCTCCTCCAGCACACTCATGTCGCGTATCCCGGCGAGACTCATATGCAGAGTGCGGGGAATCGGCGTCGCCGTAAGCGTGAGCACGTCCACGTCACTGCGCATCTGCTTGATCTTCTCCTTGTGCGTCACGCCGAAGCGCTGCTCCTCATCGATCACCAGAAGTCCCAGATCCTTGAACTTCACATCTTTGGAAAGCAGGCGGTGCGTACCTATCACGATATCCACCTGCCCGTTCGACAGCCCCTTCAGAGTCTCTGACATCTCAGCCTTCGTGCTGAAGCGGCTCATCATCCTGACGCTGACCGGATAATCCTTCATCCTCTGCTGGAAAGTGTTGAAATGCTGCTGTGCGAGTATCGTTGTTGGAACCAGTATGGCCGTCTGCCTGCTCTCGCACACTGCCTTGAAGGCCGCCCTGATCGCGATCTCCGTCTTCCCGTAGCCCACATCCCCGCAGATCAGGCGGTCCATGATCCTCGGAGATTCCATGTCCTTCTTCGTGTCAGCAATTGCCTGAAGCTGGTCCTGTGTCTCCTCAAAGGGAAACAGTTCCTCAAACTCCGTCTGGAACGAGGTGTCCGGACCGTACGCATATCCTTTTCTGTTCGCCCTTACGGCGTACAGGTCGACAAGGTCCTGCGCAACCTCCTCAACAGCGGTGCGCACCCTTGCCTTGGTGTGGGACCATGTCTCGCCGCCGAGCTTCGATATCTTCGGCGACTTCGCGTCGGATCCGGCATACTTCTGAATCAGGTCAAGCTGAGTCGCCAGAACATACAGGTTCGATTTTCCGGCGTACTCGATCTTCATGTAGTCCTTCTGGACCCCGTCGGAGAGGATCTTCTCTATACCGCGGTAGATACCTATTCCGTGGTTCTCATGGACGACATAATCTCCCGGATGAAGTTCTGTAAATGAGGCTATCGTCTTGCCGCTGCGCTCCACCTTCCGGCGCTTCTTCTTTCTCTGGCGCCCGAAGATATCCGATTCGCTCAGCACGGCGAACTTAAGCAGCGGATACTCATATCCACGGTGCGTATTTCCGTAGGTCACCATGACCTCGGAGCCCTGAAGGGTCCTGTCCTCATTCTCTGAATAGAATGCCGTCACGCCGTTGTCCGTCAGGTCCTTGGCGAGCCGCTGCCCTCTGGTCCTTGAAGCGCAGAGAACTACTACGCGGTACTTCTGCCTCTTATAATGCGCAAGATCCTTCACAAGAAGCTCAAAATTACTGTTGTATATTCCGCATCCGGCGGCCTGGATCTCCGCGCGGCCGAGAACCGGATACGGGCATTTTGATCCTGAATGTGTGGTCAGTCCGACCAGCAGCCTTTCGGACAGCTTCTCCTCCACAGCCTTCGCGGAAAACAGCATCTTCGCCTGCCCGGCAAGAACATACCCCTTCTCCAGGCGGTGCGACAGGCTCTCCCTGAATTCATCCTCCGCCTCCCTTGCGCTCTGCGAGGAGCGGGCGGGCTCATCCATGAAGAACACAGTCCCGTCCGGAAAGTAATCCAGCAGAGATACCGCGTCGGGATAGAAATAATCGCAGAGTCCCTCCATCACCGAGGTATCCCCGAAGTCCTCGAGGCGCTCCCGCGCGTCCGACGCGATCCTCAAGACCCGTGACGCCTCCTCACTCTTCTGGCTGCCGCGGAATGTTTTCCCGAGCGCTGCGGCTTCCCTGCTTATCTTCTTAAGTCCCTTCTCCGTGATCTCCTGCGTCGTCACAAACTCCGCCGCGGGATAGATCCGCACTCCCTCGGTCTGTTCCTTCGACCTCTGGGACTCCACATCGAAATATCGAATACTGTCGATCTCATCTCCCCAGAGCTCTATACGCACAGGATTATCCTCGGTAAGTGGATAGATGTCCAGGATCCCGCCGCGCACGGCAAACTGGCCCGGCGCTTCCACCATGTCCACTCTCTCATATCCTATGAGAGAGAGCACCCGCTTCTCCTCCTGTATATCGATCTCATCGCCGGTGGTAAAAGACCTGATAGCGTCCATCCACTCCCCGGCCTTCATGCAGTGGCTCATCAGAGAGCGCTGGGTCAGCACTATCGTGACTCTCTCATGCCCGAGTCCTGACGTCATATCGGCAAGCGCCTTCATACAGCGCACTCTCTGGGCCGTAAGGGTACGGCTCTTCAGGTCCGCCTGAAAGAACAGAAAGTCCCTTGCCGGATAGAGAAGAACATTTTCATCAAATATCCTGTAATTATCGAAGATCTCTTTCGCCCTGAGGTCGTCGGGAGCGATAATGCAGGTGACCGGATAGTCCAGTGCCAGGCATCCTATCAGATGAGCCTTCTGTGAATCTATACAGCCTCCTGTCAGAATCATTCCATGCTGGTTTTTTTTCTGCATTCCGCGCCGGATCTGATGAAATGCCTCCATCTCCTCCATCGGCGCATACATCGCTTTAATCATGTGATATATACCGGTTATACTCGCTCATTACCTTATCCGCGCTCTCCGTAAGCAGGTCCCGGGCGGCTCTTGAAGCTCTGTCATACGCCTCCGTCATCAGCAGACGCTCTGACAACGGAAAATGTCCCAGAACCCAGTCGACCTGCATATAGTCGTCGGGCGGATGTCCGGTACCGATCCGTATGCGGAGAAATTCTTCCGTTCCGAGCATTTTGATGATGCTCTTCATTCCGTTGTGGCCGCCGGCGGATCCCTTTGCGCGGATTCGAAGCTGCCCCGGCTCCAGATTGATATCGTCGTACATTACAATCAGGTCCCGCGCAGGATCGGCCTGATACCACGCGCAGGCGTCGTGCAGGGCCTCCCCGCTGAGATTCATGAATGTCTGGGGCTTTATCAGAAGCACCCTGACGCCGTCGATGATGCCTGTCCCGCACAGAGAGCGGAACTTCTCCTGCGTGACCTGTATCCTGTACCGGTCCGCCAGAACGTCCAAAGCCTCAAACCCGCAGTTATGCCTGGTCTTTTCGTATTTCCGCCCGGGATTCCCGAGCCCGGCAATGATCTTCATGTCAGCGCCTCCACGATTCTGCCGAACTGCATAAAATGACTGGCCTTTACGAGAACTGTGTCGTTGTCAAGAATCTGCCACTTTGCGTCAGCCAGAAACTCCTCGACAGTTCCGTACCATACCGCCGACATCCCCGGCCGCTGTCTGAGCGCTGACTCATACATGGCCTTCGAGAGATTTCCTATGGCAACAAGATGGTCCGCGCACTGAGCGGCGTACGCGCCGACGTCCTCATGCAGACGCACCTCGTCTTCTCCAAGCTCTCCCATGTCGCCGAGAACGGCACATCTTCTTCCTTCAGCGCCCTTAAGGACCCGCAGCGACGATTTCATGGATACCGGGTTCGCGTTATAGCAGTCATCGATCACAGTGCGGCTGCCTGATCTCATGATTTTGAACCGCCCGGATATGGTCCTGGCCGATTCGATTCCCCTCCTGATCTCATCCAGGCTCATGCCGAAGCTGAGACCGACAGCGGCGGCCGCCGCCGCGTTGGAACAGTTGTGGATACCGGGAACCGGAACTCTGACTCTCATATCGCCCTTCGGCGTATGAATCGTACATTCCGTTCCGTCAAATCCGAGAGGGGACATCTCAGTCACAGTTACGCATTGTACATCCTGAAGTCCGGCCGGGTAGGAGATCTCAGAGCCCGCGGACAGATCTGACACTCCGCCGCACCGGCTGTCCACTCCGAAGAAAACCGGACTGGTCCCGTTTACATCCTCCACCTGCCTCAGAAGGTCGTCATTTCCGTTAAGAAATACCATTGAACCGGGCTTCATAAAGTCAAAGACCTCTGTTTTTGCCCGAAATACGCCTTTTCTGTCATGCAGGTATTCCAGGTGGCAGGTTCCGATATTCGTAATCACCATCCTTCCCGGGCGCGCAATCCCGGCAAGGGCCGTCATATCACCGAAGTGGCTCACTCCCATCTCGAGCACCGCGGCCTCATCCCCCTCCTCGAGAGAAAAAACCGTAAGCGGCAGTCCAAGCTCATTGTTGAAGTTGCCCTCAGTCTTTCTTGTCCTGAACCTTACGGAAAGAACCGACGCGATCATCTCCTTCGTGGATGTCTTACCCACGGAGCCTGTTATGCCGACGACCGGTATTCCAAGTATATTCAGGTACTCCGCCGCGATCGCGCCGAGAGCTGAGACAGTGTTCTCAACACGGATCCATGCGCGCGGCCCCTTCGGCTCTACGGCATCGTGAGTCTTCGCTCCGTCCCCGCTCATGCTTCCGAACACATCCTCCATCTCCAGTTCGCGCTCCGCCAGCACGCATACCGCGCCCTGATCAAATACCGTGGGTATAAAAGAATGGCCGTCGGCCCTCTCTCCGACTATCGCGCCGAACAGCGCTCCATCCCCCGCCCTGCGGCTGTCCGTGACTATGGAAGACACTTCGCGCCCGAGGAGCTGCCGATGCGATTCTCCCAATTGCCTGCCGTCCAGGCACAGATATCTTCCGTCCTTGTCCAGAAGTGACAGGCGGAGTTCTCCGCCTGTCACTTCTGCAATCTTTCTCAAAGTCAGTCCCTTCATCACTTGCCTCTTTTCAACGATACTTCGATCAGCTTCTCACACAGCGACGGAAAATCAATGCCAAGCACCGCTGCCTCCTGCGGAAGCAGGCTGGTCGGCGTCATGCCGGGAAGTGTATTTGCCTCCAGGCAGTAGACATTTTCATCCTCGTCCAGCATCAGGTCCACCCTGCCGTAGCTGTCCAGCCTGAGTGCGTGATACGCTGCAAGGCTGGCTTTCTGAATCTTCTCGGACAGCTCCGCGGAGATATCGGCCGGACAGGTCTCCACTGTTGATCCGGCCTTATACTTGTTGGTATAGTCATAGAATCCGTGAAGCGGAGCGATCTCTATAACCGGGTAAGCCTCGCCGTCAACTATGCCGCAGGAAAACTCCCTGCCGTTGATATACTGCTCAACAATGAGAGTGTCCTCATAGGAGAACGCGTCTTCAACCGCCTCCCTGTACGCCTTCTCCGTCCAGGGAATACTGACGCCGACGCTGGATCCGCCGCAGGCGGGCTTTACAACGCATGGCAGGCCCACTCCGTTCGCGGAGGCGCTCTTTACCTTATCCCCCCTGTGGAGCACAATAGCCTTCGGAGTCGGAACGCCGTTGTCCCTGAACAGCTGCTTGGCAAGATCCTTGTCCATGGCAAGTGCACTGCCGAGGTATCCGCTGCCGGTATAGGGAATACCCATAAGCTCGAACACTGCCTGGATCTTCCCGTCCTCTCCGTTTGAACCGTGAAGCGCCATGAACACCGCGTCAGCACTTCTGCACAGCTCCAGGACATTCGGCCCGAAGAAGAATCCCCTTCTCTTCATATCCTCGAGTCTTCCGTCGAAGGAACGCGCATATGCCGCGGCTTCATCTACATCATATTCATCGGAAAATGCGCTGCCTTTATCATCTCCGACACGCTCGTCCCCGCAGAATACATCTATTAATATCGATCTGTGTCCCTTGGATCTCAGCGCCTTGCACACCATGCTTCCCGACACGATCGAGATCTCCCGCTCAGTGCTGATCCCCCCAGCCAGTACTACGATGTTCATCTGTTTACCCCCTTATAGTGATCTTATGATCTAAAGTATTCTTGCCCCAACTTATAGTGTACGGATCGCCGCGTTACGCTTCCGGCCTGGAAGAAAGCACCGCCGAAGAGCGCGGCGCAAGCTTCATCTTCAGCTCACCCCTGTGAACCTGGTATAACTTGCGTCTTGTAGTATAGGTATCCGCATCCGTCATAAAGATCCTCGTCATCACGCAGTCTTCCGGTACGAGCGCGGTCCACACCGGCACTGTGATCTCAATCTCCTGATCGGCGTTGTTGAACAGGCAAGCGATCTGCTCCTCCTCATTGAACCTGGCATACGCAAGATACTGATACCCGCCTCCGAGGAACTTGATCGATCCGGTCTTCAGCACCGGGCGGCTCTTGTGCATCGCGATCACGCTCTTGTGAAACGCAATCATCTGATTATCCTCCCTGCCCCACGGATACGTCCTGCGGTTATCCGGATCAGTGAATCCGGTAAGCCCCGCCTCGTCTCCGTAATACAGTGTCGGAGCTCCCGGCCAGGTCATCTGCAGTACAACCGCCTCTCTCATAACCGCCGGGTCGACCCCCTCCGAGGCCGCGTCAAAGTCATAGTCAGCCGCCCTGCCCGTACGATGGTTCGTGCGCGTCAGAAACCGTGAATGATCATGGTTGGAGAGCTGGTTCATAGCGCACAGAAGAGATGTCTCCATGAAAGAGCTCATGTGATAACGCATCGATCCGAAAAATGAATCCGCGTTGCCCAGCTGCTCCTCCAGGTATTCGTTGGAATGCTTCTCCATACCTGTAAAGAACCAGGTGACAGGCTCCATGAAAGCGTCGTAGTTCATGACTGTGTCCCACTCGTCGCCTTCAAGCCACTGGCCGGCGTCCCCGTAATGCTCCGCAATAATCAGCGCCTCAGGATTCGCCTTCTTGACCTCATGGCGGAATGCCTTCCAGAACCGGTGGTTGAACTCCGCGCTCTGTCCCAGGTCAGCGGCTACATCCAGGCGCCATCCGTCGGCACAATACGGAGGGGAGACCCATTTCCGCGCAATGGACAGGATATAACTCGTCAGGGAATCAGATCCCTCATAATTCAGCTTCGGAAGGGTATCATGCCCCCACCATCCCTGATATGACGCGTTATCAGGCCATGCAGAAGGATCCTTCTCCCGGAACAGAAAAAAGTCATAATACGGCGAGCTTCCGCTGACGTAGGCTCCGTCCTCGTACCCGTCCTGGCCGCTGTATATCTTTTCGCGGTCAAGCCATTTATTGAAAGAACCGCAGTGATTGAATACCCCGTCAAGAATGACCCTGATCCCCCGGCTGTGCGCTTCCTTTACAAGGCTGATAAACAGCCTGTCTGAGGCCTCAAGGTTCTCCCTGCGTGTCACCCGGCACACATAGCGCTCTGACATGGCGTTCCGACGCTCTCCCTCCGGAAGGACCTCGCCCTCGTCGACGGCGAGAACTCCGATATGCGGATCTATATGATCATAGTCCTGGGTATCGTACTTGTGATTGGAAGGAGATACAAACAGCGGATTGAAATAGATAACCTCAACTCCCAGATCCTTAAGATAATCAAGCTTCTGCCTGACCCCCTCAAGGTCGCCTCCGTAAAAATTGCCGACATCCATCGCCTCAGGCTTCCGGTACCAGTCGGAAATATGGCGGACAGGCCTGCCAATATAGAAGTATTCATTATCTATCACATCATTTTTAACGTCCCCCCTGCAGAAACGGTCAGTGTATATCTGATACATGACCGCCCCCTTCGCCCAGTCGGGAGTGGAGAAGCCCGGACAGATCCTGAATCTTGACTCGCGGTCCGCCCGTTCAGATATTCCCCTCTTGTTCAGAATTACCCGCATGGGCCCGCTGATGATTTCAAAGCAGTAGCTCATAGGCTGCCTGCCCATGCGCACCTTAACGGCGTAATAGTCAAAAAGCCCCATAGACCGCTCGTATTCCATCCGCTCGCGCAGATGATCACCGACGATCCATACCTCATCAACGTTAGCTCTGGCTGTGCGCACCCTGATCGTCACGACATCCCCGACCTCAGGTTCAAAAGGATCCACATAGGCCGGACTCTCATCCGAAAACAACGCGTCAAGGTTCAGTGTCGGAAGCATCTCCATGACATACCGGGCTGTGCGGGCTGCCTGACTGAACGTTTTCTTGTACATATCAACATGCCTTTCCTGTCTCTGGCTTTTTATCTTGAAGTCTCCGGCGAATGCCGGAGCGGAGAAAAGGAACAGCACTCTCGCGCTGTTCCTTTTCCTTTGGAGAAGGTATTCTCTTATGGGGTGTAGCAAAAACTATATAATGTATTGGGGTTTTTACATTTATATTTATATCATGAAACCCCGCCGAAGTCTGCCCAAACTTGTCTGAATAAATCAGCATAATTTGTGCAATATATCCATATTGCTGTTATTCTGCTCCACAGCGCAGGAGCAAAATAAAAGCTCTGGTCCGGCTATATGACAAATCACATAAAGAATGATTGCTACGCCCTGCGCCTGTAGAGCAGAGTTCCGCGCCTTATCTCAGGCCTCAAACAATGCTTCAAATTCTTCGCGGCTCAGCTTCTCCTTCTCAAGAAGCAGTTCGGCAGACCTGTCGAGGACATCGCGTTTTTCCGAGATCATGCTGCGGGCCGTTTCGTAAGCTTCGTCAATAATCTTCTTGACTTCCTCGTCAATTATGGACGCAACCCGCTCTCCGTACTGCCTGGTATGCGCAAGATCCTTGCCGATAAAGATCTCATCCTCGCCCTGTTCATAATTGATCAGGCCAAGTCTGTCCGAGAAGCCGTACTTGGTCACCATAGCCCTGGCGATCGCTGTCGCCTGCTTGATATCCTGCGATGCGCCTGTAGTGACATCTCCGATCACCAGTTCCTCGGCAACCCTTCCCCCGAGAGATACAACTATGCTCTGCAGCATCCTCCCTCTGGTTTCAAACATCTCATCCCGTTCGGGGAGCGGCATCGTATATCCGGCGGCGCCGTGTCCTGTCGGTATTATGGAGATCGTGTGCACCGGTCCGACATCAGGAAGCATATGAAACAGGATCGCGTGCCCGGATTCATGGTAAGCGGTGATACGCTTCTCCTTCTCCGATATCAGGCGGCTGTGCTTCTCGGAGCCGATCCCGATCCGGATAAATGCGTGCTCAATATCGCTCTGCTTCAGAAATGTCCTCTGATCCTTCGCCGCGTTGATGGCGGCTTCGTTCATCAGGTTCTCCAGGTCCGCGCCGGTGAAGCCGGCAGTGGTGCGGGCTATGGTGTTCAGATCGACGTCATCCGCAAGCGGCTTCTTCCTCGAGTGGACCTTCAGGATCTCGAGGCGCCCCTTGACGTCAGGACGTCCTACATGAACCTGCCTGTCGAACCTGCCCGCGCGAAGAATTGCAGGATCAAGAATGTCGACCCTGTTGGTAGCCGCCATCACAATGATGCCTTCATTTTCAGAGAAGCCGTCCATCTCCACGAGAAGCTGGTTCAGGGTCTGCTCTCTCTCATCGTGGCCGCCGCCCATTCCGGTGCCTCTCCGGCGCCCGACAGCGTCGATCTCATCGATGAATACGATACATGGCTGATTCTTCTTCGCTTCCTCGAACAGATCCCTCACACGGCTCGCGCCGACGCCGACAAACATCTCAACAAAGTCGGAACCCGATATCGAAAAAAACGGTACTCCCGCCTCACCCGCGACCGCGCGGGCAAGAAGTGTCTTGCCGGTTCCCGGAGGGCCTACCAGAATCACGCCCTTCGGTATTCTGGCGCCGACGCCAAGAAACTTGTCCGGTTCCGACAGAAACTGCACCAGCTCCTCCAGCTCCTCCTTCTCCTCCTCAAGACCCGCGACATCCGAAAACGTCACCTTCTTCGCAGATGGAGTAAACATCTTCGCCCGGCTTCTCCCGAAGTTCATCATCATGGAGCCGCCGTTCTGCTGGCGGTTCATCATAGTGAAGAAGAGGAACATCATCACTCCGATAAGAAGCATCGGAAGAAACGTCGAAAACAGCGTGCTGCGGCGCGAGATGTCCTGCACTCGTACAGTGACGTCATATTTTCCGGCCATCGCGACGGCGTCATTGACGTCTGTGACATTCATTGACAGCTCTTCGTTGTCCGTGGTCGTAATCTTGAGCGATCCTGTCGGGACCTCCTCATTCTGAACGACCTCCACCATCGAGACTTTGCCGTTCTCCAGCATGGATTTCAATTCGCGCGAGGTAATATCGCTGCGTCCGTTAAAGCTGTCCCTGAGCGTAAAGATCAGCAGTATCAGCAATAACCCAAGTATCATGTAAAGGCCGGTCGCCCTTGTGCCCTTGTTCAAAATCAATTACTCCTCTGTCAGTGACAATACTCCAATATAAGGCAGGTTCCGGTATCTCTGATCATAATCCAGCCCGTACCCGACAACGAACTCGTCAGGAATCCTGAATCCCTGATAGTCTACATCCACATCCACCTCACGGCGCTCCGGCTTGTCAAGCATGGTGCACAGACGGATAGACGCCGGATGCCGGCTGGAAAGATTCTGCAGAAGGTAGCTGAGCGTGCGCCCGGAGTCAATAATGTCCTCGACAACCAGAACATCCTTTCCGACGATAGACTCATCCAGATCCTTGATCAGCTTGACCACTCCGCTGGACTTAGTGCCCGCCCCGTAGCTGGATACCGACATAAAATCCATCGTTACCGGCACTGTGATCCGCTTCGCCAGCTCACAGATAAAGAAGATGCTCCCCTTCAGTATTCCGATCAGATGCACCTGCTTCCCGGCATAGTCCTGGCTGATCTGCTCGCCGAGCTGCGCTATCCTCTCATCTACCTTGTCTTCCGGAATCAGTACTCTTACGGTTTCCTTCATTCTGTCCTCCTCATTCAGACCTGCAGCCGCTCTCCCGCGCGGAAATGTCCCCGCCCGGATCAGACGGCACAGCTTTCACCCTTATCCGGACAGCCCTTACGCCGTCCCTGACTCTGGCTCCCTCGCTGATCCTCATACCGACGACCCACAGCACATGGCTTCCCTGCGCTATCAGCGGAAGAGAATCACGCTCACCGCGCGGAACCTTTTCATCGATCAGATAATCCTTCAGTTTCCTGCGCCCCATAGAAGAGTTGACAACAATATAGTCTCCCGGTCTCCTTGTCCGCAGGACAATATTCTGTTGTATTGTATCATAAGCCAGATACTTCGTGTACTTCTTTTTCGGCACCTCTCCCCCGGACCAGGTAATATAAGAAACTTCCGCCTCAATCCTGCTGTTTTTCAGAGGAAAACAATACGTCCCGTCCCTGTCGAGAGGTATGATTTCCGATATCATTTCCGGATTTGAGCGTGTCAGCCTGAGGATCCCGTCCTCCGAGACGGCTCTCACGCCTCCGGGAAAGCACACGCTGCGCCCGCTTCTTCCGAACACAAGATCTTCCATGGCAAGTACATGCGCTCGTGTGATATCCTTTCCGCCGCCCTCACAGCATGAGATCAGGCGGTGAAGGATCCTCCGCCTGACGGCTCCGGGGCACCGCTTTATCTCATCCCGGTCGGCAGTCCAGTCAGATCCGGCTCCTTCACCCCTGCTTATAATTACGCTCTCCCACGCCCGCTCCGCCCGGGCCTCGAGCCATTCATCCTCGCATAGAATATCTGATGCCGCCTGGGCAATATGGCTGACAGCCTCAGGATTCAGCTTCTCCAGCAGCGGAAGCACCTCCAGCCTGATGGCGTTTCTGGTAATATCCGTATCCGCGTTCGTGCTGTCCGTCCGCCATGATACGTTCTTCTGTACCAGGTAGTCTTCGATCTGGTCTCTGCCGCACTCCAGCATAGGTCTGATCACGGTCAGCGCGCCATCCCTGCGTACCGGGCGTATCCCGGCCAGACCGCTCAATGAGCTTCCCCGGATCAGGTTCCAGAGGACCGTCTCAGCCTGGTCCATCCGGTGATGGGCCGTCGCTATAATACTGATTCCCTCAGCATCCGCGGCATCTCTCAGAGCCTTCCAGCGAAGCTCCCTGGCCGCCTCCTCCAGTGTCATGGAAGACGACTCTGCCGCTGCCGGCGCGTCCACATGTACAACACTGACCGGAATCCCATACCCCACGCACAGGTTCCTGACATATTCACAGTCCTCAAGGCTCTCACTGCCGCGTATCCCATGCTCTACATGCACCGCGTGAGGGCTGTATCCGAGGTCTTTGAGCGCAAGAAGCAGGCACACGGAATCCGCCCCTCCGGATACAGCAGTAAGGATGCGGCACGGCGCAATACCCATGCCATCCATGGCACGCTTTATTATAGCCGGTACAGTCTTATTCATATGGCCTGTAATCCTCCGGGAGAAAGAACGCCCTGCGGAATCGGTCCGCGGCCGTACTGCTTCCTCATCATTGAGTTTATTTATCTCTGAACTATCGAAAAGAACGCCCTGCGGAATCAATCCGCAGAGCGCAGTCATGTCATATGATAATGCCGGGAGTTAAAGTGCCCTTTATTCCCCCTTTGATGTACGGATATCACTGGGCAGGCTGGAAGATAACCTCGTCCGGATATACCAGCCCGAGCTTCTCTCTCGCAACTTTCTCAATATACGCGTTGGTGTGCGTGTAGCCGCGGAACGTCTCGATGCTCTCACCCCTGTCCTGCTCGTCCGTGATCTTCTGCTCCAGAGATTCAATCTGCTGTGCATAAGTATCATTCTTATCCGCCAGCGACCGACACCTGATGGCGAGGGCTAGTATAGTAATACCTACTACGACGATAATCAATATCATCCCTCTCCGGGTCTCCCTTGAAACAGGCTGCCTGTTCGACCGCATCACAACCACCTCTTAAAAAAACGTACTGCAGTATACTTTCCCGCAGCTTCCTTATCCACGTATGACACACGGAAAAGATTTTCCTGAAAGTATATTAATTGTAATCTGCCAATCCGGCAAATTCAAGCCCAATTCAGATATTTGAATCAATTGTTACACAGATTTAATATTATGATGTGGAGGTCAGGGTGTTGGCCTTTACATCATCGTATTACAGATAAAACATCTCAGCCGGATCACAGGTATCTGAAAAGCTCCTGCGCCTCTTCCTTCCTGACAGTTTCAGCTACGCTCAGCACCTCCGCCTTCACGTTTCTGGTTCCGAACGCGATCTCTATGACATCACCCGGCTTAACCTGCGCAGAAGCCTTCGCCGCTTTTCCGTTGATCTGCACCCTTCCCGTATCGCATGCTTCGTTCGCGACGCTGCGGCGCTTGATCAGCCTTGAAACCTTTAAATACTTGTCGAGTCTCATACTACCCTCACAGCTATTAATATATTCAGCACTTTATGATGACAGCCTCCGAATCATCCCCGGACCGGCGTCCTCCCGAATGATTCTCCGGAGGCCATGGGAAACAATGATTAAGTCAGTGTATCCTCAGAAAAAACGGAGCGGGAAAACCCGCTCCGTAAAAAAACTGATTTCGATATCCGGATCAGTTCACCGCGTCCTTCAGAGCCTTGCCGGCCTTGAACTTCGGGCTCTTTGAAGCCTTGATCTTCATAGACTCACCAGTCTGAGGATTCCTTCCCTCACGGGCAGGTCTCTTCGCGACCTCAAAGGTACCAAACCCAACGATCTGAACCTTGTCGTCCTTCTTCAGGGCACCGCTCACTGTTTCAATGAATGCCTTCAAAGCAGCCTCGGCATCCTTCTTGGAAAGCTCAGCACTCTCAGCCATCGCCGCGATCAATTCAGTCTTATTCATAAGATTACTCCTTCTTCTCCTTTATAGGTTTTTTTTCGTCTTCCGTGACATAAGCACGGACACTAACATATCTTATATCTCGACAAGCACCGTTTGTCAAGAGACAAGACCTTTGCCAAAACGGGAATAAAAGCCAAAACGGGAAAGATGACACAGGCGTATCATACCGGAGTCATCAGCCGTTTACCATTTCCTCCACCATCGCGTCGATCATCTTCTTGAATTCATCGTCCTTCTTCTGCGCGTCCTCAAGCGAGGTGCCGACGATTCCATAGTAGAACTTGATCTTCGGCTCTGTTCCTGAAGGACGTACGCACAGCCATGCATCCCCTTCAAGCTCATAGTACAGCACATTTGACTTCGGAAGCCCCGTACCGGTCTGTGTTCCGGTGACGAGATCCTTAACCGTATCGGCAGCGTAATCGCGGATCTTAAGCACCCTGTGTCCCGCGATCTCATGCAGCTCGCTCTCCCTGAGAGATGTCATAATCTGACGGATCTTCTCAAGGCCCGAGATGCCCTTAAGGCCGACCGCCGTTACATTGTCCCTGTAATAGCCGCAGCGCTCATACAGGTCGAGCATGGCATCCCACAGGGTCATGTTCTTGGTTCTGTAGTAGGCAGCCGCCTCGCACAGAGCCATGACGGCAACTATGGCGTCCTTATCGCGGGCGTGGGTTCCAATCAGGCATCCGTAGCTCTCCTCAAACCCGAAGAGGTATGTTCCCTTTCCTTCATTCTCCATCTTGAGGATCTGACGCCCGATCCATTTGAATCCTGTCAGGCATTCATACTCCGCGACACCGTAATACTTGCAGATAGCGTCCGCAAGGTTGGTTGTCACGATCGTCTTGATCAGCATGCCGTCAGCAGGGAGCCCCTTCAGGGCTTTCCTCTGGCCGATCTCGTAGTCCGCCAGAAGGCTTCCCGACATATTTCCGGTCAGGGTGTGGTAGACTCCGTCCTTGTCTCTCACTCTCACGCCAAGGCGGTCAGCGTCCGGATCCGTCGCCAGAACCAGGTCCGCGCCCGTCTCCTCGGCGAGCCTGAGTCCGAGCTCAAACGCCTCGTCCGCCTCAGGGTTCGGATATGACACCGTCGGGAATTCCCCGTCAGGCTTCTCCTGCTGCGGCACTACTATGACATTCTCAAAGCCGAGCTCCTTCAGGACTCTTGTCGCCGGAATCAGTCCGGTTCCGTGAAGAGGTGTATATACTATCTTAAGGTTCCCGGCCTCAGCCTTGATCGCTTCCGGATGGAGAACATTCTTCTTCAGTTCCTCCATATAGTCTGTGTCGACCTCTTTGTCGCCGATCACAACATACAGGCCCTTGCCGACAGCCTCCTGCTTATCCATCGTCCTGCATGAGGAATACTCGGTGATGGCCTTGACCTCGTCCATAATGCCGGAATCATGAGGCGGCGTGATCTGCGCTCCATCCTCCCAGTAAACCTTGTAACCGTTGTACTCCGGCGGATTGTGGCT